>RXJC01000407.1:0-2691 GCA_003963435.1 Bradyrhizobiaceae bacterium | reverse complement strand
AGAGCTGAAGGTGATGTTCGAAGGCCGCGACTTCATCGAGGGCAGCGGCAACAAGCCCGGCCATTTCGTGATCGAGAAGGCGTTCGTCGAGCGGTAAGCTCTGTTGAAAAGTGGCGTAATCGCGCGCCACACTCAACTCGTCGTCCCGGACCAGCGCGCCCAAAGCGCGCTGATTTGGGACCCATAACCACAGGCCGTGGTTATGCGACGACTTAAGGTGACAGCTTCCCCAGCCCCAAAATGCTGCGGTTATGGGTCCCGGGTCCGCGCTGACGCTTGCCCGGGACGACAGCTGAATGTGTGGGAGCGCGTGCGTCCCACCGGCCGCCGATCGGGGCGTCCGCTCCAGATCGACCCACTCCCGCTTTTGCTGCACCGCACTCCGCCCATCGGGCTGATTGATTTATCTCGGCCGAATTCGCTAGCCTGAAACAAGGGCCGCGTCATATCCGTATGACAGGCGAGGGCGTATGGTACCGCCTCATGCTGGCGAGAGGATGGGAATCGTGGTCGACGACACCAAGACGCAGCAATCCCCCAAACGCTTGCCGCTGGCAGAGGAGGGGATCATGGAGACCCTGCTGCTGCCGTTCTCGCCGCGCTTCATCGTGCTGACGATTTGCGCGGTCGTCACCGCGCTGTTGATCGGCATCGGCATCGCCGACCGCAAGATCTTCGACATCCTGCTGGTGCCGATCCTGATCTTCGGCGCGCTGACGCTGCTCGGCGTCCGCGATCTCCTGCAGAAGAGCCACGCGGTGCTGCGCAACTACCCGATCTCTGCGCATATCCGCTTCCTGCTCGAAGAGATCCGCCCGGAGATGCGGCAATATTTCTTCGAGAGCGAGAAGGACGGCATGCCGTTCTCGCGCGACACCCGCGCGGTGGTCTATCAGCGCGCCAAGATGGAGCTCGACAAGCGACCGTTCGGCACCCAGGAGGACGTCTACCGCGAGGGCTATGAGTGGATGCATCACTCGGTGGCGCCGAAGACGCATGCGGAGGAGAAATTCCGCATCACCATCGGCGGTCCCGATTGTGCAAAGCCCTATTCGGCCTCGGTGTTCAACATCTCCGCGATGAGTTTTGGCGCGCTCAGCCCCAACGCGGTGCGCGCGCTCAATGCCGGCGCCAGGAAGGGCGGCTTCGCGCATGACACCGGCGAGGGCGGCGTCAGCCCCTATCACCGTGAGATGGGCGGCGACATCATCTGGGAGATCGGCTCCGGTTATTTCGGCTGCCGTCATCTCGACGGCACCTTCGATCCCGAGGCGTTCGCGCGCGTCGCCGGCGACGACCAGATCAAGATGGTCGAGCTCAAGGTCAGCCAGGGCGCCAAGCCCGGCCATGGTGGCGTGCTGCCGGCGGCAAAAGTCTCGGAGGAGATCTCGAAAATCCGTGGCGTCGCCATGGGCGAGGACTGCATCTCGCCGGCCTCGCACCGCGCCTTCTCGACGCCAACAGGCATGATGCAGTTCATCGCCGAGATGCGGCGCCTCTCGGGCGGCAAGCCGGCCGGCTTCAAGCTGTGCATCGGCCATCCCTGGGAATTCCTGGCGATCTGCAAGGCGATGCTGGAGACCGGCATCTATCCCGACTTCATCGTCGTTGACGGCAACGAAGGCGGCACCGGCGCGGCGCCGCTGGAGTTCATGGACCATCTGGGCATGCCGATGCGCGAGGGCGTCAATTTCGTCCACAACGCGCTGGTCGGCATCAACGCCCGCGACCGCATCAAGATCGGCGCGTCCGGCAAGATCGCCACCGCCTTCGACATGGCGCGCGCGATGGCGATCGGCGCGGACTATTGCAACTCGGCGCGCGGCTTCATGTTCTCGCTCGGCTGCATCCAGTCGCTGAGCTGCCACACCGACCGCTGCCCGACAGGCGTGGCGACGCAGGACCCGACGCGGTCGCGCGCGCTCTACGTGCCGCTCAAGATCGACCGCGTGCACAATTATCACCACGCGACCTTGCATTCGCTGACCGAGCTGATCGCCGCCGCCGGCCTCGAGCATCCGCAGCAGCTGCGCCCGATCCATTTCAGCCAACGGACGTCGACGACCCATGTGCAATCCTTTGCGCAGCTCTATCCGGCGCTGCGTCCGGGCGAGCTGCTCGAAGGCACCGAGGACCCGCGTTTTCGCGACGCCTGGCGCATGGCCCGAACGGACACGTTCCAGCCGGCGCCGTAGGAGCATGCACCACCCCACAGCGATACCGGCCGGCGCAAGCCGTGCCGTCGCGGCGCAGGCCCTTAACGATTGTTTCAACTTTGGGTGTAAATTGCGCCCATGGACGAACGGCGCGACAAAGCAAGACATCGCGTGCTGAAGGCCGGAACGATCGAGTTCGGCGGCGGCGCGATCGACTGCACCGTGCGCAACCTGTCCGACGCCGGCGCGGCGCTCGACGTCACCAGCCCGGTCGGCATCCCCGAGCGCTTCACCCTGTTCATCCCGGTCGACGGAACGCATCTCGCCTGCACCGTGGTCTGGCGCAAGGAGAAGCGGATCGGCGTGAGGTTTGGGTGAGGGGGCCTAGGGTCCGTACTCAATAAGGTCTAGCGTCGGAGCTGAGTTGCTGATTCAAGGATTCCGGAAGGAGCCTTTGAGATGGCAAAACAGGTTCGGTGGCTTAGCGATGAGGAGTGGGCTCGGATCGAGCCGCTGCTGCCGCGAGGGCGCAAAG
>RXJC01000651.1:13384-16196 GCA_003963435.1 Bradyrhizobiaceae bacterium | reverse complement strand
ACCACGTCAAGAAGTTCATCCGCGACACCGTCGAGCCGATGTCGATCGAGTTCGCCAAGGCCGGCGAAGGCAAGGAGGACCGCTGGAGCTTCACGCCGAAGCAGCTCGAGGTGCTGGAGAAGGCCAAGAACAAGGCCAAGCAGGAAGGCCTCTGGAACTTCTTCCTGCCCGACGACGAGACCGGCCAGGGCCTGAAGAATCTCGATTACGCCTACATTGCCTCGGAGCTCGGCAAGAGCCCGCTGGCCTCGGAGACCATGAACTGCTCGGCGCCGGACACCGGCAACATGGAGGTGCTGGAGCGCGTCGGCACCAAGGAGCAGAAGGAAAAGTGGCTGAAGCCGCTGCTCAACGGCGAGATCCGCTCGGCCTATGTCATGACCGAGCCGAACGTCGCCTCCTCCGACGCCAAGAACATCTCGACCACGGCCAAGTTGGTCGGCGACGAATGGGTCATCAACGGCGAGAAGTACTACATCTCCGGCGTAGGCGACCCCCGCTGCAAGATCCTCATTGTGATGGTGAAGACCAATCCGGATGCGGCGCCGAGCAAGCAGCAGTCGCAGATCCTGGTGCCGCGCGACACGCCCGGCGTCGAGGTGCTCGGCCCCATGTACGTGTTCGGCCAGGACCACGCCCCGCGCGGCCATATGCACATGCGCTTCAACAATGTGCGCGTACCGAAGGAGAACATGCTGCTCGGCGAAGGCCGCGGCTTCGAGATCTCGCAGCTCCGCCTCGGGCCCGGCCGCATCCACCACTGCATGCGCACCATCGGCAAGGCCGAGAAGGCGCTGGACCTGATGGTGCAGCGTGGCCTCACCCGCGAGGCCTTCGGCAAGAAGATCGCCCATCTCGGCGGCAACATGCAGATCATCGCGCAAGCCCGCTGCGAGATCGAGGCGATGCGGCTGATGGTGCTGAAGGCCGCCAAGGCGATGGACGTGCTCGGCAACAAGGAGGCCCGCGTCTGGGTCTCCATGGTCAAGGCCATGGTGCCCGAGCGCGCCTGCAAGATCATCGACCAGGCGATCCAGATGCACGGCGCCACCGGCATCTCGCACTGGACCCCCCTCGCCGAGATGTACCAGGACGTGCGGCATCTGCGCTTTGCCGACGGTCCGGACGAGGTGCACTGGATGGTGGTGGGACGCCACGAGCTGAGCATGGCATGATCTCAACTCGTCATGCGCGGGCTTGACCCGCGCATCCATCGAAGGCGACATTTCTTCAGGATTGATGGATTGCCGAGTCAAGCCCGGCAATGACGACTTGCCCAGGAGCCACCATGGACTACGCCGCCAGCGAGCTGACGCCACGCGAGCGTTACAAGGTGCTGACATCCTTCATCCTGCCGCGGCCGATCGCGTGGGTCACCACGCTCGGACCGACCGGCGTGGTCAACGCAGCGCCGTTCAGCTTCTTCAACGCCTTCTGCGAGGATCCGCCGCTCTGCATGTTCGCGGCCAACCGGAAGCCCAATGGTGAGGACAAGGACACCTTCCTCAACATCCAGCGCACCGGCGAATTCGTGGTCAATATCGCCGACGAGCCGCTGGCGCGGGCGATGCACGAGAGCAGCGGCGACTTTCCGCCTGAGATCGGCGAGCCCGACTATCTCGGCCTCAAGCTTGCGCCCTCGACGACAATCGCGGTGCCCCGGCTTGCCGACACGCCCTGGGCGATGGAGTGCAAGCTCTGGAAGCTGATCGACGTCAACGACGATCGCAAACTGATCATGGGCGAAGGAATCCATTTCCACATTCGCGACGAGCTGTGGGACGACAAGGCGATGCGGGTGCATATGGACCGTTATCACCCGATCGGCCGCATGTTCGCCGACCGCTACTGCCGCACCGACGACCGCGTGGTGTTTCCGGCGGCGGAAGGCGCAAAGACCACATAGCCTAACCCAGGAGCGAGATGATGCCGGAAGCCTTTCGCGACAATGAAGAACGTGAGCGGTTCGAGCTCGACGTCGACGGGCCGATCGCCTTCGTCACCTACCGCAAGATCGAGGGCGCGATCACGCTGGTGCACACGGAGGTGCCGCCGGAGCTCGGTGGCCGCGGCATCGGCTCGAAGCTCGGCCGCGCCACGCTGGATGCGGTGCGGGCGCAGGGGCACAAGCTCTCGGTCGAGTGCGATTTCATCCGCAATTTCATGCGGAAGAGTCCTGAATACAACGATCTCCTCGCCGAGGGGGAAGATACGCAGGCCGAGCCGCAGGCGAGCTATCGCGCCGGCTGCTTCTGTGGCGCCGTCGAGGTCGAGGTGACCGGGAAGCCGATGTTTGCGGGCTATTGCCATTGCGGCGACTGCCAGGCGTGGTCGGCAGCTCCGATCAACGCCTTCAGCCTGTGGAAGTCGGACGCTGTCCGCATCAACAAGGGCGAGGCGGAGCTCGGGACGTTCAACAAGACCGAGCATTCCTATCGAAAGTTCTGCAAGCGCTGCGGCGGCCACGTCATGACCGAGCATCCGCGGATGCGGCTGATCGACGTCTACGCCAATCTGCTGAAGGGGTACCAGCACCAGCCGACCCTGCATGCGAACTACGCGAGCAAGATGGTCTCGGTCAGGGATGGCTTGCCGAAATATGCCGACCTGCCGGCGGAGCTCGGCGGCTCCGGGGAAATGTTGCCGGATTGATCGTAGGGCGGATTAGCTCGCGGCTGCGCGAAGCGCAGTCCGCGGGCGTAATCCGCCAAACAATCGCCAAGGGATGGCGGATTACGCCTTCGGCTAATCCGCCCTACGCAGTTACGTCGCCGGTGCGATCTTGTCCTGGGTCTTGGTGTCGAAGTCGCCG
>RXJC01000651.1:0-13334 GCA_003963435.1 Bradyrhizobiaceae bacterium | reverse complement strand
CCGGCGTCATGCCGCTCGTGCAGCTGGCTGGCGGGATCGCCCGAGACGCGGTTGACCATGCGGCCGCGCTTGACGGCGGGGCGCTGCGCGATCTGGTCGGTCCAGCGCTGCACGTTCTTGTAGTCCTGCACCGACAGGAATTCGCCGGCGTTATAGACCAGGCCCTTGGCGAGCGCGCCGTACCACGGCCACACCGCCATGTCGGCGATCGTATACTCCTTGCCCGCGAGATATTCGTTGTCGGCGAGGCGACGGTCGAGCACGTCGAGCTGGCGCTTCACCTCCATCGCAAAGCGGTCGATGGCGTATTCGATCTTGAACGGCGCATAGGCATAAAAATGGCCGAAGCCGCCGCCGAGATAGGGCGCGCTGCCCATCTGCCAGAACAGCCAGGACATCGCCTCGGTACGGGTCTTGATGTCCTTGGGCAGGAAGGCGCCGAACTTCTCCGCGAGGTAGAACAGGATCGAGCCGGATTCGAACACCCGGATCGGCTCGGGACCGGAACGGTCCATCAGCGCGGGGATTTTCGAGTTCGGGTTGATGTCGACGAAGCCGCTGCCGAACTGGTCGCCGTTGCCGATCTTGATCAGCCAGGCGTCGTATTCGGCGCCCTTGTGGCCGAGTGCCAGGAGCTCCTCCAGCATCACCGTGACCTTCACCCCGTTGGGGGTAGCCAGCGAATAGAGCTGGAGCGGATGCTTGCCGACCGGGAGCTCCTTGTCGTGGGTTGGGCCGGCGATCGGGCGGTTGATGCTGGCGAACTGCCCGCCATTCTCCTTGTTCCAGGTCCAGACTTTGGGCGGCACGTAGGCGGGGGCGTCGGTCATGCGGGGCTCCGGCGGAAAAAAGATGCGTCTGCATTAATTAGACGGTGGACGGCCGAAGGCAAGGGCAAGGCGCCGCATTATGAGCAAGGCAACTTCACGTTTTGTCATGGCGCCTTCCCCCACCGTCATTCCGGGGCGCCCGCAGGGCGAACCCGGAATCCATCCTTCGGCCCCTCGGCCAGGAATGCTCTGAGAGATGGATTCCGGGTTCTCGCTGACGCGAGCCCCGGAATGACGGCGTCATCAGGGACGCCGAGGCCCGCGGATGGCGCGCGACGCCTACACACAAGATGCCTCGCCGAATCCGGCATGTCATCAATCGGCTCGCGTCGCTCAGCTTTGCCACGACAGCAACGAGAACGCGAAGGCCGCCGGGAGAGAACCATGAAATCGCCGATCTGCGACATGCTGGGCATCGAGTTCCCGCTGCTGGCCTTCAGCCATTGCCGCGACGTCGTCGCCGCCGTCAGCCGTGCCGGCGGCTTCGGCGTGCTGGGCGCCACCGTGCACACGCCCGACACGCTCGAGCGCGAGCTGAAATGGATCGACGATCACGTCGACGGCAAACCCTACGGCGTCGACGTGCTGATCCCCGAGAACATCTCGACCGCGGGCGAGAAGGACGTCACCTGGAAGAGCCTGGAGGCGCGCGTGCCGCAGGAGCACCGCGCCTACACCCGCAACCTCCTGAAGAAATACGACATCGAGCTGACGACCACGGAGGTGGCAGCCGATCAGCCGCAGCCGTTCGACGCCAAGACGGCGCTGCAGTTGCTCGAGGTCTCCTTCAATCATCCGATCCGCCTGATCGCCAATGCGCTGGGCGTGCCGCCGAAGGCGATGATCGAGATGGGCAAGACACATGGCGTACCGGTCGCAGCCCTGGTCGGCGCCAAGGAGCACGCGCTGCGCCAGGTCGCGGCAGGCGTCGACATCCTCGTCGTGCAGGGGACCGAGGCCGGCGGCCATTGCGGCGAGGTCTCGACCATGGTGCTGGTGCCGGAGGTGATCAAGGCGATCAAGGAGATCCGCGACGTGCCGGTGCTGGCGGCCGGCGGCATCATGACCGGACGGCAGATGGCGGCCTGCATGGCGATGGGCGCGGCCGGGGCCTGGACCGGCTCGGTGTGGCTGGCCACCGTCGAGTCCGAGACCAGCGAGATCTTCCGCGAGAAGATGATCGCGGCATCCTCGCGCGACGCGGTGCGCTCCAAGGGCCGCACCGGCAAGCCGGCCCGGCAGCTCCGCTCGGTCTGGACCGATGCCTGGGACCGCGCGCCGGACAGCCCGGGCGCGCTGCCGATGCCGCTGCAAAGCATCATCAGCCGCGATGCCTTCAGCTCGATCGACCGGGCGGCTGCGAGCGGCAACGCCAGGGCGCGCGACCTCGTCAGCTATTTCGTCGGCCAGGGCGTCGGTCTGATCGACAGCGTGAAGTCCGCCGGCGCCGTGGTGCAGGAGTTCAAGGAAGAGTTCGCCGAGGCCGTCGAGCACATGAATGCGCTGGTGGCGGAGTAGGTAGTCCCCCCCCCGTCATTGCGAGCGCAGCGAAGCAATCCAGGCTGCCGCCGCAGAAAGATTCTGGATTGCTTCGTCGCTTCGCTCCTCGCAATGACGACCAAACTGACATCGTGAATTGAGGCCATGACCGACAAGACCAATACCCCCGAAGACCGCATTCCCGTCATCGTCGGCATCGGCGAGATCGTCGACCGCCCGAAGGAGATCACCGAGGGCCTCGAGCCGCTCGATCTGCTCGAGCAGGCGCTACGGCGCGCGGAAGCTGATGCCGGCGCAAAGCTGCTCGGCGAGGTGCAGTCGCTCGACGTCGTCAACTTCCTGAGCTGGCGCTATCGTGATCCCGAGCAGCTGTTGGCGCAGCGGCTCGGGATCACGCCGGCGCATTGCTATTACGGCCCGGTCGGCGGCGAGAGCCCGATCCGCTATATTCACGAGGCGGCCAAGCGCATCGCGCGCGGCGAATGCACCGTGGCGGCCGTCTGCGGCGCGGAGGCGCAATCGACCGCAACCAAGGCGGAACGCGCCGGCGTCAAGCTGCCCTGGACGCCGTTCGCGCATGACGTCGAGGAGCCCAAGCGCGGCGCGGCGTTCCAGAAACCGCTGGCGGTGAAGCTAGGGGTGTTCCGGCCTGTCACGGTCTATCCGTTCTACGAAGCGGCCTCCTCCGCGCATTGGGGCCAGACGCCGCGCGAGGCGATGGCGGAATCCGGCACGCTGTGGTCGCGCTATTCCGAGGCCGCCGCGAAAAATCCCAATGCCTGGCTGAAGCGGCGCTATGCCCCGGAGGAGATCACGACGCCGACGGCCGACAACCGCCTGATCGCCTGGCCCTACAACAAGCTGATGGTCGCCAATCCCAGCGTCAACATGGGCGGCGCGCTGCTGCTCACCAGCCTTGCCAAGGCGCGCGCGCTCGGCATCGCGGAAGACAAGCTGGTTTACCCGCTCGGCGGCGCCTCGGCGGAAGAGCCGCGCGACTATCTGCTGCGCGACCAGTTCTACGAAAGCCATCCACAGAACGCGGTGCTGAAAGCGGTGATGGATCTCGCCGGCGGCGACGGCAAAAAGTTCGACGCGATCGAGCTCTATAGCTGCTTCCCCTGCGTGCCGAAGATGGCGCGGCGGACGCTCGGGCTTTCCGCCGACGTGCAGCCGACCGTGACCGGCGGGCTCACCTTCTTCGGCGCGCCGCTCAACACCTACATGACGCATGCGGCCTGCGCGATGGTGCGGCGCCTGCGCGAAGGCGCCAAACTCGGCCTGCTCTACGGCCAGGGCGGCTTCGTCACCAAGCATCACGCGCTGGTAGTCTCGAAGATGCCGCCGCGCGCGGAGCTGGCGCAGGAGACCAGCGTGCAGGGCGAGGCCGACCGCAACAAGCGCACCGTGCCGGAGTTCGTCACGGAGGCCTCGGGCAAGGGCAAGGTCGAGAGCTTTACCGTGCTGTACGGCCGCGGCGGCGAGGCCGAGCACGGCGTGGTGATGCTACGGACGGCGGACGACCGGCGCACGCTGGCGCGGATACCGGCGAGCGACAGCGCGACGCTGGCGCATCTGCTGAATATGGATCGGACGCCGGTCGGCTCGCTCGGCGAGATCGCGATGGCCGCCGATGGCGTGCCGGAGTGGCGCGTGGCGTGAGTTCTTGTAGATCCCGTAGATTTCGTAGGGTGGGCGAAGCAAAGCGTGCCCACGTCCTGCCTGTTTGGTGAGAAGACGTGGGCACGGCGCAAGTGCGCCTTTGCCCACCCTACGAGACCGCCTCAGCTCTTCGGCGGCTGCTTCTCCGACGCGGTCGCCGGCTTGCCCTTGGCGCCGACCACCCGCACCGGATCGCCGTTGGAGAGACCATCCGGCGGCGCGGTGATGACGCGGTCGTCGGCTGCGATCCCCGAGGCGAGCTCGATCTCGCGGCCGAGATCGCGGGCGATGGTCACCGGCTTGAACAGCACCTTGTCGTCCGCACCGACAGTGGCAACGCGCAGGCCGCTGCCGTTGAAGATTAGCGCGCTCGCAGGAATGCTGAGCGGCGCGGACTCGCGCTGCAGGTTCAGCTTCACGCTGGCATAGCCGCCCGGCATCAGCTCGCCTGAGGAATTGTCGAGCCCGAGCTGCATGCGCGTGGTGCCGGAGGCAACGTCGACGGCCTGCGAGGACGCCTCCACCGTCGCCTGGAAATTCCGGTTCGGGTATTCCGGCAGCGTGATCGTCGCCTTGGCCCCGATCTTGATCGCCGGCACGTAGTTCTGGGGCACGTTGACATAGACGCGTAGCTTGGTGATGTCTGATATCACGAACATCGCCGGGCCCGAGCCGCCGCCGGCGTTGATCAGCGCGCCGACGTCGGTGTCGCGCGCCGTGACGACGCCGTCGAAGGGCGCGGTGATCTTCTTGTAGCCGGCCAGCGCTTCCAGCCGCTCGACATTGGCTTTGCCCGAATTGACGGCGGCGTTCTTGTTGGAGAGATCGGCCGTGCGCTCGTCGATCTCCTGCGCGGAGACGAAGTTGGAGGCGACCAGCGTCTTGCGCCGGTTCAGCGTCGCTTCCGACAACCGCGCGCTGGCCTGCTGGCTGGCCAGGTCGGCTCGCGCCTGCAACAGCTGCTGGTCGAGATCAGGCGCCTCGATCTCGGCGATCACTTGGCCGGCCTTGACGCGGGCGCCGATGTCGGCGCTCCAGCTCTTCAGGTAACCCGAGACGCGGGCGAAGATCGGGGCGCGGTAATAGGCTTCCAGCCGGCCCGGCAGATCGATGGTGGCGCTGAGCGCCTTGGCGCTCGGCTGCGTCACCGCCACGCTCGGAATGGCCTGGTCGTCGGTCCATTCCCTCAGCTTGGAGCCCTGCTCTTCGCGGGCGCGGATGCCGGTGCCGACGACGAGGCCCGCCGCAATCAGCGCCACCACGCCGAAGATGCCCAGTTTCCGGTGCGACACCGGCGAGCGGGGTTCAGTGGGTGACATGCGACGTCTCCAATGGGCCGGCGACTGTAGCGCCTTGTTTCTTGTGTACCATGCTGAACACCACGGGAACAAACATCAGCGTGGCGAAGGTTGCAAAGATCAGGCCGCCAATTACGGCGCGGCCAAGTGGCGCGTTCTGCTCGCCGCCCTCGCCCAACCCGAGTGCCATCGGCGCCATGCCGATGATCATCGCGAGCGCCGTCATCAGCACCGGGCGGAACCGGACGAAGCCGGCTTCGAGCGCAGCCGCGACGGGATCGCCGAGCTCGGCGTAGCGCTCGCGGGCAAAGGAGATCACGAGCACGCTGTTGGCGGTGGCAACGCCCATGCACATGATGGCGCCGGTGAGCGCGGGAACCGACAGCGTGGTCCCGGTCGTAAACAACATCCAGACGATACCGGCGAGCGCGGCCGGCAGCGCCGTGATGATCACGAACGGATCGGACCAGGACTGGAAGTTCACGACGATCAGGAAGTAGATCAGCACGACAGCCCCGAGCAAGCCGAACAGCAGGCCGGCGAAAGCGCTGTTCATGGTCTGCACCTGGCCGAGCAGCACCACGGAGGACCCCTTCGGCACCTCCTTGGCGGTGTCGGCAATCACTTGGCGGATATCGGCGGCAACCGCGCCGAGATCGCGACCCGAGGTCGTCGCGAAGATCTGAACCATGGGCTGAATGTCGTATTGCGACACCACGGCGCTCGAGGCCGAGCGCTTGATGTCGGCGATGCCGCCGAGGATCGGCGACTGCGCATTGCCGGCCGCGGTGATCGGCAGCGTCTGCAGCGCGCTGAGCGAGTCGATCTGATATTGCGGCGTCTGCATCACGATCGAATAGGACACGCCGTTATCCGGATTTAGGTAGTAAGTCGGCGCCACCTGCGAGGAGCCGGCGAGATTGACGACGAGGCTATTGGTGACGTCGCGCTCGGTCAGGCCTACATATTGCGCGCGGGTACGGTCGACATCGATATTGAAGGTCGGCGCGTTCGGCGATTGCTGGATGCGCGCGTCCGCCACGCCGGGAATCTTGCGGACCTTGGCCAGCAGGCTGTTTGCGTAGGCGAAGTTGGCGGCGAGATTGGCGCCGCGGATCTGCAGGTCGATCGGTGCCGGCGCGCCGAAATTCAGGATCTGGCTGACGATGTCGGCGGGCAGGAACGCGAAGCTGACGCCGGGAAACAGCCGCGGCAATTGCTCGCGCAGCACCTTCACGTGCTCCTCGGTCGGCTTGTGACCCTCCTTCAGCTTGATCTGGATGTCGCCGTCCTGCGGGCCGATCACGCCGGTGTTGTTGTAGGTCATGTTGATGCCGGAGATCGGCATGCCGATATTGTCGGTCATGGTCTCGATCTCGCCGGGGATCAGCTTGCGCACCGCCTTCTGCACGTCGGCGAGCTGGTTGGCGGTCTCCTCGACGCGCGTGCCGACCTGGGTGCGGACATGCATCAGGATATTGCCGGCGTCGACCGCGGGAAAGAAGTTGCGCCCGAGAAACGGCACCAGCGCAAAGGACGCGCCGACCACGCAGAGAAAGCCGATCACGAACACGGCCCGATGTGCCAGCGCAATGCCGAGCAGGTCATGATAGAAGCCGCGGATACGCTCGAACCGCGCCTCGAAGCCGCGCTGGAACCAGACCAAGGGATTGCGCGATTTCGGCGCCCCCCCTTCGTGATGGACATGCGCCTGCAGCAGATAGTTCGCCATGGTCGGCACCAGCGTGCGCGACAGGATGAAGGACCAGATCATCGCGAACATCACGGCTTCCGCCATCGGCACGAACAGGAAGCGCGCAACGCCGCTGAGGAAGAACATCGGCACGAACACGATGCAGATGCACAGCAGCGACACGAAGGCCGGCGTCACGATCTGGTTGGCACCGTCGAGGATCGACTGCTCGACCGGCTTGCCCTGCTCCAGATGGTAGTTGATGTTCTCGATCGTCACGGTGGCGTCGTCGACGAGGATGCCGACCGCCAGCGCAAGGCCGCCGAGCGTCATGATGTTGAGCGTCTCGCCGATCGCCGACAGCATGATGATGGCACCCAGCACCGAGAGCGGGATCGAGACCGCAATGATGATGGTCGAGCGCCAGCTGCCGAGGAACAACAGGATCATGACGCTGGTGAGGAGCGCTGCGATCACGCCCTCGACGGCGACGCCCTGGATCGCGCCGCGGACGAACACCGACTGATCGCCGATGAAGCCGATCTTGAGCGCGTCCGGAAGCTGGTCCTTGACGTCGATGACTTTCTGCTTGATCCCGGCGATGATGTCGAGCGTCGAGGTCGCGCCCGCCTTCAGCACCATCATCAGCACCGAGCGGTTGCCGTCGACATGGACGATATTGGTCTGCGGCGGATTGCCGTCGCGCACGGTAGCGACGTCGCGCACATAGACCATCGCGCCGTTGACGGTCCTGATCGGCAGATTGCCGAGCTCGTCGATCTTCAGCGGCGAGTTGTTGAGCTGGATGTTGTACTCGAACTGGCCGATCTTCTGGGTGCCGACCGGCGTGATCAGGTTTTGCGCGGCGAGCGCATTGGCGACGTCCTGGCCGGACAGGCCGCGGGCCTGGAGCGCGGTCGGATCGAGATCGATCGTAACCTGGCGCTGCTTGCCGCCGAACGGATAGGGGATCGCGGCGCCGGGCACGGTGACCAGCGGCGTGCGCAGCTGGTTGATGCCGATGTCGGCGAGGTTCTGCTCGGTCAGGCCGTCGCCCGACAGCGCCACCTGGAGGATCGGCACGGTCGAGGCGGAGTAGTTCAGGATCAAGGGCGGAGTCGCGCCCGGCGGCATCTGCTTGATCATCGTCTGCGAGATCGCGGTGACCTGCGCGTTGGCGGTGCGGATGTCGGCGTTGGGCTGGAAGAAGATCTTGATGATGCCAAAGCCGTTATAGGAATTGGCCGTGATGTGCTCGATGTCGTTGACCGTGGTCGTCAGCGCGCGCTGGAACGGCGTCGTGATGCGGCCTGACATCTGGTCCGGCGGCAGGCCGGTGTACTGCCAGACCACGCCGATCACGGGAATGCGGATGTCGGGGAATATGTCGGTCGGAGTCCGCAGCGCCGCGAGCGGTCCGATGATCAGCAGCAGAAGCGCCAGCACCACGAACGTATAAGGCCGGCTCAGGGCAATACGGACCAGAGCAATCATGCGCCAGGCAAATCCGGGTCAAACGAGAATACGGAATCTGCCCCCACGGCGATCCCCCTTCCCCTTTACCCGAGCACCGCGGGAAACGCTAATAACCAGAACTATCCTGCATTCAATTCCCTGCTACCGCACTGCGGAATTGACATCACAGCTATGCGGTCGCTTGGCTCACGCGGCGCGGACGGAGTTCAGGAACTTGCCGACCTCGAGCTTGAGGCGATTGGAATCCCGCGACAACATCTGCGCTGCCGACAGCACCTGAGACGAGGCCGAACCGGTCTCGGTGGCGCCGTGCTCGACATTGCCGACATTGGCCGACACCTGCTGCGTTCCCTGGGCCGCCTTCTGCACGTTTCGCGCGATCTCCTGCGTCGCTGCGCCCTGCTCTTCGACGGCCGCCGCGATGGCCGAGGCGATCTCCGACAGCTGCCCGATCGAGCCGCCGATGTCCCGGATGGCACCGACGGAGTCCTGGGTGGCTGCCTGAATGCCGGTGATGTGCTGGGAGATTTCGCCGGTGGCCTTTGCCGTCTGCTCGGCGAGCGCCTTCACCTCGGAAGCGACCACCGCAAAGCCCCGACCGGCCTCGCCCGCACGCGCGGCCTCGATCGTGGCGTTGAGAGCCAGCAGATTGGTCTGTCCGGCGATCTGATCGATCAGCTCGACGACGTCGCCAATCCTGGCGGCCGCTCGCGACAATTCGCCGATCCTGTCGTTGGTTCGTCCCGCCTGGCCGACGGCCTCGTTGGCCATCCGGGCCTGATCCTGGACCCGTCGGCTGATCTCGTTCACGGAGGACGAGAGCTGTTCGGTCGCCGAGGCGACCGACTGGACGTTGGAGGAAGCCTCGTCCGAGGCCGCAGCGACGACGACCGCCAATTGCTGGGCGCGCTCGGCAGTCGTGTTCAGCGTGCCGGCCGAAGCTTCGAGCTCGGTCGATGCGGTGGACACCGTGTCGATGATTTCGCCGATGGCGGTCTCGAATGCGCCGGCGAGCCTGTGCATGTCGGCCTTGCGCTGCTCGGCGGCGATCCGGTCCTGCGTGATCTTGGCCTCGGCTTCCGCGCGTGCCTTCTCTTCGGCCTTGACCTTGAAGACTTCGACCGCGTGAGCCATGTCGCCGATTTCGTCCTTGCGGCCGAGGCCGGGCAGGACGACGGAGAAATTGCCGCCGGCAAGTTCGCCCATGGCGCCCGTCAGGGCAGACAGCGGGCGCAAGATCCGCGAGAACGCCACCCAGAAGCTGAGCAGTGCGAGAACGGCGCTCGCAAGGAGAATGCCTCCGCTGACGACGAGATTTGACGTGCTTCTTGCGGCCAGCCCCGCTGCCTCGCGATCCGCATCCGCTGCGATGGCCTGACCAAGCTGCAGGATCGTGTTGATGGCGCCAGTGGCACTCGCCACATAGTCGTCGCCTGAGATCCTGTACTCGCCCGTCTTGCCGTCTCCGATGACATCTCGGCGCAGCGAACCGTAAGTACGGAAGTACTTCTGCTCGACGTCCTTGATCGCCTGGACAAGACCCGCCGAGACATCGGCGCGCTGGGCGACAGGCGAGATGGTCTCCCAGGCGAGATCGACATGACCGCGGAATCCGGACATCACGCCGATGCCTTCCGCGGTAAGTTTCGCATGGGCGCTGATCAGCCCCCCGAGGAAGGCTCGCTCGCGGCCGGCATTCTCGGCCATCTCTGCGGTGAGATGGCGAAGCCCGACAAGCCGTGTCATGGCCACCGACGGCGAATCGGTCAACGTCTCCAAAGTCAGTCGCAGCCGGTTGGCGGCGATCTCGATGAGTTCGGTCAAGGCCGGAACGACTGCGCCGACGACTGCAGGATCGCGCTCAGCCCTCGGCTTGACCAGATCCGCGTCGACCTTGCGGCGCAGTCTCTCGGCGTCCTGAAGCGCGCGCTCGGCTTCCGCAATCCGCGGCTCGGCGGCTTTCATCGCAGGCAAGTTGCGCAGGCGCTGTGCGGCGTCGCGGAAGGCTCGGTCGGAAGCTGCGCGGAGCCTGTCGATCTCGGCGCGGCGGTCCGCAGCGGCGGGCTGGGGCGCGTTCAGCGCCGCGTTGGTCATGCCCCGCTCCAGAGCCCACTGTCCGGCGCTCACGAGCAGTTGCTGCGATATTCCATTGAGGTTGACGAAGGCGTGCGCCTCCTGTCGGTCGTGATAGGCTCCAACGGCTGTGTAACCGGTGGCGGCCACTCCCATCAGGGCGAGAGCCGAGACAATCAGAGGCAGGATCGTTCCAATTCGCAAGTGCACGGCTCGCTTCCCTCTCGTGAGCACCGCCCGAAAAACAGCAGTTCTGCGAAAGCAATAGCCGGCCCTGGCAACTTGGGATTGTCTCACGTCAAAGAGTGTCGCGAACCTCGCCTCTGCATGCGACTCTTCGGACCGTATGATTATCGAATCGTTGATTGCGAGGTGCGACGCAAGCCGCAAGAAGAGCTGCGATCGGTGAGATCGCAGCTTGGCAGCCGGTCATGCGCGAGCGCAGCTGATCCGCGCTAAAGCGCGATGCGATCAGGATGAATCGTCATCGCGCTTTAGGCTGTTGTTTAAGCATGATCTTTTCGGAAAACCGCTGCGCACTTTTCCGGATCATGCTTTAGGCGGCGCGGACGGAGTTCAGGAACTTGCCGACCTCGAGCTTGAGGCGATTGGAATCCCGCGACAGCATCTGCGCCGCGGACAGCACCTGCGTTGACGCCGATCCGGTTTCGGAGGCGCCGCGCTGGACGTCGCCGACATTGGAGGAGACCTGCTGGGTGCCCTGGGCGGCCTGCTGAACGTTGCGGGCGATCTCCTGGGTCGCCGAGCCCTGCTGCTCCACCGCTGCTGCGATGGCCGACGAAATTTCGGAGAGACGCGCGATCGTGCCGGAGATTTCGCTGATGGCGCTGACCGATTCCTGCGTGGCGGCCTGAATGCCGCCGATCTGCTGGCCGATCTCGCCGGTCGCCTTGGCCGTCTGTTCGGCGAGCGCCTTGACCTCGGAAGCCACGACTGCAAAGCCGCGGCCGGCCTCGCCTGCGCGTGCCGCCTCGATCGTGGCGTTGAGCGCCAGCAGGTTGGTCTGGCCGGCGATGGCGTTGATGAGTTCGACGACGTCACCAATTCGGGACGCGGCGCGCGACAACTCGCCGACGCGCTCGGTGGTGGCTTGCGCCTGACTGACGGCCTCGCCCGCGATCCGTGAGGAGTCCTGCACCTGGCGGCCGATCTCGCGCACCGAGGACGACATCTCTTCGGCGGCGGAGGCGACCGAATGAACGTTGGTGGATGCTGCTTCCGAGCCGGTCGCGACCGCCGTCGCCAATTGCTGCGCCCGGCCCGCGGTCGAGGACAGCGTCGAGGCCGACGCCTCGAGCTCGGTTGCGGCCGACGACACCGTCTCGACGATCTCGCCGATCGCGGCCTCGAAGCCGTTGGCAAGCTTGGTCATGTCCGCCTTGCGCTGCGCCTCGGCGCGGCGCTGCACCGCCTGCACTTCGTCGCGGCTGAAGCGGATGATGGTCTGCACGGTCTGAATGTTGCGTAGCGCCTCGCCGATCTCGTCGTCGCGCTCGATCACGATGCGATTGTCCAGCTTGTCCTGCACGAGGTTGACCAGGATCTCGTTGAGCTGCTGTATCGGCCCCTGGATCGCGCGCATGGTTGAGAGGCCCGCAAAGCTGACGATGGCGGTGCCGACGACGGCCAGTGCCGCCAGGATGAGGCTAATCGAACCGCCGGTGGAGAGTGCGCCGACAATGCCGAGCGCGAGCATGAATAGCGCCTGGAGCACCATCGTCGTGACGAGGCGCGCCTTCAGCGTGCCGGTGAAGACGCTGAAGCGGTCGAGCCACGAGCGGCGGCGGATGATGCCGGCGTCGATGCGATAGCCGTGCGACTTCTTCTCGCGGATCGCGGCGTAGACCTCTTCGGCAAGCTTGCGCTGGTCGGCCGGCAGCTTGGTGCGGATCGAGGTGTAGCCCTTGACCTGGCCGTTCTCCCGGATCGGAGAGGCCGTCGCCAGCACCCAGTAGTAGTCGCCGTTCTTGCGGCGGTTCTTCACCGCGCCGAGCCAAGGCTTGCCGGCCTTCAGAGTGTCCCAGAGGTTGTCGAACGCCTCGGGCGGCATGTCGGGATGACGGACGATATTGTGCGGCTGGTTCATCAGCTCGGCTGACGTGAAGCCGGCGGCCGCGATGAAATCCTCGTTGAAATAGGTGAGCTTGCCCTTGAGGTCGGTCCGCGAAACGATCAGCGTCTCGTCGCTGACGGGATATTCGACATCGGTGACCGGAAAATTCTTGCGCATGGGATTATCCTGGAACCTGGATTAAAATGATTTCATTCCAATCGGGACCATCTTCGAGCGAAGCCGCCCTCGCTCGCATTGTCGTAAATGCGGCTTAACCATCGATGAAATGAGCCGCCCGTAACACTACGGGCGGCGCCCAGCACTGTTGCTTGCGAGCAACATCATGCTTCCGCCAAAACAGAACGAGCGGCGCTTTCGGCGCCGCTCGTCGTTTGGTCGATGCAGGATCAGGCTGCGCGGACGTTGGTCAGGAACCTGCTGACCTCGTTCTTCAACCGTCCGGAATCGTTCGACAGCATCTGTGCCGCCGACAGCACTTGCGAAGAGGCCGTGCCGGTCTCAGTCGCGCCGCGCTGCACGTCGGTGATGTTGGAGGAAACCTGCTGCGTGCCCTGCGCGGCCTGCTGCACGTTGCGGGCGATCTCCTGCGTCGCCGCGCCCTGCTCTTCCACCGCAGCCGCGATCGCCGAGGAAATCTCCGACAGACGCTCGATGGTCGAGGAGATCTCCTTGATGGCGCCGACCGAATCGTTGGTCGCGGCCTGGAT
>RXJC01000263.1 GCA_003963435.1 Bradyrhizobiaceae bacterium | reverse complement strand
AATACATCCAGGCGGCGCGGGCGCTCGGCGTGTCCAATCCCGTCATCATGTTCCGCCACCTGCTGCCCAACGCGATGGTGGCGACCATGACGTTCCTGCCCTTCATCGTGTCGAGCTCGGTGATGACGCTGACGGCGCTCGATTTCCTGGGCTTCGGCCTGCCGCCGGGATCGCCTTCGCTCGGCGAATTGCTGTCGCAGGCCAAATCCAACGTGCAAGCGCCCTGGCTCGGCTTCTCCGGCTTCTTCTCGGTTGCGATCATGCTGTCGCTCTTGATCTTCATCGGCGAAGCCGTGCGCGACGCCTTCGATCCGCGCAAGACCTTCAGGTAGACGATGGACGCGATCAACCAGCCCCTGCTTGCCGTTCGCGACCTCTCGGTGGCCTTCCACCAGGGCGGCGCCACCACGCTCGCGGTCGACAGGGTGTCGTTCCAGATCAAGCGCGGCGAATGCCTGGCGCTGGTCGGCGAATCCGGCTCCGGCAAGTCCGTCAGCGCGCTTTCGATCCTCAAGCTCTTGCCCTATCCGAACGCCTCGCATCCATCGGGCAGCGTCCGCTTCAAGGGTCAGGAGCTGATCGACCGCTCCGAGCAGGCGATGCGGGAGATCAGAGGCAGCGATATCTCCATCATCTTCCAGGAGCCGATGACCTCGCTCAATCCGCTGCACACGATCGAGGCGCAGATCGGCGAGATCATCCAGCTGCACAATCCGACCAGCAATGCCGAGGCGCGCAGGCGGACGTTGGAGCTGCTGACCCAGGTCGGCATCCCCGAGCCCGAGACGCGGCTGAACAGTTATCCGCACCAGCTCTCCGGCGGCCAGCGTCAGCGCGTGATGATCGCGATGGCGCTCGCCAACGAGCCGGACCTGTTGATCGCGGACGAGCCGACCACCGCGCTCGACGTCACCGTGCAGGCGCAGATCCTGGCGCTGCTCGCCGAGATCCGCTCGCGGCTCGGCATGAGCCTGCTCTTCATCACCCACGATCTCGGCATCGTGCGCCGGATCGCCGACACCGTCTGTGTCATGAAGAGCGGCGAGATCGTCGAGCAGGGGCCGGTCGAGCAGGTCTTCAAGACCCCGAAACATCCCTATACGCGCGACCTGCTCGCCGCGGAGCCGAAGCCGGACCCGGCGCCGCCGCAGCCGGATGCGCCGGTGGTGATGTCGGCCAATGACCTGAAAGTCTGGTTTCCGATCAAGCGAGGGCTGATGCGCAAGACGGTCGGCCACATCAAGGCGGTCGACGGCGTCAGCGTGGCCGTGCGCAAGGGCGAGACGCTCGGCGTCGTCGGCGAATCCGGCTCGGGCAAGACCACGCTGGGGCTGGCGCTGCTGCGGCTGATCTCCTCGAACGGACGCATCGTGTTCTTGGGGAAAGACATCCAGGGCCTGCCTTTCAAGGAGATGCGTCCCTTCCGGCGCGACATGCAGATCGTGTTCCAGGACCCGTTCGGCTCGCTGTCACCGCGCATGTCGGTCGCGGACATCATCGCCGAAGGTCTTTCCGTGCATCAGCCCAAGCTCTCGCGCGAGGAGCGCGAGGCGCGCGTCGTCAAGGCGCTGGAGGACGTCGGGCTGAAGCCCGATACCCGCTACCGCTATCCCCACGAATTCTCCGGCGGCCAGCGCCAGCGCATCAGCATCGCACGCGCGGTGGTGCTGGAGCCGGATTTCGTCGTGCTGGACGAGCCGACCAGCGCGCTCGACATGCTGCTCCAGGCGCAAATGGTCGATCTGTTGCGCGAGCTGCAGCGCAAGCGCGACCTCACCTACATGTTCATCTCGCACGACTTGCGCGTCGTCGCTTCGCTCGCGAGCCACCTGATCGTGATGCGCGGCGGCAAGGTGGTCGAAGAGGGACAGGCCGCCGAGCTGTTCAAGAACCCGAAGACGGATTACACGCGGGCGCTGTTCGCGGCCGCGTTCCGGCTGGAGACGGCCGGCAACGGGTCGGTGGCGACGTAAGCCCCGTCACAGCCGCTTGATCGCGACGACCTCGCTGCCGGACTGCTTGATCCGTGCGATCGCCGGCTCGATCGCTTCGATCACGGTCGCCATGTGATGCGCGTTGGCGTGAACCATGGTGCCGGCGTCGCGGACGATCGCGACATGGCCCTTCCAGAAGATCAGATCGCCGCGCTGCAAGCTGTCGCGCTCACGCGGCTCCAGCGCGCGGCCGAGCCCGGCCTGCTGCATGTCGCTGTCACGCGGGCACCCGGTGCCCGCAGCTGTCAGCGAGACCTGCACAAGGCCCGAGCAGTCGATGCCGAGGCTGCTCTTGCCGCCCCACAGATAAGGCGTGCCGACGAAGCGTTCGGCGACCGCAACGAAATCCGGCTCGCGATGGTCGAGCGGGGTGAGATGCGCCCTAGGCAGGAACGCCCCTTCGCGCGTCACTGTGAAGGCGCCGTCCTCGCGCGCGATTGTGAGCTGTGATCCCAGCACCAGCGTCTCGGCCGGCGGCAGCTTGATCGAAGGGCCGGGGAAGACGAACGTCCTGAGCGCGCTGACCTTGTGGGTCGGAGCGGCCGATGGCTTCGCGAGCGCGGCGTCCGGCAGCCAGCCGACATAGCCGTCGCCATTGAGCTGGCCCCAGGCCCAGCCCTCGCCGTTGCGATCGTAGATGGTGACGCGTTCGCCGCGCAGCGCTTCCGTCATCAGCATCGCGTTCGAGGAGGGTTGCTCGCGCACCGGCGCGATCGGCTCGACCACCTCGAATGCCTCGCCGGTGACGAAGCGATCCGCCTGCACCTTGCCTTCGAGGTATTTCGCCGCGAGGTCGCCCCGCGCAGGTGTTAGTCGCGGATCATGCATAGCGCTCGCTCAGCAGGGTGTAGAGGGCGCGTGCGGCCTGGCACTCGCCGCCCTCCGGTCGCGCCGGCTTCGCCGACGGCGTCCAGCCGTAGATGTCGACATGGAGCCAGCTCCTGGCGTGCTCGACGAAGCGCTGCAGGAACAGCGCGCAGGTGATCGAGCCGGCAAAGCCGCCCGACGGCGCGTTGGTGATGGTGGCGGTCTTGGAGTCCAGCCACGAATCGTAAGGCGGCCACAGCGGCATGCGCCACAACGGATCGTTCTCCTTCACCGCACAGCGTGAAAGGTCGGCGGCAAGGGTCTCATCATCGGTGTAAAAGGGCGGCAAATCCGGTCCCAGCGCGACACGCGCTGCGCCCGTCAGCGTGCCCAGATCGATCAGCAGGTCGGGCTTCTCCTCGTCGGCCAGTGCCAGCGCGTCGGCGAGCACCAGGCGTCCTTCCGCATCGGTGTTGCCGATCTCGACCGTGATACCCTTGCGCGAGGTAAAGATGTCGAGCGGGCGGAAGGCATTGCCGGCGACCGCGTTTTCCACGGCGGGAATCAGCACGCGCAGCCGCACCTTCAGCTCGGCGTCCATCACCATGCGCGCCAGCGCCAGCACGTTGGCGGCGCCACCCATGTCCTTCTTCATGATCAGCATGCCGCTCGACGGCTTCAGGTCGAGCCCGCCGGTGTCGAAGCAGACGCCCTTGCCGACCAGCGTCACCTTGGGGTGGCCAGGATCGCCCCAGCCGATGTCGATCAGCCGCGGTGCGCGATTGGAGGCCATGCCGACCGCGTGGATCAACGGGAAATGCTTCTCCAGCTCCTCGCCGATGGTGCAGGCAAAGCTTGCCCCGAATTCGCTGGCGAGCGCCTGCGCAGCAGCGGCGAGCTGTTCCGGGCCCATGTCGTTGGACGGCGTGTT
>RXJC01000316.1 GCA_003963435.1 Bradyrhizobiaceae bacterium | reverse complement strand
GTGGTCGACTTCGGCGGAGTAAGTGCGCACCAGGACGCCGGAGGAGCCGGCGACGGTGGTCTCGGCGATCTGCGTGTCGGTGAAGAACTTCACAGTGGTCAGCCCGCTTGCGTTCCAGACCAGCGAGCCCGAGGTCAGAAACCCTGAGAGCTGGCTGAGGCGCGGATCGGTGTAGTTGCGTGCGGAATAGCCGACCGAGATCTCGCCGGTGAGAATGCGCGAGAACTCGAAGGACGAGCCGACCTTGGCGTAGCCGCCGTTCGAATCGCGGAAATAGTTGTTGCGATCGGCAGCCTGGTCGTGGACGCGGGTGTCGCCCTGGACCTCGACGAACGGCTTCAAGCCTGGCTTGAGATCGTAGGAGAAGCGGCCGATGCCGCCATACTGGTTGAAGTTACGGTCATCATTGCTGAAGGTCGAGCCGTCCGTGAGCTTGGAGTCCGTGTAGGCGGTGCGGTCGACGGTGGCGCCGGCGGCGACCTGGAAACGATTGAAGGTCTGGTCGAAGCCCACAGTCGTGCCGTAGGTCGCATACACAGGATATTTCTGCAGGCCGGCCTGCACGTTCGGGCTGCCGGGATTGTCGGTGGCGAGGCGCAGGCGCAGCTGCGAGGTCAGCTTGAGATCGCGGTCGACGTCGATGCGGCCGTCGACATGGCCGTTGAAATCCGGGCGGTCGATCTCGACCGGCGATGGCGAGGCCGAACCGTTGATCGTTGCCGGCATGTTGTTGGTGTAGCCGGAGAACGAGCCGCGCAGGTCGGCGACCAGCGCGTGGCGCTCCCAGTCTGACATCACCACGAGATCTGGCGCGACGACATAGACCGGCGATCCGACCGGCTTGTTGAGACGCGCCGGGTTGGTGTCGTAGCCGGTGGAGAGCTCGAGCCCGCCCTTGATCAGGAAGCTGCCGGCATAATCGCCGACGGCTCCGAACGGATCGTCATCCGCCTTGAGGCGGCGGCGCAGCGGCTGGCCGGGCACGGTGCCCGCCATCGCCGCCGGCACCGGCGTCTTGTTCGCGGACGCGGATGGCGGCGGCGCGATCTTCGGCAGACCGAGCGTGAGCGGCGCCGGCGCAGTGGTCGGCACCGGCGAGCCGGGGCCGGCCGCGCGCTTCGGCTTCGGCTGGCCGGGATAGAGCTTGGGTTGTTGTCGCTTGCGGTTGAGCGCGTCATAGCCGGAGCTGCTCGCGCCGGCGGCCGCCGGAAGGCCATAGGTCGGGACCTGGCCGATGCGCGAGGTCGCCGGCGTTTGCTGGCGCTTGCGCGGATCGGCACTGGGATCGGGCAGCGCCGGCAACGCATCCGACGGCGCCTGCGGCACACCCGCCGTGCGGCGCGTTGGCAGCGTCTCGGGCGAGGCGAAGCCGCCGCGGTTGGGATTGAACAGGTCGGGCGTGAGGCTCTGGGCGGCTGCGGGAGCGTTTCCGAGGGCCGTCAGCGCAAGGCAGGGCACAAGGCACAGCAAAGCCGCGCGCAGCACTTGCGCGCGTTTGCTCCGGCCGGTGCCTGGAGGCGACCCCACGATGGAATAACTCCAACGAAATCAAACACTTTCAAGACGGCTTCCACCGGCGGGCGGGAACCATCGTTAATGGAGTTAAAACAATTATGGTTAATGACGGGTTGAGGACGCTGGCGCGCGCGTCGCCTCCAGAGCCCTGGCGTGCTAAGGAGGCGCCGACCGGGCGAACGCCCCTCCTCCCTGGACCAGAACATGCCGAGTTCGAAACCGCTGATGACCGCATCATCCGGCCCCATCCCCGACAGCGTCGAATCCGCGCTCCGCACGCTGGAGACGGAGAGCGGCGGCATCAACGCGCTCGCGGCCGCCCTGCGCGGCCCGCTGGGCGCGACCTTTGCCAAGGCAGTGGATCTGATCCGCAACGCCAAGGGCCGCGTCATCGTCACCGGGCTTGGCAAATCCGGCCATATGGGGCGCAAGATCGCGGCGACGCTGGCCTCGACCGGCACCCCCGCCTTCTTCGTGCACGCTGCCGAGGCCGGCCATGGCGATCTCGGCATGATCACCACCGACGACGTCATCATGGCGCTGTCCTGGTCCGGCGAGCAGCCGGAGATGAAGAACCTCGTGAATTATTCGGCGCGCTTCGCCATTCCCATGATCGCGGTGACCTCGAACGCGGCCTCCTCGCTGGGGCAGGCCGCCGACATCGTGATCGAGCTGCCGAAGGCGCGCGAGGCCTGCCCGCACAATCTGGCGCCGACCACGTCGACATTGATGCAGGCCGCGATCGGCGACGCGCTCGCGATCGCGCTGCTCGAAGGCCGCGGCTTCACTGCGCTCGAGTTTGCGCATTTCCACCCCGGCGGCAAGCTGGGGGCGATGTTGAAATTCGTCCGTGACTACATGCGCACGGGCGTCGAGATCCCGGTCAAGCCGCTCGGCACCAAGATGTCGGAGGCCGTGGTCGAGATGTCGGCCAAGGGCCTCGGCTGCGTCTGCATCGTCAACGAAGCCAATGAGGTCGCGGGCATCATCACCGACGGCGATCTGCGCCGCCACATGCGTCCCGATCTGCTGACGGCATCG
>RXJC01000612.1 GCA_003963435.1 Bradyrhizobiaceae bacterium | reverse complement strand
CCGCTCGGCGTGCCGCTCAGCGCCACGAACAGGCTGCCCGGTTTCACCAGCCGGCTGTCCTGTGTGACGAAATCGATCGGGGTGTCCGGGAATGATCCGTCCGCGCCCAGCACGCGCGCGACTTCGGCCACCGTCCATATCGGCGCGCTCATGCAACCCTCGACGCTAATGCGGCGGCAACCGCCTCGTGATCACTGAAGGGCAGCGTCTGGCCTCCGACGATCTGCCCGGTCTCGTGGCCCTTGCCGGCGATGAGCAGCGCATCGCCCTCCTGCAATTCCTCGATCGCGGCGCGGATCGCCGCAGCGCGGTCGCCGATTTCGCGAGCGCCCTTCGCCGTGGCGAGGATCGCGGCGCGGATCGCGTCCGGCTTCTCGCTGCGCGGATTGTCGTCGGTGATGATGATTGCGTCGGCATTCTCGGCCGCGATCTCGCCCATGATCGGACGCTTGCCGGCATCGCGGTCGCCGCCGGCGCCGAACACGACGACCAGCCTGCGCTTGGCATAGGGCCGCAGCGCCTGCAGTGCCTTCGCCAGCGCATCGGGCTTGTGGGCGTAATCGACGAAGATCGGCGCGCCGTTGCGCTCGCCGACGCGCTCTAACCGGCCCTTGGCGCCTTCGAGATGCTCCAGGCTCGCGAACACGTTGGCGGCATCGCTGCCGGTGCCGATCGCAAGCCCCGCCGACACCAGCGCGTTCTCGATCTGGAATTCGCCGACCAGCGGCAGCCGGATCGCATAACGCTTGCCGCGGTGCTCGAGCGTCAGCTTTTGCGAGAAGCCTTCGACGACCGCATCAATGAGACGAATGCCCTCGCCTGCCCCATCGCCGTTGCGGCCGACCGCCATCACGCGCAGGCCGCGCGATCTTGCTGCGCCGATTGCCTCCGCCGAGCAATCATGATCGGCTGAGATCACCGCGGCGCCATCAGGCGCAACCAGTTCGCGGAACAGGCGGAGCTTGGCGGCCAGATAATGCGCGACGGTCGGATGGTAGTCCATGTGGTCGCGCGACAGATTGGTAAAGCCGCCGGCGGAGACGCGCACGCCGTCGAGCCGATACTGATCGAGCCCGTGCGACGACGCCTCGAAGGCGAGATGGGTGACGCCCTCGCGCGCGATCTCGTCGATCTGCCGATGCAGCGCGATCGGATCCGGCGTCGTCAGCGAGCCGTAGACGGTGCGCTTGGGCGAGACCAGGCCGATGGTGCCGATGCTGGCGGAGGAATGCCCCAGCCGTTCCCAGATCTGGCGCGTGAAGGCGGCCACCGAGGTCTTGCCGCTGGTGCCGGTCACGGCAGCAATGGTGGCGGGCTGGGCGGGAAAAAATCTGGCCGCAGCCAGCGCCAGCGCGCGGCGCGGATTGGCGACCGCGACGAACGGCACCTTGCTCGCGGCCGGCGCATGGTCGCCGACGACGGCCACGGCGCCTGCGGCGACCGCGGCATCGATGAAGCGCGCGCCATCGGTCTTGCTGCCCGCGAGCGCAAAGAAGAGATCGCCCGGCTTGACCGCGCGGCTGTCGAGCGCAAGGCCGGTCACGTCGAGCGCCGCGACGGCGGGCTCGATCGCGGCATCATTGCCTAGCAGGTCGGACAGCTTCATGGTCTTCCAGTCGACAATGCCGTGCCGGATGCCGAATCCCCTAGGGAAAATCCCGACTCAGCCGCGGCGAGGGCCACCCCGTTTGATTACTGGGTTGTCCTGGATGCTGCAAGAATAAGGCGGTCCGCGGGCGGCAGGTCGAACCGTGGCTCGATGCCCAGAAGCGGCGCGATCCGCTCGATCACCTTGCCGCCGGTCGGCACCGCGTTCCAGCCCGAGGTGATGAAACCGTGGGTTTCCGGCAGCGCCTGCGGCTCGTCCAGCATGATCAGAATCTGATACTTGGGATCATCGCAAGGCATGATCGCCGTGAAGGAGTTGAGCACGCGCTTCTTGGCATAGCGGCCGTTGACGACCTTCTCGGACGTGCCGGTCTTGCCACCGACATAGTAACCCTTGACGTCCGCCGACTTGGCGGTGCCGACCTCGGCGTTGAGCCGCATCAGGAACCGCATCTTGTCACTGGTCTCCGTCTTGACCACGCGCTTGGCGATCGCCGCAGCTTCGGATTCGCTGCGCTTCAAGAAGGTCGGCGGGATCAGATAGCCGCCATTCACGAGAGCGTTGATGCCCATCACCGCCTGCAGCGGCGCCACCGACATGCCCTGGCCGAACGCGATGGTGACCGTGTTCAGCTCACCCCAGCGCCGCGGCACCAGCGGCGCCGCGCTTTCCGGCAGCTCTGTGCGCAGCCGCGTCAATTGGCCCATCTTGGCGAGGAACGCCTTGTGGGCCTCCACGCCCTGACCCAGCGCAATCCGGGCGGCGCCGATGTTGGACGAGTAGGTGAACACTTCCTTGGTGTTGATGAAACGTCCGAGCGAGTGGCTGTCGTGGATGGTGAACTTGCCGTAGTGCAGGTTTCCGCGCGCGTCCCACATCGAGTTCAGGTTGATCTTTCCGGAATCGAGCGCCATCGCCAGCGTGAACGCCTTGAAGGTCGAGCCCATCTCGTAGACGCCGGTGGTCAGGCGGTTGATGCGGTCGGGGTCGTGCGCTTCCTTCGGGTTGTTGGGGTCGAAATCCGGCAGGGAGACCATCGCCACGAGTTCGCCGGTCTTGACGTTGGAGACGATTCCGGAGGCTGCCTTGGCGTGGAACTTGTCCTTGGCCTTGATCAATTCGTCGCGCAGCGCATGTTCGACGCGCAGGTCGACCGAGAGCTCGATCGGCTTCTGCAGCCGGTCGGTGGCAAAGCCGGCGCGGTGGAGATCGGCGAGGCCCTGATTGTCGAGCCATTTCTCGATGCCGGCGATGCCCTGGTTGTCGATGTTGACGAGGCCAATGAGGTGGGCGACCTCGTTGCCGGTCGGATAGACGCGCTTGTTCTCGCGCAGGAAGCCGATGCCGGGAATGCCGAGCTTATGGACCGCCTGCTGCTGTGCCGGCGTGACCTCGCGCTTGAGCCAGACGAAGCCCTTGCGTGACGACAGGCGCTCGCGCACCTCGGCCTCGTCGAGGTCGGGAATAGTCGCGGTGAGGAGCTCGATCGCCTCGTCCTTGTCGATGATGCGACGTGGCTCGCCGAACAGGCTCGCCGCCTTGACGTCGGTCGCAAGGATGGCGCCGTTGCGGTCGACGATGTCGGGGCGCGCGGTCGCGACCACCTCCTGCGCCGCGGCGCGGCGTGCGCCGTGGGCATCCGCGCCGATCGCGAACATCACGAGCCGGCCGCCGATCAGCGCATAGACCGAGGCGAAGGCGAGTATCGCGAGACCGACGCGCGCGCGCGCCTTGGCGGCGCGGTCGACATTGCGCCCGTACAGCAGGCTGCGGATCAGCCGCTGGCGCCAGGGTTCAGCGGGTTTGGCGGGAGGCGAAGCGCTCATTGATTGTCCTCGGGCTGAGGCACGGAGCCCGTCACAGTGTCAGGATCGCTAGCGGCTTCGATGGTGTTGAGCATGGCCCCGATCGGATCGGGCTCGCCGGGCCTGAACATCCGCGGCGGACGCTCCGGCAGATTCTTCAGCGAGTCATATTGGGTGCCGTTGACCGGCTTGAGCTGCAGATGCCGGTCGGACAGGCCTTGCAGCCGCAGCGGCGCATCGAGCTTGGCCCATTCGGACCGCAGCGAGGCGATCGCGTCGCGCTGCTCGCGGATCTCCGCATGCAGCCGCAGCACCTTCTCGGTGCGCGCCGTGGAGTCCATCTTGATCCGGTAGACATAGGCCGCCGCGAAGATCAGCGCGCCGATGACGAGGAGGTGGATGATGCGCATGCGCTAGCCACCCCTCATCACGTCGGACAGCTTGGGCCAAGACGCTGCCTGATCGTCCTCATGCGCGGGCGCCGAGGTGCGCTCGGCCGCGCGCAGTTTTGCGGAACGCGCCCGCGGATTATGCGCGACCTCCTCGTCGCCGGCGATGACAGGCCGCCGCGTCAGCAGCTGGAAGCTCGGCGGGGTCTGCGCCACCTCCGGCAGATGCCGCGAGCCGCCGCCGGTCTTGGAGCGCTCGGCGAGGAAATTCTTGACGATGCGGTCTTCGAGCGAATGGAACGAGACCACGACGAGGCGGCCACCCGGCTTGAGCACGCGCTCGGCCGCGGCCAGCGCGGTCTGCAGTTCCTCGAGCTCTTCGTTGACGAAGATGCGCAGCGCCTGGAACGTTCGCGTCGCCGGATGGATGTCGCCGGGCTTGGAGCGTACGATCCTGCCGATGAGATCTGCGAGCGCGCGCGTGGTCGTGAACGGCGTCTCCTGCCGGTCGGCGACGATGGCGCGGGCGATGCGGCGCGACTGCCGCTCCTCACCGAGCTGGTAGATGATGTCGGCAAGATCGCCTTCGGAGGCACGCGCGACGACGTCGGCCGCGGTCGGGCCCACCTGCCCCATCCGCATGTCGAGCGGACCGTCGAAGCGGAACGAGAAACCGCGGCCGGCCTGGTCGAGCTGCATCGAGGACACGCCGACATCCATCACGACGCCGTCGATCGCCTCGATGCCCTGCGCCGCGCAGACCTCGGCGAGATTGGAGAAGCGGTCCTCGACCAGCGTCAGCCGGCCCCCGGAGCGTTCGACCAGCTCGGCGCCGCCGGCAATGGCAGTGCGGTCGCGATCGATGGCGATGAGCCGGGTTCCCGGCACGTCGAGAATGGCGCGGCTGTAGCCGCCGGCCCCGAAGGTGGCGTCGACATAGATCCCGCCCGCATGCGGCGCGAGATGATCGATGGCCTCGCGGCCGAGCACGGGGATGTGCGGAGCCGAGCTCATGCGCCAAGCCTTGTGACCCAAAGCCTTGTGACCCAGAGCCTTGCAACCCAAAGCCCGCCGAAGGTCCAGCCTGACGTCCAAGCGAGATCGGAGACGAACAAGCCCATAACGCCTCGAATCATTCCGCGTCGCGGCGGTTCCACGACAAAGCCTCAGTCCAGCATGGTTACCGAACCCGGTCGTCCCGGGCTGCAAACCCAGTGTTGCCAGTGGAATCTGTCGGGCAGCCATGGGATTTCGAGCCAAAATACGCTTTGGCCGCCTCCGGACGCGGGTCGGCTCTTCATCCCTCAGTAACGGCCCTTAGCGTTAAGAAAGCGTTGACCGGCTGGTTACAAGTCGAAAAGGTGCAACGTCGGTGATGCTTCATCCACACACATCGCCAAAATGCATCCGTTAACCGCGCCGCGCGATTGCGCGCGGTGGAGGGTAAAGGAATAGTAAAGCGAAGGGCTTGGCCCATTTGCGTCCGACTCGAGTTGTCTATGCCGCCGCCCGGTTCGTCCACACCGTCTGGATCTGATTCGAAGCGTCAACGCGTTCTCCCGGTTCCCAAGGCCGCGGCGAACATGCGGACGTTTGAACCTGATTCCTCGATCGTCTCCGACATCATCCCCTCTCCGAACCATGGCGAGCGCAACAAGGGACGGCAGCCCGACATGATCGTGCTGCACTACACCGGCATGCCGGATGTCGAAGGCGCGCTGGCGCGGTTATGCACGGCCGGCACCGAGGTCTCGGCGCACTACGTGGTGCTGGAGGACGGCCGCATCGTGCAATGCGTGCCCGAGACCAGGCGCGCCTGGCACGCCGGCGTATCGTCCTGGGCCGGAGAGGACGACATCAACTCCTGCTCGATCGGCATCGAGATCGTCAATCGCGGCCATGACTGGGGCTATCCGGAGTTTCCGCTGCGCCAGATCGCCGCCGTGATCACGCTGTGTCGCGGCATCATGCTCCGTCGCAAGGTGCCGTCGCACCGGGTGCTCGGCCATTCCGACGTCGCGCCCGCACGCAAGAAGGATCCGGGCGAAAAGTTTCCGTGGCATTCGCTGGCCAATTCCGGCGTCGGTCATTGGGTGACGCCCGCCCCGATCGTTCGCGGCGAGAGCTTGATGCTCGGCACCATCAGCGACGAGGTGCTGAGCATGCAGCAGGCGCTCGCCAGATACGGCTACGGCGTGCCGCTGACCGGCAAATACGACGCCGCCACCATGGAGGTCGTCACTGCCTTCCAGCGCCATTTCCGCCCGGCGCGGCTCGACGGCGTTGCGGACCATTCGACACTGTCGACGCTGCAGGCGCTGCTGGCCAGCCTGCCGGCGGAAGGGACGAATGTCGCGTCGAAGTGAGGGATAAGCTCTCTCCTCCGTCATTGCGAGGAGCTCTTGCGACGAAGCAATCCAGCCTGCCTCCGCGGTGGGAGCCTGAATTGATTCGCTGCGCTCGCAATGACGGAATGTGTGGCAGCTACTCCATCTCCCTCATCCGTCGCGCATAGAGTCGCCGCAACGGCTCCAGCTGTGTCGCCGCAGTCGCTGCCTGATACGCTGCGCGCGCGTCGTCGATGCGACCCATTCGCCGCAACAGATCCGCGCGCACCGCAGGCAGCAGCTCGTAGCCGCGGAGTCCGCCGCGCGCACTGATCGCATCGACGAGATCGAGCGCCCGCCCCGGCCCATCGACCATCGACACGGCGGCAGCGTGGTTGAGCTCGATCACCGGCGAGGGACCGATGCGCAGCAACACCTCGTAGAGACCGGCGATCTGCGGCCAGTCGGTCTGGGCAAAGCTCGGCGCACGCGCATGCAGCGCGGCGATCGCGGCCTGCACGGCATAGGCTTGCGGCCGGCCGGGCATGCGCAACGCTTCGTCGACCAGACGCAGGCCCTCCTCGATCTGCGCGCGGTCCCACAGCGAGCGGTCCTGCTCCTCCAGCAGCACGATATCGCCGGCCGCAGTCTCGCGTCCGGCTCGGCGCGCATCGTGCAGCAGCATGAGAGCGAGCAGACCCTTGATGCCGGCGCGGTCCGACATCAACCGGTCGAGCAAGCGGCCGAGCCGGATGGCCTCAGTCGCGAGATCGGGCCGCATCAGATCCGCGCCCTCGGTCGCGACATAGCCCTCGGTGAAGACGAGATAGATCACGGCGAGCACGCCATCGAGCCGCGACGCCAGCGCGTCGCGTTCGGGCACTTCGTAGGGGATACCGGCGAGCTTGATCTTCTGCTTGGCGCGGACCAGCCGCTGCGCCATTGCCTCCTCACCGATGAGAAAGGCGCGTGCGACCTGCATGGTCGACAGCCCGCAGACCGTGCGCAGCGTCAGCGCGACCTGGACCTCGGTTGCGAACGCCGGATGGCAGCAGGTGAAGATCAGCCGCAGCATGTCGTCGTCGAGTATCGAGGCCGGCTCGTCGACGACCAGCGCGTTCAGCTCGAGCTCATGCACCAGCGCCTGCTGCTTGCCGCGGAAGACCGCCTGGCGGCGAACCCGGTCGATCGCCTTGTGCTTGGCGACATTGACCAGCCACGCGCGCGGATTGTCGGGCAGCGCGCTCGCCGACCAGCGTTCGAGCGCGACTGCAAAGGCGTCCTGCAGCGCGTCCTCGGCGAGATCGAAATCGCCGACGAGGCGGATCAGCGTGGCGAGCGCCCGCCCCGCCTCGTCGCGGAAGATCTTTTCGATCTCGGAAGGAGTCATGCGGCCCGCGGCTTCACCGTCACTTGTCGTAGACCCAGATCGGACGCACCTCGATCGATCCGATCCGCGCGCTGGGAATCCGTGCCGCGATCTCGATCGCCGCATTGAGATCCTTGGCCTCGACGAGATAATAGCCGCCGAGCTGCTCGCGCGTTTCCGCGAACGGGCCGTCGGTCGTCAGCGTCTTGCCGTCGCGCACGCGCACCGTCGTCGCGGTCGTGGTCGGCTGCAAGCGGTCGCCGGCCTTGAAATTGCCGCTCTGGACGATGCCTTGGGTGAAGGCCTGGTATTCAGCCAGCATCTTCTGGCTCGTCGCCGCGTCGTTCTTCGCGTACTCGACCTCGTTCTGGTAGATCATCAGCAGATATTGCATCGCTTCACTCCTGTTGTCCGGGGGATCACCGACATCAGTCGAACGGGGCACCCTCCAAACGACATCTTCAGGATAAATTATTTGCAGGCCGCGTGTTCAGCGATATCGGCTTGACGAAGCCGTCACAAATGCCCCATGCGTTGTCGGTCAGTCGGCCGGACGGCCGCTCCGGCAGGTGCCGAAAGGCCGCCGGGGAGGAAAGTCCGGGCTCCCTTGACATGCGGTGCCGGATAACGTCCGGCGGGGGTGACCCCAGGGAAAGTGCCACAGAGAACGAACCGCTCCGCCCCGCCTTCGGGCTTCGCGGAGTAAGGGTGAAAAGGTGCGGTAAGAGCGCACCGCGGCTGCGGCAACGGAGCCGGCATGGCAAACCCCACCGGGAGCAAAACCGAATAGGGACGGCGTAGCGGGCTGTTCGCGAAAGCGATAACGCCGCGGGGCGATGTCAGGCCCGCCGTCCGGGTAGGTTGCTCGAGGCCGTGTGCAAACACGGTCCCAGAGGAATGGCCGTCACGTATCGTTTCCGCGCAAGCGGGCGGTGCCCTACAGAACCCGGCTTACAGGCCGGCTGATATCTTGCAACGAGGGGTTCGATGCTGACCGCATCGGACCCCTCACCATTTTGGGCACTGTCATTCCGGGGCGTGCGCAGCACGAGCCCGGAATCCATTCATCCACTGACTCTACCGCTTAATGGATTCCGGGTTCTCGCTGCGCGAGCCCCGGAATGACGGCGGAGAATTACGCGGCGCGCGTATCCACCTTCACAAGCAACGGCGCAAGCTCGCCGGCCTCACGCCGCAACTTGCCAGCCTCGAAGCCATGCATGCCGATCTGCCATTGCAGCCCGACGATGGCGCCCTTGGTCGGCTGCAGCAGTGCCAGCGAAGCAAACAGCGTCACCGGCAGCCACACCGCCAGTTGCAGCCAGACCGCCGGCGCGTAGGCGGTCTCGACCGCGAGGATCGCCGGCACCACGAGATGGCCGACCACGACCATCACGAGATAGGCCGGAAAGTCGTCTGCGCGCTGGTGAACCAGCTCCTCGCCGCAATGGTCGCAAGCGTCAGCCACTTTCAGGAAGCGGCCGAACATGTGCCCTTCCCCGCAATTTGGGCATTTGCCGCTGAAGCCACGCCACATTGCCTTCGCCAGAGAAATCGTCGCCATGACCACACCTCTTCCTTTGCAACGATCCATACAATATTATCTTGCATCCATACATTCAAAGGATATGGACTTAAATTGCATGGATTGGATCCCGACAATCTCGGAGCTGTCAGGCCCGCGCTACCAGCGCATCGTCGAGGCCATGGAGGCCGACATCGCCGCCGGCCGGCTGGTGCGTGGCCAGCAATTGCCGACGCAGCGCGCGCTGGCGAAGGCACTCGACGTCGACCTCACCACGGTGACGCGCGCCTACACCGAGGCGCGGCGCCGCGGCATCATGGAGGCGCGGGTCGGACAGGGCTCGTTCGTGTCGGAGACCAGCGCGCGCCGCGCGGTCGACCTGCCGCATCCCGTCGCGATCGACCTGTCGATGAACGTGCCGCCGCATCCGCTGGAGGCGCAGCTCGACGAGCGCATCATCGCCGGGATGGAAGCCATCCGCGCGCAATCGGGCCTGACGGCCTATCTCAACTATCAGCCGCCCGGCGGCAGCACGCATGAGCGCGAGGTCGCCGCGCGCTGGATGCGCGCACGCGTCCCGCACGCCCATGCCGACAGGCTCGTGATCTTTCCCGGCGCGCAGACGATCCTGTTCAACCTGCTCGCGCACCTCGCGAAGCCCAGCGATATCGTGCTGACGGAAGCACTGACATTCCCCGGCATCAAAGCCGCCGCGGCGCGGCTCGGCGTCGAGCTCGTCGGCGTCGCGATGGACGACGGCGGCATCCTGCCCGATGCGCTGGCAAAGGCCTGCCGTACGCACAAGCCGAAGGCTGTCTATCTCATCCCGACGCTGCACAATCCGACCACCGCGACGCTCTCTCCCGAGCGGCGCAATGCCGTCGCTAAAATCATTCGCGATACCGACACGATCCTGATCGAGGACGACGCCTACGGGCTGCTCGACCGCTCGGCATCGCCCATCGCGAACCTCATTCCGGAGCGGACTTATCTTGCGACCACCCTGTCGAAATGCATCGCGCCGGCGCTGCGCGTGGCCTACCTGATGACGCCCGACAGCGAAGCGCAGCGGGACATGCGGACCTTCCTGCAGGCGACCGTGCAGATGCCGGCGCCACTGATGGTCGCGCTGGTGACGCACTGGATCGAAAGCGGCATTGCCGACCGCATCATCACCGCCATCCGCAGCGAAGCGGTCGGACGGCAACAACTCGCGCAACGCACGCTGAAAGGATTCCATTTCCTGGCCAAGCCTGCCGCGCATCATCTGTGGCTGCGCCTGCCTGAGAGCCGGCCCGATGTCGCCGCCCATCTGCTCCGGAATGGACTGGCGGTCGTCGCCGCCGATGCCTTCGCGGTCGACGGGACACCGCCGCATGCGGCACGCGTCTCGCTGGGAGCTGCCCGGAACAGATCCGAATTGACGGAAGCGCTGCGGATCCTGGTCGGCGCGCTGCAAAAGCCCGCCGACACCAGGCAGATCGTCTAGCTCATCGCCGATGACGGCGATGGCCGGAGCGAACGACCGGTGCCACCGCCGACGGATTGGCCTGCGATGCATAGGCATCATCAGGCGTTCCCGGCAGCCCGCGTGCCGCCCGCGCCGCAGGCGTGAGCTGGCCGCCATTGAGCACATCGCGGTCAGGATGGGCGGCCTGATAGGCCGCGGGCTCGGAAAACTGCGCCTCGGCCAACGTCGGCATCAACGCCGCCGCCAGCAGCGCGGCCGCGGCGACAATCGTGGTGCGGGTCATGGTCATGCTCCCTCATCGCATTTGCAGCCGGCCGATCGGCGCAGGCTGGCTCGACGGTCCGGATTGAAGTACGACGGTCATGTAGGCATGTCTTTCGCGAACGCCCGGCACCGCAGATCACGCTTGCGTGCGCCATGGATTGACTTGCACGACCGCAGCCGTGCTATGCGGGCGATGGCGGTCAACAATCCGGGATGACGCCGGCGAGGACATTCTGTTGGACACACTGACCTACGTCCTGCTGCCGCTCGGCGCATTGGCCGGCGGCTTCGTCTCGGGGCTGGCCGGGTTCGGCACGGCGCTGATGGCACTCGGCATCTGGCTCTACGTGCTGCCGCCCTCGCTCGCGGTACCCCTGGTGCTGATCTGCTCGGTGATCGCGCAGACCTCGACGCTGCCGTCGATGTGGAAGAGCTTTGACCTCTCGCTGGTCTGGCCGTTCCTGATCGGCGGGCTGATCGGCGTGCCGCTTGGGACCATGCTGATCGCCTCGGCCGATCCAAAAGTTTTCAAGCTGAGCGTCGGCGTCCTCATTCTGATCTTTTCGAGTGCGATGTATCTGAACAAGCGGCCGCTCGCGATCAAGTTCGGCGGCCGGATCGCCGACGGCGCGATCGGCTTCGCCGGCGGCATTCTCGGCGGCCTCGCCGGTCTGTCCGGTCCGCTGCCGATCCTGTGGGCCAATATCCGCGGCTGGAACAAGCACGAACGGCGCGGCATCTTCCAGCTCTTCAATTTCACGGTGCTCGCCACCGCGCTGCTGCTGCAGACCGCATCGGGTCTGGTCGAGCTCAAAGTGGTGTGGCTTGCGATGGTCGCGTTTCCAGGCACGCTGATCGGCGCCTGGGCGGGCACGCGGATCTATCACGCCCTCAACGACAAGCATTTTGGCGATCTCGTGCTCGGCTTGCTGTTCTTGTCCGGCCTCACCCTGGTCTGGAACAGTCTCGGCGCGCTCTAGCTCTCGACTTTCCTGGCGAGCGCCATGCCGCCGGCGACACCGACGCCGAGCACATAGATCCAGCCCGGCGTGAAGTCGAACAGATGGGTGTTGAGCAGCGAGGTCAGCATGTTCTGCGCCACGACCAGCAGTCCGATCCAACAGGCCAGCCCCTCGCCGCGAAACAGCGCCAGATGCGCAAACCAGAGCGCGTAGAGCATCAAGACGCCGACGACGCCCCACTGCACGGCGACGCTGAGGGTCTGGTTGTGCGGGTTGCTGACGATCTCCGCGCGCAACGGATTTGTCTCTGCATCGGCCGCCGCGCTTGCGAACAGGCCGCGGATCGCGCCGGTGCCATGTCCGACCAGCGGCGCATCGGCGATGAAGCGAAGAGACTTCCGCCAATATTCCAGACGCGAGCCCATGCCGCTGACCTCACCGTCCCGAACGCTCGTCTCATAGTCGGCCTGAAATTTCGCGACGGTCATGCGCAGATTCGGCGACACGCCAAGGAGCAGCACGGCCAGCAGTCCGATCGCCCCGACCGTGAGCAGCGCCGTACGCAGGCGCAGATGCAGCAGCGCGAACACCACCACCAGGATCGGCAGCGTCACCAGCGTCGTGCGCGAGACCACGACGAAGATCATGTTGGCGAGGAATCCGAGCGCGAGCACCGCGAACAGCGCCGCACCGCGGGCGCGACCTTGCCGCAGCATCGACAGGGTCGGATAGACCAGCGCCAGTGCACAGAGTGCGAATTCCTGACTCTGGTCGATATAGTTGCGCACCGCGATGCCGCTTTCGACCTTGTAGGGCCCGCGCGACAGATAAAGCTTCAGCGAGAGCGCGGGGTCGATGGCGACGGCGAAGGAATAGAGCATCAAGGCCGTGCAAGACACCAGGAAGGCGGCAAACACCCAATGGCCGTAAGGCCAGCGCTCGAACTGGTAAATCAAGAGTGGAATGACGAGCAGCTTCGCCGCCGGCCCGATCGCGTGAATTCGCTCCGGCCACGGCGCATCCGACCAGAGCGTGCCGCTGGCCGCGAGCGCGACCAGCGCGATCGGCAGCAGGCAGATCGGGCGAAGCAGCGACCGCGGAAACGCGCGGAGATCGACGAAGGCAAAGGCGATCAGCCACGGCACGAGCGCGAAGATCAGCCCGGTCGTGGTCCATGGCAGCAGCAGCGCGACCAGGGCGACGAAGCGGGCCGGCGTGCGATAGCGCGCGGCCCAGATCGCGCCGAGCCATGATGCAGCCTGCTGCTCGTTCGCCGCCCCCGTCATCGCGCCCCTTTTTTCACATCCCCGGCGCTGCGAAACTAGCCGGAGCCGCGGGCCGGTCACAAGCCTCGCCAGGCCGGCGCCCGCGCAGGCCGCGTCACCGGATCAGCCTCGGCGAGCGCTACGACCTCCACGGGCCGAACCGGCGCCAGGCGCTTCTTGAACTCGCGGCGGAGCAACCACAGGCTCAAGGCCGCCTGCAACGTGGTCGCCACGATCGAGAGGTACCAGACGTGCTCCATCCGGAAGCCCGGCCGCGTCGAGAGCCAGATCGCCGGCAGCGAATAGGTGAACACGCGCGTCGCCGAGCTCAGGAGCACCGGCTTGGTGTTGCCGAGCCCCTGAAACATGCTCGAGCAGGTGAAGATCAGCCCCTGCGCCACCATGTTGAGCGAGATGATCCGCAGGAACAGGTAGGCAATCTCCATGGTCTCGCGGTCGTTGGAGAATCCGGCGAGCAGCAGCTCCGGCTTCGCCTGCGCAAGGACCATGAAGCCGATCATCACGATCGTGACGATCCAGGCGGTCTTGACGAAGGTGTCGCGCACGCGCGCGCTGTTGGCAGCGCCGACGTTCTGCCCGGCGATCGGGCCGGCCGCCAGCGCAACGGCCAGCGCCGGCATGTGGATCAGGCCGAGCACGCGCTGCCCAATGCCGAACCCCGCCTGCGCCGCCGCACCGAAATCGCGCAGCACGTAGTAGACGACCGCCATGAAGATGAACATCATCGCGAACTCGCCGCCGGCCGGCAGGCCGACATTGAGAATGCGCTTCAAATGGCGCGGCTGCGGACGCCACTGCGCCGGATTGAAGGCGACATAGCGCTCGACCTTGCGGAAATACGCAAGCAGCATCAGCACGCCGACGACCACCGCGATCGAGCTCGCCAGCCCGGCACCGGCGACCCCGAGCGCATGGCCGGTGCCCCAGCCCGTGATCAGCACCGGCGCCAGCGCGATGTTGATGGCCACGGCAAGCGCCTGCACCAGCATGGAGGGACGGACGATACCGGTCGCGCGCAGCGCGGATCCCATGACCTGGGTCGCGAACTGCAGGGCGAGCGCCGGCATGAACCACAGCAGATAGGTGGTCCCGGCTTCGATCGTGGCTTGGTCCGCCGCGATCGAGCGCATATAGGCACGCGACAGCGCGGCGCCCGCGACCAGGGTCAACAGTCCGAACAGCACCGAGAGCACGATCGCCTGGTTGAAGATCAGGTTGGCATCCGGCCGGTCCTTGCGTCCCACGGCATGCGCGATCAGCGCCACCGTGCCGACGCCGAGCACCTGCATCAAGGCGTTGACGAGGAAGCCGGCATTGCCGGCCGCCGCGACGCCGGCGACGGCGGCATCGCCGAGGCTCGACACGAAATAGAGGTCGACCAGCTGGCAGATCATGATCGTGACCATGCCGACCATGATCGGCGGCGACATGGCCAGGATGTGTCTCACGATGGAGCCGTTCGTCAGGTCTTTCATGTCATCCCATCCCTGGCGGCGTGACCGACATTCGTCCGTCAGCCACGCGCCATGCGATTCCTCACTCCGCTGCCGCAATGTGCCCGAGCTCCACCACCTGGCGCTCGAACAGGCCGCGATAGATGCCGCCTGGCTTGCGCGCGAGCGCGGCGTGGCTGCCCTGCTCGACGATCTCGCCGCGGTCGAACACCAGGATGCGGTCGAGGCTTCTCACCGTCGACAGCCGGTGCGCGATCACGATCGAGGTGCGGCCCTTCATCAACCGCTCCATCGCCTCCTGGATCAGCGCCTCCGATTCCGAATCCAGGCTCGAGGTCGCCTCGTCCAGGATCAGCACCGGCGCGTCCGCCAGGAACGCGCGCGCCAGCGCCACGCGCTGCCGCTCGCCGCCCGACAGCTTGACGCCGCGCTCGCCGACCAGCGTGCCGTAGCCCTTCGGCAGCCGCAGGACGAAGTCGTGCGCGTTGGCCAGCCGCGCCGCCTGCTCGATCGCCTCCAGGCTGGCGCCGGGCCGGCCATAGGCGATGTTCTCGGCCAGCGAGCGGTGAAACAGGATCGGTTCCTGCTGCACGATCGCGATCTGGCTGCGCAACGATTGCTGCGTCGTCCGCGCTATATCCTGCCCGTCGATCAGCACGCGGCCGCCGCTGACGTCGTAGAGCCGCTGCACCAGCTTGACGAAGGTGGTCTTGCCGGAGCCGGAGCGTCCGACCAGACCGACGCGTTCGCCGGCGCGGATCGTGACCGACAGCCCGTCATAGAGCGGCGCGCGATGGCCGCCATAATGGAACGTGACGTCGTCGAACACGATCTCGCCGCCCTCGATCGCGATCGGCCGCGCATCGGCCGCATCGGCAATGCCGATGGGTTCGGCATGGATCGCCACCAGCTCGTCCATGTCGTTGACCGAGCGCTGCAGGTTGTTGATGTGCATGCCGACGTCACGCAGATAGGCGTGGATGACGTAGTAGCTGGTCAGCACATAGGTGACGTCGCCGGGCGAGGCATGCCCGTACATCCACAGCAGCACCGAGCCGCCGATCACCGACGCGCGCAGGCACAGCAGCAGCGTCAGCTGCGCCATGGCCGTGTAATTGTAGCGCAGCCAGGTCCGCCGCACCCGCACGCGCCAGCGGCTGATGACGCGTGCCAGTCGCTCATCCTCGCGCTGCTCCGCGCCGAACGACTTCACCACCGCATTGCAGGTCAGCGCGTCCGCCAGCGTGCCGCCGACCTTGGTGTCCCAGGCATTGGAGACGCGCGCGGCCGGCGCGATGTAGCGCGTCGAGAACACCACCGTGATGGTGACGTAGAAGATCGCACCTACCGCTATCACCGCGCCGAGCGAGCCCCAGTGCGTCCCGATCAGGATCATCGAGCCGATCAACACCATCAGCGACGGCGCCAAGGCCATCAGGATGGTGTCGTTGAGCAAGTCGAGCGCCCACATGCCGCGCGTGATCTTGCGCACGGTGGAGCCCGCGAAGGAGTTTGCGTGCCAGTCGGTGGAGAAGCGCTGCACGCGCGTGAAGGCCTCCTGAGCGACGTCCGACATGGTCTTGAGCGTGAACGGCACGATCGCCTGCAGGCCGGTCAGCCGCAGCACGACGGAGGCCGCGCCCAGCGCCACGATGGCGCTGAAGGCCACCAGCGCGGCATGGCGCGCATCGGGATCGGACGGGCCGCGCGTCAGCGCATCGACCAACTGTCCCGAGAACACCGGCATGAACAGGTCGGCGACGGTCGCGCCCAGCAGGCCGCCGGCCACGATCAGGCCGCGCCCCGGCTGCTTCAGCCAGTGCCGGAACACGAAGGGCAGCACCACGCGGATAGCCGCGGGCTTCTTTGACAGAGCGGTCATGGCATCATCCGGCTGCCTCTGGGCAGGCCGGCTCCATCGATGGACGCAAACCGGCCGCGAGGGCCGGGACGGCGTCACTTGAGACTGATTTTGACTTGGGAAGTGGAGCGATCGGGACGCCGGGTCGAAACCTTGGCCCAATCGAAGCTGGCGGAAGAGGCCTCTAACAGGCCGCGTACATACCGAGCCGGGAGATCATCGAGCGCGGGCGTACGATCTGCGAATGCGACGAAATCATGCAAATCCCTCCCCGTCCGATTGAATGAGGTGCGCCTTATAGATGTGTCGCTCCCGCTTTGCAACGGGGCTTCCGCGAGATCACGGATGAGTGTTGCAATTTGGTTCGCTCGCCTGCGCCACGCACTCCGCTGTCATGCCTCGGCCTGACCGGGGCATCCGATACGCCGCGGCCGACGTGGTGAGCGCGAGCTCTCCAACGCCGGTCTCCGAGATGCTGGGGCGCCCGGTCAAGCCGGGCGACGGCACCGCTTGTCTGGCAAATTAATGCGCGTCGCCGCCGGCGGCAGGCGAGACCGGCTTGTTCAGCAGCGTCACCAGCAGGCTGAGGCCGAGATAGAACAGCGTCAGGATGAAGAAGGCATCGCCAAAACTCATCACCACGGCCTGGCGGTGCACGAGCTGGGAGAGCTGCTTCATCGCCATCAGCGTGGCATCGCCGAGACCCTGAAACTTCTGCATGAACATGGTCAGGGTTTCGGTCGCGGTGGCGTTGCCCCAGGTCACGCGCTCCTGCAGGCGCGTGATGTGCAAGTCGGTGCGGTCATTGAGCACGGTGTTGATGACGGCAAGCCCGACCGCGCCGCCGAGGTTGCGCATCAGGTTGAACAGGCCCGAGGCGTTCTTCACCCGGTCCGGCGCCAGCGTGCCGAGCGCGATGTTGTTGGTCGGCACCATCGCGAACATCATGCCGATGCCGCGCAGGATCTGCGGCACGAGCAGCTCGTAGAAATCGTAGTCGCGGGTGATCCAGGTCATCTGGTAGGAGCCGATCGCGAACACGACGAGGCCGAAGGCGATCATGTAGCGCATGTCGAGCTTCACCATGAGGCGGCCGACCAGCGGCGCGACCAGGAACATGGTGATGCCGGAGACGAACATGGTCTCGCCGATCATCAGCGCGCTGTAGCCGCGCACCTCGGCGAGATAGCGCGGATAGATATAGGTCAGGCCGTAGAGGCCGATGCCGATGCAGAACTGCAAGAGGCAGCCGATGGCGAAATTGCGATTGGAGAAGGTGCGTAAGTTGACGATCGGCTCGGCCGCCGTGAACACGCGCCAGAAGAAGGCGATCGCCGAGACGGCGCAGATCCAGGCGCAGATCGCCACCGACGTGTCCTGCAGCCATTCATATTGCGGCCCCTCCTCCAGCACATATTCCAGCGTGCCGAGGAAGCCGGCCATGAACAACAGGCCCCACCAGTCGAAGCGGTCGAGCAGTTCGAAATGCGGCTCGTCGAAATCGACCAGCGCCAGCACGCCGACGGTGATGCCGATGCCGGGCACGACGTTGATGAAGAACAGCCAGTTCCACGACATCAGGTCGGTGATGTAGCCGCCGACGGTCGGCCCGATCGTGGGTGCGAGGGTCGCGACCAGCCCGATGATGGGGCCGACGATGTGGAATTTCGAGCGCGGGAACACGGTGTAGGCGGAGGCGAACACCGTCGGGATCATGCCGGCGCCGAGGAAGCCCTGCAGCGCCCGCCAGAGGATCATCTCCTCGATGGTGGTGGCGAAGCCGCAGAGCAGGCTCGAGGCGGTGAAGCCCGCCGCCGAGATCGCGAACAACAGCCGCGTGCCGAAGGCGCGCGACAGGAAGCCCGACAGCGGAATGGCGATGACCTCGGCGATCAGATAGGCGGTCTGGACCCAGGAGACTTCGCTGGAGCTCGCCGACAGTCCGGCCTGGATCTCGCTCAAGGACGCCGAGACGATCTGGATGTCCAGGATCGACATGAACATCCCGAACACCATGATGATGAACGCGAACAGCCGCTTCGGCGCGATGTGTTCCGAAGCGGGATCCGCGATCATGGCAGGTGAAGCGGTGGTGGCGGTGGCCATGGTCGTTCGACCTCGCAGCGCTGGCAATTACTGCGGGTGGATGGCGGTTGGATCGTCGAGATCGACCTCGCTGTCGGCGTCGGCCGCGCCCTTGTTGGTGTCGACGGTGGCGTAGACCGACATGCCGGCGCGGAGCAGGTTCTGCTTCGCCACCGACTTCGGCACACGGATGCGGACCGGCACGCGCTGCACGATCTTGGTGAAATTGCCGGTGGCGTTGTCCGGCGGCAGCAGCGTGAACACCGAGCCGGCGCCTGCCGCGATGCTGTCGACCACGCCGGAGAACTTGCGCATACCGTAGGCGTCGACCTTGATCGTTACGGGCTGGCCGGGCCGGATGCGCCTGAGCTGCGTTTCCTTGAAATTGGCGTCGATATAGACCTGGTCGAGCGGCACGACATTGCCGAGCCGCTGTCCGACCGCGACGAAGTCGCCGGTGTTGACCAGGCGATTGGAGAACGTGCCGTCGACCGGCGCGCGCACCGCGGTGAAGGCGAGATCGCGCTCGGCCTTGGCGAGCGAAGTCTTGAGCTCGGCGAGCTGGGCCTGCGCTTCGGCCTGCTGGGCCTTGGCGACGTCGACATTGCTGACGGCAACGTCGTAGGCGGCCTGCGCCGCCTTGACCGCGGCGGCGCCCTGGTCGCGTCCGGCTTCCGAGCTCTCGAAGGTGGCGCGCGAGGCAAAGCCCTTGCTGCTCAGCGCCTGCTGCCGCTCATAGTCCAGATCGGCGCGCTTGAGGCCGGCCTGAGCCGAGACGAGCTGCGCCTTGGCCTGGGCCACCTGGCTGTCGAGCGCCGCGACCTGGCGGCCGATCCGATCGATGGTCGCTTGCTGGGTCGCGATCTTCGCGGCGGCGGCATCGACCGCGATCTTGTAGTCACCGTCATCGATGCGGAAGATGATGTCCCCGGCGCGCACCGTGGTGTTGTCGCCGGCGAGGATCGCGGCGATATGGCCGGACACGCGCGCGCCAAGCATGGTGTTGTTGGCGCGGACATAGGCGTCGTCGGTCGAGATGAAGAAGCGGCCGACCAGCGTGTAGTAGCCGGCATAGCTCGCGGCCGCGAGGGCCAGCACCAGACCAAGGCCCATCAGGACGAATTTGCGCTTGCCGGTCTTGGGAGCGCCGGCGGCTTGTGCGTCCGGCGCGGGGGCGGCCGGCTTGTCGGTCACGGGCTTTTCCGGCGCCTCGGCGGTGCGGCGCTTAGCTTCCTCGGCCACGTGAGCGCGCAATTGCTCGGCAAGGGGCGGGGACGTCTCGGACGCAGCATTGCCGCCCGCCTGATCCTCCACCGCTTCCTGGCGAAGGACGCGCGCAGCCTGGTCTCTCGATACGGCCATAAAGGCCTCCCCAAAATGAATGCAATCAGGGACGGCCAGCCCTGCGGCCGGCTCCCTTCGCTGATCCCAAATACCATTGACCGAACGGTTCGGTCAATCTACATAATATTCCCAAGCGGGACCCTACTGGCCCGAATCCTTTATTTGCGTTTCATAGTTGGCTGATTCTCCAGAAACCTTCCGAGACCCTGAACCAATGGTTGTAGCTGCCGGTGACCATCTGCACGTCATCCAAGAGGAGGACGGCTCCAAGCGCCGCCAAATCCTCGACGGCGCCCGCAAGGTGTTCATGGATCTGGGGTTTGACGGCGCCAGCATGGGCGAGATCGCGCGCGCGGCGCAGGTCTCCAAGGGCACGCTCTACGTCTATTTCGCCGACAAATGCGCGCTGTTCGAAGCCATCCTCGAGCAGGAGGCGCTCCAGCACGGCCAGGTCGTGTTCAGTTTCGATCCCGCGCGCGATGCCGAGACCACGCTGAAGGAGTTCGGCCGGGCCTATATCCACCTGCTCTGCCGGCCCGGCGGCGGATCGGCGATCCGCACCGTGATGGCGATCGCCGAGCGCATGCCAGACGTCGGCCGCCGCTATTATGCGCGGGTGCTGGACAAGTCGATCAACCGGCTCTCCGGCTATCTCAAAGCCCAGGTCGCCTCCGGCCATCTCGAGATCGCCGATTGCGACCTTGCCGCCTCCCAGTTCATGGAGCTGTGCAAGGCCTCGCTGTTTCTGCCCTTCGTGTTCCAGGCCGCGCCCGCGCCATCGGAACAGCGCATGACCGAGGTGGTCGACAGCGCGACGCGGATGTTCCTGGCGGCGTATCGGGCGACCTAACGGCCGCGCGTTGCGCACGCTGGACCCGCAGCATTATATTGCGGCCATGTCCCGTGACCTGCGCCCGCCTGTCGATATCCTCCATTACGAAATCGTCCAGGAGCAAGCCTCCGCGCTCGGGCGGATGGGCCGCACGCTCGAACAGGCGCTGACACGCCTGCGCGAGTTCGACGCCGCCCATGCGCTCTCGGAGCTGCCGGCATCACAGCAGCAAACCAGGCGCAAGCTGGTGCTGGAAGCCGGCCAGGCGCTCTGGATGTTCGTGGTGCAGCGCGAGGCGACGGGCTTGCGCGACAGCCGCCATATCATGCGCACCTATAATGTTCCGGGCGAGGTGCAGCGCTGCATGGGGCTTGCGCCCATCCCTTCGAAGCCGGCGTCGAAACGATGACGGCAACGCGCGCTAGTCTGTCACCTGTCTCCTCAGCGCCGCGAGGTCATTGACGACCATCTTGGTTGAGCCGGTCGTGATGATCCCATCCTCCTGGAGGCGGTTGAGGATCAGGCTGATCGACTGCCGCGTCGCGCCGATCATGCGCGCGAGATTGGCCTGCGTGATGCGGCCGAGCGAGATCGGGCCGCTCTCGTCCTGCGCCGCATTCTCGCAAAGTTTCACGAGCAGCAGCACCAGCCGCTCCGCGGCTTTCTGCCCTGCCAGCGTCTGCGCCAGCATCGAATAGGTCTCACCCTTGAAGCCGAGGCACTCGATCAGCGCGATTGCAAACGACGGCGAGGCTGCGATGAGGCCGCGGATCGCATCCTGGTCGAGATGCAGGGCGTCGACCCGGCCAAGCGCACGCGCCGACCAGCTATGGCGGTGATCGCCGAGGATGTAGGGGGCGCCGACGAAGTCACCGGCCTCCCAGGTCGCCAGCATCAGTTCGCGGCCCTGCGTGCCGGCATGGGTGCTCTCGACGATGCCGCTCAGAATGACGTGGATGCCGTTCGCCGGCTCGCCTTCCCGTAGCAGATATTCGCGGTTCTGGTAGGTCGAAAGCCTGCCGGTCCGCATCACCAGGTCCAGATCGGACTTGGCCAACGCCTTCAGCACATAACGTCCGGTTCCGGTCCCATGTATTTCCGCGCACGGCTCAGCTGGATCGGCGACCTCATGCGCATGACTGCGCCCCACGCTCAGTCTCCCTTCGAGTGACGGCTCGAAGGCTAGGAGGTATCCGATCGGATTGCAACGCGGGGCGACCGCTTGCGGCACCGCACTGGACTTCGTCGACCTCGGCCCCTCAGCGGCCAACCACCTTCTCGAGATAGGACGGCTGGATGAAAGCCTCGAAGTCGGTGCGCGGCAGCAGCTTCGGAAGCCGCTCCTGCTTCACCAGAAAGTCGGCGGTGGCAACCAGCGTGTCGACGAACTTGCCCTTCTTCGCGCTCGTGCCGAGATACTCCCCGCCGATCTGCTTCTCGCAAGGAACCATGCCCGTGCCCTTCATCATCCGCGTCGCATCGGGAAGCGGCAGCGACAGCTCCTCGGCGATGATCTCGGCCGTCTTCTCCGGATTCTTCAGCCAGAAATCGATGCCCTCGCATTCGGCCTTGACGAACTTCTCGACATAGGACGGATATTTTTCCGCGAAGGCGTTCATGACGACGCCGATGTCCCAGGTCGGATAGCCGCGCTTGGACATCTCCCCCGAGGTGATGAGGATCTTGCCGCCGTTCTTGACGGCCTTGTCGAGATTGGGCTCCCAGAACCAGGCGGCATCGATATCGCCGCGCAGCCACGCGGCGGCGATGTCCGACGGGGCGAGATCGATGATCTTCATCGAGGCGGGATCGACGCCTTCGTCCTTCAACGCCTGCAACAACAAATAATGTGTGGTGGATCCGAATGGCGCGGCAACCGTCTTGCCCTTGAGATCCCCAAGCGAGTTGATGTTCTTGTCGGTACGCACCACCATCGCCTCGACATAGTCGAGCAGATTGATCACCAGGATGCCCTTGATCGGCAGGGCTCGTGTCGCACCTATCGCCGTCGGGGGATTGCCGAGGCCGCCGAAATCGACGTCGTTGCCGGCGATCGCGCGCAGCATGTCGCCGCCGCCGCCGACCTTGACGTATTTGATGTCGACGCCCGGCATCTCCTTGGCCAGCAGTCCGAGATGCTTGGTGACGAGCTGCGCGTTCACCAGATTGAGATAGCCGACGGTCACCTTGGCCGGCTTGTCCTCGGCACGGGCGGGAGCCGAGAGCGTCAGGGCAGCGAATGCGAGCGTTGCAACAAGTCTCTTCATCATGTCGATCTCTCCTCGATCAGGATCAGGTTCGGGCCCACGGCATCAGTAATCTGGCGATGCCGCGCATTATCAGGTCGAGCACGACGCCGGTCAGGCCAAGCACGATCAGGCCCATGATGACGACGTCGGACAGCAGGAATTTCGCGGCATCCCAGATCATCCAGCCGATGCCTGCGGAGGCCGCGACGATCTCGGCGGCGACGAGAACGGTGTAGGTGAAGCCGAGCGAGATACGCATGCCGGCGAGAATCAGCGGTCCCGCCGCGGGCAGGTAGACGTGGAGAAGCAGGTGGCGCCGGGTCGCGCCGAGCGATTGCGCGGCACGCACATAGACGGGATCGACGCTGGTGACGGCCTGGATCGTCGAGATCACGATGCCCGGCAGACCTGCGAGGAACAGCAGCGACAGTTTGGAGCTCTCGCCGATGCCGAGCCACATCACCAGCAGCGTATAGAGCCCGAGGGGCGGCAATGGGCGATAAAACTCGATCAGCGGATTGAGCAGCGCACGTGCATTCTTCGAGACGCCCATGAGTACGCCGAGCGGGATTCCGACGAGACAAGCCAACGCGAAAGCCACGAGAATGCGGGAGAGGCTGGCGCCGAGATGCTGAAGCAGCGTGGCGCCCTGATAGCCCTTCGTCATGGTCTTGACGAACGCGGCCCACACCGCTTGCGGCTTCGGCAGGAACAGCTCGTTGGCCCAGCCCATCTCCGTGACAACGGCCCACGCGGCCAGCAGCACGGCGACGGTGAGCGTCGACAGCAGCATCGACCGCGAAACGGTCGGCAGGTGCCAACTGCCTCGCCGCGTGCGATCGGCCGAGATCGGAATGGCCATGGGGCTTGCCTCGACGCTCATGTGCGCACTCCCAGGATCTGCATGATGGTCAGCGCATAGATCCGCGTCGCCATCACCGACTTGGTGATCGAGATGTTCTCGTTGTCGACGGCCCAGCCGTCCTCGCCCGGACCGAAGGTCACCGCGTTGATGCCGGCTTCGCGGAAGCGGATGGTGTCGTTGAAGGCGTTCTTGCGGTTGACGCCGGGCTCCCGGCCCATCAGGCGCCGATAGACCGCGCGAAGCGAGCGGCAGGGCTCCTCCTCGACCGGAACGGGCTCGGTCGCGTTGACGAACAGGGAGCCGGGCACCTGGCGCACCTCGACCTTGACGTCGTTGATCCCGGCAAATGTTTGCTGCCCGAGCCGCTCGATGTCGGAGATCACGCTGGCAAGCGTCATGCCGGGCACGATGCCCACCACCGCGAGCGTGATGGTGCAGGCATCAGGCGAAAACTGCATCTCGCCGGGCAGGCCGCCGCGGATACGCACCACCGAGCAACACGGCGGCGTATGCCCCATGAACTTGCTCGGCACGTGCGTGAACGCCATCTCCTTCAGCTTCGGCAGCAGCTTGGCCGCCTCCATGATGGCGTTGACGCTGATATCGGGACGCCAGATGTGCGACTTGATCCCCTGGACCGTGACCTCGACCAGGCAATGGCCGGAATTGGCCACCGAGAGGTTCATGCCCCAGTCCTTGGAAACGTCGCCCCAGGCGGTCGGCTCGGCGGTGATCTCGTAGTCGGCGGTGAGGCCGACCTTCTCGAGCATGTAGATCGAGCCCTCGGTGCCGTTGCGCTCCTCGTCGACGGTGTAGCAGCACATCAGGGTGCCATCGAACTTCACGCCCTCTTCGACCAGGGCCTGCACCGCGAGCAGCGATGCGGCAAGATTGCCGCGCGTGTCCGACGTGCCGCGCGCATAGAGCAGATCGCCATGGCGCGTCGCCTTGAACGGATCGAAATCCGTCATGTGCCATTTCTCGGGTTCGACCACCGGATAGGTGTCGAGATGATCGTTGAGGATCAGCGATGGGGCGCCTTCCCGCCCTTTCAGCACCCCAAGCACGTTCGGCCGGTGCGGCTGCGCGCTGTGCTTGGTGACCTCCATGCCGAGGGCTTCCAGCTTGCCCGCGACCAGCATCGAGATCGCTTCCTCCTCGGCGGGCGGCAGATCGGGATCGAGCGGATTGCCGGAACGCGGCTGACCGGTGCGGATCAGCTCGGAGGCAAGGTCGAGCCAGCGCTCCTCCGTGATGCGCGACAGCACGCGCTGCTCGAGATCGGAGGTGGGCGGGGTGACGGACATCTGCATGACGGGTTCCGATGACTCACGGCGCCGGCCGCGCCGCTTCGTTGCAGGACCGTCATTGCAGCGACTGTGCCAATCGCGGGGAAAGCCCGCCCTGGCGCTATTAGCGATTTGAATTCAATGATTTGGAGAAGAATCGTAACTGCGCAAATTTTTGCGCCTCAGCCGCGCTTTGCCAAAGACGCAGCGCCCACTGAGCAGCCGGGCCTCAGCCAATCCGCTTACCCGGATCTTCCATGCTGCGCCAGCCATGCAGGATGCCGCGCCCTTCCCGCGCGGACGCAAAGCAGTTGCCGCCGCCTGCCGGATGATCGCGGACGCGATCGATGGGATGGCCGGCGTAGTGACAGAACAGCAGCGTGCCGACGGCGCCATGGCCGACGAAGAGGACGTCGCCCGCGCGCTTGTGCGCCAGCACCGCCTCGGCCTCGCGCACGACCCGCGGTCGATTTGCATTTGGGATGGGTGAGATAGCGGACGATGGACATTCAGTCGACGCGATCGTAGCCCGCATGGAGCGAAGCGGAATGCGGGGACACTGGTCCTGGATTGCGTTTAGCTCCATGCGGGCCACTGGCAAACACGCCTAATCGTCGGCGTAGTCGTCTTCCTCGCGCTTGTGCGCCGTCGTCTTGCGTCCGCCGAGCGAGCCGGTGACCGACGGTTCGCGCGCACTGGCATAGGGCCTGCGCGACTGCGCGCGCGAGGCGACCTCCTCGCCGGAGACGGCGGCGGGCTGGCAGATCAGGCGGCGGCTGGCGCGGCGCATCAGATCGACGTGGATGTGATCGTAGTGATAGACGTTCGACCCCGGTGCGAGCACGGTGGTGAAATGCGCGCAGGCGCCCGACTGCACGTCGCGCAAAAATCCCTGCTCCTCCGGCATGCCGCGCCAACCGTCCTTGACGGTGACGCGGCGGCCGTCGGCGAGCACGAAGGCGGCAATGTCGAGCGCGTTGCCGAAGGCGTGCTCGGAGATATGGGCGTGCGGGTTGCCGTTCATGCCGCGGCAGGAATAGGCCGAGATCTGCTTGATCTCGGCGACGCGGACGCCGAACCAGCGCATCGCCGACGGCTGCACGGTGTCGGCGAGCCAGCGGTCGAGCTCGGAGACGATCGGACAGGCCAGCGTCGCAGTCGGCTTGATCGCGACCGGGCCGACGGTCGAGACGGGATTGCCCTGCGCAGGGCCGAGGCGCGGCAGCGGCTGCTGCGCGGGCGCCTCCGAGTAAGGCGCCGGCCGGGAAGGATAGCTCGGCGCATTCATGTAGCGCGCCGCGCCCGCGGCGTCGGTGCCGTCGGGCGGCAGATCGATCTCGTCCTCCTGTGCTGCGACGCCGGGCGCGTTCAGCGACATCGGCCCGGGCGATGCTCCATAGCCGGCCGGCTGGCGCACCGCGCTTTCCGGATAGTTCGACCGTTGCGGCGTGGACGATGCCGGATAATTCGAGCGCGGCTGCGACACCGGCCAGCGCGGCTGGCCGCCGATGCTGCCCGGCGGGCGCAGCTCCTCGTCGGCAAAACCGTAAGTGCCTGAGGCTTCGCCGAGCGCGGCGACCTTGAGCGGAAACTCGGCCCCGCACATGCCCGGCCCGGAGATCGGGTCGATGCGAACCAGATCCGGCCCCTCTTTCACCGCGCCCGATTTCAGGCATGCGGCTTCAGCCTCGGCCCGCCACGGTTCGCGTTCGGCCTGAAAGAAGCCGCGTCCACAACCCGCTAGCGAAACAAGGACGATGGAGCCGACGAGATACAAACGAACTCCGCGCGTCATGCACGCACGTTCGGTGAATTTACTTAAAGACTCTTCAACACGTTGATTTCAGTGTTCTTTAACCATACCCGGCCGCAGCCGCGCGACGCGCGGGGAGCCGTGAGCGACGGCAGGGCTGACTTTTTCGCCACGCCACTCTCTGTTAACTATGACGGTCGCGCGCGAAGCTGCGCGCGTGGAGAGAGCGACCTCATGACCTTCGCCGGGAAACTGAGCGTTGTCACCGCGTACCTCGCCATCGCCTTCGTCGGCGCCATCGTGCTCGGCATGGTCTAGACGGCAGCAATCGACCACGACGGTTCTCTTACCCTCTCCTGGAGGGAGGGTCGCAAAAGCCAGCTAGGACCGTGCGCCCCACTGCCGCGAGGTCGTGATCAGCTGCACCCGCGGCGCCTCGACCCGCGTCCAGTCGTTGCCCGAGCACCAGAAGCGGCCGATCGCGCAGGCTTCGACGTGAAGCCTGCCGGAGCTCTTCAGCGTCATGGTCGCGTAATAGGTGTTGCCGCTGGAGCGGCTGTAGATGCTGCCGGTCCAGGCGTCGTGCGATTTCGGCTTCATGTTGACGAGCACGCTCTCGCCCCGGCTCGAGGCCTCGGTCAGCGCGTAGCCGCACAGCGCGGGCCCACAACGCTCGATGCGGACCGTGCCCTTCGCACCCAGGCTTTCCCATTCGCCGAGCGGCGTATAGGCCAACTCGTCGTCGTTGCGGGCGACCGTGGCCGTCTGCTTGCTCTCGGGGCTCGGAACGGGCGGCGGCTCCATGCGCGGCGGATCGAGCTTCAGCGTCTCGGCTTTTGACGTCTCTAATCCTGGTGGCTGCGGCGGCAGGATGGGCTGCGACGTCGTCGCGGCCAGTGTGGGCGCCGAAGGCGCCTGCGATGGCGCGATCACGGCCGCTTGCGGCGCGCGGACTGAAATGGCCGGAGCGACTGGCGGCGCCTGGACGATTGGAGCTGGCGGCGCCTGGACGATCGGGGCTGGCGGCGGGGCCGGTCGCGTCGCCGTGTCTTCCACCGGCCGGAGGCTGCGATTGGACGAGATCGAAACGCAGGATGCGGATCGGCACGTCCTGGGCGCCTCGACATGGAAGCGGTGGCCGCCGATCGAGAAGCCGTACGAGCCGGCCTGGGCTGCGGGCGCGACCACGGTCAAAGCGATCAATGTGCCAAGCGAAGTCAAAAGCCGGGTCATCGGCGCCTCCTGTCGTGTCGCGACAAGGTTATGCGGGATGAACCGCGGCTGGATGTGCGCTGGCTCACCCAGGCATTCGCGAGCCGTTGTGACCCTCATCACAGAATGTTCGTCCCGCCCGGCCTAGGGTCGAACCACGCTTCACCCATCAGAGACTTCAGTCCATCTCGGGACCACGCCATTTTCGGAGGTTGTCATGAACAAGCTCACCGTCGCCGCCACCGCGCTCTTCCTGGCGTCAACCGCCGCCGCACATGCCGGCGGCAACACGATCTCGTTCCAGATCGAGGGCCAGCACATCCGCATCGAGACGCCGCGTAACTGCGCCTCGCTCAACTGCGTGACCATCGTTGCGTGACCATCGTTGCGCCCGGCCTGTCGGACAAGCCAATCAAGCTGAACAACATCAACCTCAAGGGCCTCGGCGGCTCCAAGGACGACGACGTCGACACCACGCCTGCTCCGGCCACCACCGCGCAGCCTGCTCCGGCGCCGGTGCAGCAGCAGCCCCTGCAACAGACGCCGGTCCAGGCCACCGTTCCTGCCGCGCCAGTTGCCGCTCCCGCCGCCCCCGCACCGACCGTTGCCGCCGCGCCGTCCGTCGACACTTCGACGCAGCCCGCGCCTGCTCCCGTTGCTGCGCCCGCTCCGGTGGCAACGGCTCCTGCGCCGGCTCCGGTCGCCGCCGCGCCCGCGGCCGCGCCGAACTCGCCGATCGGCGTCTGGGCGACCGAAGAGGGCAAGGGCAACGTCCGCGTCGAGCAGTGCGGCACCAATCTCTGCGGCTACGCCGAGAAGACCAACGAGCGCATCCTGATCAACATGAAGCCCGAAGGCGCGAAGTGGAGCGGCCGCATCCACGATCCCAACTC
>RXJC01000572.1 GCA_003963435.1 Bradyrhizobiaceae bacterium | reverse complement strand
TCACCCACGTCTTCATCGGCGGCGACAAATATCTGGATTCCGACGTCGTGTTCGGGGTCAAGGACGACCTCGTTGCCAAGGTCGAGCCGCGCAACGATCCGGCTATGCCCGACGGCACCAAGACGAGCGGGCAATGGCACCTGATGACTTACGAATTCCACCTCAAGCCCGGCGGCGGCATGGCGCCGAAGCCGCTGGGGGTGAAGGCCGCGGAGCCGGCGTGACGGCCCGCCGGGAAGCGCGGTAGCCTGGGCCCGTACGTCGTCAGCTGTGTGTCCGAAAGCGGCGCAGTTGCGGACCTCGGCGAATTTCCGGGTGGGGGCCACGAGCGGACGTGTCGTCGCGCACGCCCGGACAGCTACAAGTCCTCGCGCATAATCGAGTCGGAGCTATCGCTTCAGCTCCATTAGGTCCCAACGGTTTCCATAAAGATCTTCGAACACCGCAACGATTCCATATTGTTCTTCCCGAGGTTCCTCGCGGAATACCACACCTCTTGAGCGATAGGCTTGGTAGTCGCGCCAGAAATCATCGGTGTGCAAGAAAAGGAAGACGCGGCCACCGGTCTGATTCCCGATGCGAGGCGATTGGTGCGCAGATGCTGCCTTTGCCAGCAAAAGCCGAGTCTCGACCGACCCCGGCGGGGCAACCAAAACCCAACGCTTGCCGCCACCGAGGTCAGTATCTTCGTAGACCGTGAAGCCTAGCTTTTCGACGAAGTAGGAAATGGCTTCGTCGTAATCACTAACAAGTAGCGCAATATATCCGATATGTTGTGGCATTGTAGGACAATGCAACGAGCGACCTAGGTCCGCAACGGGTCAACAGTGCCCGTTTCGGCGGCGGACGGTCAGGTCCGGTCTACCAGCAATTTCGGAAATGGCCGGGCAACGCCCAGACGGTCGCGTAGGGCCAACAGCAGTGCTTTCCTTGGTCATCCTGACTGCGGAATCCGATTGCTGTCGCAGGCTTCGGCAGTCTTCGTCACAAGAGGTTGAGTTTGACCTCGATCAACACCGCCTCGTCTCAATCCTCTCAGATTGGTCCGAAAGATCGGAGGGTTTTATGCGCAAGACACTGGTTTATGGCGTGGCGTTGGCGGCGATTGGGGCAGCCATCGTGACCGTTCCGTCGAAGACACATGCGCAGCGCGGCTATGGCGGCATGATGGGCCCCGGCCAAGGCTACGGCATGATGGGAAACTACGGCCGGGGCATGATGAGCGGTTGTCCGATGATGGACGCCACGGCCGATGGCAAGCCATCGACTTTCGCGACGGGACGTATCGCATTCCTCAAGGCTGAACTGGGCATTACCGATGCTCAAAAGAGCGTCTGGGATGCTTACGCAGAGACGATCAAGGGCAATCTGCAAAGCATGCAGGGCATGTGGCAGACCATGAAGACGGTGGCCGAAGCCAAGACCCCGGCTGATCGCCTTAGCGCGCAGATTGCCGCGATGGAAAGCCGGGTCGCTGCGCTCAAGGAGATCAAGCCGGCCCTTGAGAAGCTCTACGCGGCACTAAGTGACGAACAGAAGAAGAAGGCAGATGAGGTGCTCACGGGCATGGGTTGCATGATGTGAGGCGCGGAACGGTGTTGGTGTTCTGTCGTCTTGGTTGTTGCCGACATCGTTGGCGCAGAGGAAAACTCACCGGTGTGGCGGCTCAATGTTGACCGCCACTCTGTGGTCCCAAGGAGGAAAACAAATGATGTGGGGCTATGGATCGGATGGGGGAATGATGGGATGGGGCTATGGTGCCTTGGGCATTTCTAACATGATCCTCTGGATCGTATTCGTGGGCCTGGTTGTCGCGGCGGTGGCGTGGTTTGTTCGGAGGCTCCCGTTGGACGCGCATCAATCATATGGACGGCGATCTCCCGGCCTCGACGCACTTGAGGAACGCTACGCGCGCGGCGAAATAGATCGCGACGAACTTCTGCAGAAGAAGCAGGACATTTCTCCTGATCTCACGCGGAGCGCTCGGCACTGATGGTTCGTTGCGTCGATTGCGAAGGGAGTTTCCGATGAGCTACTATTTCAGCAAGACGCTGCCGGTCGGCTTTGATGAGGCCGTGCGTCGCAGTATTGAGGGCCTCAAGCAGGAAGGCTTTGGGATCATCACCGAGATCGATCTGAAGGACACCTTCAAGAAGAAGATCAATGTCGACTTCCGCAACTACCGCATCCTCGGCGCGTGCAATCCCGTGCTGGCCCATGAGGCACTAAAGCTGGAGGATAAAGTTGGTACAATGCTTCCTTGCAATGTCGTGGTCCAGGATGTTGGAGGCGGAAAGACCGAGGTGGCAGCAATCGATCCCGTCGCATCCATGCAGGCCATTGACAATGCGGGGCTGAGGCTGGCGGCGGATCGGGTCGGCGCCAAGCTCAAGAAGTTCATCGAGGCGCTCTGATGCCTGGTGGTTGCCGATCTCCGAAATGGGTCATTGGACTAAACCGCTCGCGCCGTAGGCATTGCGGCGAACTTCAGGGCCGCCCCTCGGCAGGTCTTTGCCGCGCGATGCTTACGACCCCTTCGGGCTCTTATCCATGGCGTGAATGGCCACGGTGTCGCTGCCGTCGTGCCCAAGCTTCGATGCACACTTAGAGGTTTTAGCCGCAGAGACCGTGCAATGACCGGCCGCGTTGGCTGCCGGGCTTAATATCTGGCGCTCTGAAGCGACTTGCGCTTCCGAGAGATCAGCCTCGGACAGGTAAAGGTGAGTCTTCGGCAGCAGAAGAATAATTCCAAGAGCGATGAGCTTGAATCCCAGTCGCATGGTCGCCTCCACTCCTTGATAGTTGATAGCAGGAGATGAAGCGTCAAAAAATCAGGTCGGTACCCTAAGGGGATATACGCAGGAGAGCCCGCTTGTGCGGTGCCGCGCCGACCTCGGCGAGGTCGCCTGGGGGGCACACGCGCCGATGCTCTGGCGCGCCATACTCTTTCCGCTTGGTCACCGAAAGCCGACGTTTGCGCCTTATACGCTTACCGCGCATGCAGCAGCGCCAGCAGCACGACGACGGCGCAGGCGAGTGCCGCCGAGGTCAGCTTCCAGAACATCAGCGGGCTGCGCTCCAAGAGCGGCGTCATCCGCGTGTCGAGATAGGCCGGATTGGGCGTGCGCAGCTCGAAGATGAACTCCGAGAGATCCTCGTGTCGCTTGTAGGGATCGGGATGGAGCGCGCGCCGGAGCGCGCCGTCGACCCATGCGGGCACGTTGCGGTCGGCGTCGGCCGGGCGGTACTTGAGCCTGCGCACGTCCGCCTTGCGCCGGATCCTGGCCGCCTGGGCGCCATAGGGCAGCTTTCCCGTCAGCATCTGGTAGCAGATCACGGCCAGCGAAAACATGTCGGAGTGCGGCGAGCCGCCCTGGCCGAGAAAATACTCCGGCGCCGTATACTGGACCGTGCCCAGGATTTCGTCGGTCTCGTCCCGGGGCGCTGCTTCCGCGACGCCGGCGACCCTGACCGATCCGAAGTCGATGATCTTCGCGGTGCCGGTCTTGTCGATCAGGATGTTGTCGGGCCTGAGGTCCTGATGCAGCATCTCCATGCGGTGGAACGCGCGCAGTCCCGCGGCGATCTGCTCGACGATACCGCGGACGGTTTCGAGATCCGGGCGCGGATTGTCGGTCATCCACTGCTTCAGCGTCTGGCCTTCGACGAATTCGGTCGCGACGTAGAGATAATTGCGCCGCCGCGACTGTGACAGCGGCTTCAGCACGTGCGGGCTGTCGATCCGGCGCGCGATCCACTCCTCCATCAGGAAGCGCTTGAGATAGGCGGCATTGTCGCGCAGATCGACCGACGGCAGCTTGAGCGCGACCGGCTGCTCGGTCTCGGTGTCGACCGCAAGGTAGATATGGCTGCGGCTGCTGCCGTGAATCTCGCGGACGATCCGGTAGCCGTCGAAGATCGCCCGCGGCTCCGGCAGGGGCGGAAGCGGCAATTGTGATGTCTGATTGAAGATGCCTGCCGGCTCGCGCTGGGGCACCGCGTCGACGCGCAGGATCTGGACCGTGATGTTGTCGTCGCTGCCGCGCCGGTAGGCTTCCTCGACGATCGCCTTGGCCGCGCGGTCGAGCTCGCCTGCGTGCTCGTTCAGCGCGCTCGTGACGAAGCGCGCGTCGACGAATTCGTAGGCGCCGTCGGTCGCCAGCAGGAAGGTGTCGCCGGCTTCGACCTCGAACGCCTGGTAGTCGATCTCGAGCTGCGGATTGATGCCGAGCGCGCGGCCGAGATAGGTCTGCTCCGACGACACGATGATGCGGTGATCGTCGGTCAGCTGCTCGAGCGCCTTGCCGGCGACACGGTAGACGCGGCAGTCGCCGACATGGAAGATGTGCGCGGTGGTCGCCTTGATGACCATGGCGCTGAGAGTGCAGACATAGCCCTTGTCGCGGTCATAGGCATATTGGCTCTTGCGCGTCTGCGCGTGCAGCCAGGAATTGGTCGCCTCCAGCACGCGGCGGGCGGACGTCTTCACCGTCCAGGATTCCGACGTGCAGTAATAGTCCATCAGGAAGCTCTTGACCGCCGACTCGCTGGCGATCTGGCTCACCGTGCTGCTGGAGATGCCGTCGGCGAGGACGGCGGCGATGCCCTTCAGGCCGAGCAGCGGCTCCTCGGGAATGAGGACGCCGTGGAAATCCTGGTTGATGGGCTTGCGGCCCTTGTCGGAGTGCTGGCCGACCGAAATCCGGAGTCCGCGGGTCATCGTCATTACCGGCAAAGGGGAGCCTTACCCTGATCGGGCGAGGCTCCCCTGTCGAGACGTATTCGATCAGGCCGCGACGCGGGGCTGGGCCACCTTGTCGATCTGGCGCTTAGGCTTGGTGAGGACATGGGTGGTGTAGAGCGTCATGCCGGTGAAGGCGAGGCCGCCGACGAGATTGCCGAGCACGGTCGGAATCTCGTTCCAGATCAGATAGTCCAGGATCGAGAACTTCGCATGGAGCATCAGGCCCGACGGGAACAGGAACATGTTCACGACGGAATGCTCGAACACCATGTAGAAGAACACCAGGATGGGCATCCACATCGCGATGACCTTGCCCGGGACCGAGGTCGAGATCATGGCGCCGACGACGCCGGTCGAGACCATCCAGTTGCAGAGCATGCCGCGCATGAACAGCGTCGCCATCCCCGCCGCTCCGTGCGCGGCATAGCCCAGGGTCCGGCCCTCACCGATGTTGCCGATGACCGTGCCGACCTTGTCGGGGTCCTGCGTGAAGCCGAATGTCGTGACGAAGGCCATCATGAAGGCCACCGTGAGGGCGCCGGCGAAGTTGCCGATGAAGACGAGACCCCAGTTGCGTAGCACGCCGCCGATCGTGACGCCTGGGCGCTTGTCGATCAAAGCGAGCGGAGAGAGCACGAACACGCCGGTCAGGAGATCGAAGCCCAGAAGGTAGAGCATGGAAAAGCCGACCGGAAACAGCAGTGCGCCGATCAGCGGCTGGCCCGTGTTGACGTTGATAGTCACGGCGAACCAGGCGGCCAGCGCCAGGATGGCGCCGGCCATGTAGGCGCGGATGATGGTATCGCGGGTGGACATGAAAATCTTGGACTCGCCTGCATCCACCATCTTGGTGACGAATTCCGAAGGCGCGAGATACGACATCAATGGTTCCTTTTGCTCGTAAGAATGAAGAGTACGTTGGTCCCGGCGGCGCGCCGTTGTCGGGGCCTCCCCTTCCGCGCGTACCGGCGAACCGAGAACGAGCGGACCCAATGGCTTCGAGATTTCGCGTGGAATCGCGTCACGACGACTGCGCCGGGGATCCAGCGAAGCGATCAAGCTCTTCCCGCGTTTCGGCCCCTGGAGGCTTCAACATGTCGGCGAACCGCAGTCGTCGTTGACTGAGTAATCAAAAAGGAAAGCAATCCACGTGCCAAACCGTGCGGTTGGGGCAAGGCCTTCGCCTGGTGCTGAATTCGCTGCGAACGCGCCGACTATCCAGCCGCAAAACTCTCCCACGGCCATGATCTATCCGGGCGCCGCACCGGCGCCCGCGGCTACCCTGTGCCGCAAACATTGACCCCTGCCCAATTTTTGTGCGTCGCACAAGGACTGGGCGCCTCGCCGGATTCGCAGGCGCACCGGGACTCCCCGCCCGAGGGGCGTCCGGCGTACTTGATTGTTATTGTTCAATATTGTTGAGCATGCCGATCTGGCACGGTTCTTGTTTGAGAGTAGTCGACGCCATCGACGCCGTCCCTCGAAGATCCCCCATCCGAATCTTGACCTTCGCCGTCCGGGGCCTCCCCGGAGACGCGCCGCTGTGCGCGCGGGGAAGTTGGCGTGTGCGGATGGGCTCTTGGTCACACTGGAGCATCACATTCAATGACGAAGCCAACTGATCAGTGCCGGCGTAGCGGCCGTAAGGGCAAACTCTCCGGCGAAGCCGGCGCGAACGCGCTCACCCGTCTCGACCGCCGTACGTTCCTCGCCGCGGGTGCCGCCGCTGCCGCTTACGCGATCTCCTCTGGTCGCGTGCGCGCAGCCGCCCTCAAGCCGGAAAAGGAAGAGCTGAAGCTCGGCTTCATCAAGCTCACTGATATGGCGCCGCTGGCGGTCGCCAAGGAGAACGGCTACTTCGAAGACGAAGGCCTGTTCGTCACCCTGGAGGCGCAGGCCAACTGGAAAGTTCTGCTCGACCGCGTCATCAGCGGCGAGCTCGATGGCGCGCACATGCTTGCGGGCCAGCCGCTGGCCGCCACGATCGGCTTCGGCACCAAGGCGCATATCATCACCCCGTTCTCGATGGACCTGAACGGCAACGCCATCACGGTCTCGAACGAGATCTTCGCGTTGATGAAGCCGAACATCCCGAAGGATGCGAGCGGCAAGCTGGTGCATCCGATCAAGGCCGAGACGTTGCGCCCGGCCATCGAGAAGCTGAAGGCGGACGGCAAGACCTTCAAGATGGGCATGGTGTTTCCGGTCTCGACCCACAATTACGAGCTGCGCTACTGGCTCGCCTCGGGCGGCATCAATCCCGGCTATTATTCGGCCGAGGACGTGACCGGAACCGTCGCCGCCGAAGCGCTGCTGTCGGTGACGCCGCCGCCGCAGATGCCGGCCACGCTCGAGGCCGGCACCATCAACGGCTATTGTGTCGGCGAGCCCTGGAACCAAGCCGCGGTCTTCAAGGGTATCGGCGTGCCCGTGATCACCGACTACGAAATCTGGAAGAACAATCCGGAGAAGGTGTTCGGCATCACCGCGGCATTCGCCGAGAAGAATCCCAACACGGTGCTCGCCCTGACCAAGGCGTTGATCCGCGCCGCGATGTGGCTTGACGAGAACGCCAATGCCAACCGCACCAAGGCGGTCGAGCTGCTGTCGAAACCGGAATATGTCGGTGCCGACAAGGCGGTCATCGCCAATTCGATGACCGGCACGTTCGAGTACGAGAAGGGCGACAAGCGTCCGATCGCGGACTTCAACGTGTTCTTCCGCTATTTCGCCACCTATCCCTACCAGTCCGACGCCGTCTGGTATCTGACCCAGATGCGCCGCTGGGGGCAGATCGGCGAGGCCAAGAGCGATGCCTGGTATCACGACACGGCCAAGAGTGTGTACCGGTCCGATCTCTACCTGGCCGCGGCCAAGCTTCTGGTCGCCGATGGTAAGGCAAAGAAGGAAGACTTTCCCTGGGACACCGACGGCTACCGGGCGCCGACATCGGAGTTCATCGACGGCATCACCTACGACGGCCGCAAGCCCAACGCCTACATCGACAGCCTGAAGATCGGCCTGAAGGGCAAGCAGAAGATCGACGGCGCCAAGGTCATCGACGGCTGAGAAACCGCAGCCGGGCCGCTGCGGCGGCCCGGCTCCTTCCTCGAAATTCGGCGGTGGACGCCAAGGGAACACGCAAATGGCATTGGTCAGCGAATACGTCGACGTCAGCGCGGAAGAGGCAAAGCGTGCGCGGCGGGAGCGAGTGCTCGCGCGCATCAATAGCGCCGCCGTCTATCTGAACATTCTGGGTCTCGGCTGGCTTGTGCCCCTGGCACGCATCGCCGCCGGCGACATCGTCAAGCCTCAGTTGAAGGAGTTGCGGCAGGGGTTGCTGGTGCCGCTTGTTGGCATCGGCGCCTTCCTGCTCGCATGGTCGCTGGCCGCGCCGCAGGTCAAGACCTCTCTCGGTGCCATTCCAGGCCCCGCCGAGGTCTGGACCCAGGCGACCAACCTCTACGCCGACCATCGCGCCGAGCGCGCAAAGCAGGCCGCGTTCTACGAGCGTCAGGACGCGCGTAACGCGAAGGTGGTCGCAGACGGGCATCCCGAGGAGGTCCGCCATCGCAACTACGCCGGCAAGCCGACCTATTTCGACCAAATCATGACCAGTCTCCTGACGGTTGCGCTCGGCTTCGTGGTGGCGACGCTCGTTGCCGTTCCGCTCGGCATCCTCTGCGGCCTGTCCAAGACCATGAATGGCGCACTCAACCCGCTGATCCAGATCTTCAAGCCGGTGTCGCCGCTCGCCTGGCTGCCGATCGTGACGATGGTGGTTTCGGCACTCTATGTGAACCCGTCGGAATTCCTGCCGAAATCGCTGGTCATCTCCGCGATCACGGTAACGCTCTGCTCGCTGTGGCCGACGCTGATCAACACATCGCTCGGCGTCGCCTCCATCGACAAGGACCTGCTCAATGTCGGACGAGTTCTCCAGTTGCCGACCCGGCGCACCATCACCAAGCTGGTGCTGCCGAGCTCGCTCCCGCTGATCTTCACCGGTCTGCGGCTCTCGCTCGGCGTCGGCTGGATGGTGCTGATTGCGGCCGAGATGCTGGCGCAGAATCCGGGCCTTGGAAAGTTCGTCTGGGACGAGTTCCAGAACGGCTCGTCGCAATCGCTCGCGCGGATCATCGTGGCGGTGCTGACCATCGGCATCATCGGCTTCCTGCTCGATCGCGTGATGTACGCGTTGCAGTCTGCCTTCACCTTCTCCAGCCAGCGCTGAGGTCGCATGTCGTTCCTGTCTCTCAAGGGTCTGTGCAAGGCCTACGGCACCGGCGCCGAGCGGACCAGCGTGCTCTCCGACGTCAATCTCGAGGTCGCCGAAGGCGAGTTCATCGCCATCGTCGGTTTTTCCGGAAGCGGCAAGACGACGCTGATTTCGTCCATCGCAGGGCTGGTGCAGCCCGACTCCGGCGAGATCACGCTCAAGGGCAAGCCTGTCGACGGACCCGGTCCCGACCGCGGCGTCGTGTTCCAGTCCTACTCCCTGATGCCATGGCTCACGGTGCGCGGCAATGTTGCGCTCGCGGTCGACCAGGTCTTCGCTCGCGAGAGCCGGGCCGAGCGCGCGGCCCGTGTCGATCGCTATATCGCCATGGTCGGGCTCTCGCACGCCGCAACACGTCTGCCTGCCGAGTTGTCCGGCGGCATGCGGCAGCGGGTCGCCGTAGCCCGCGCGCTCGCGACCAGCCCGGAGATCCTGCTGCTCGACGAACCATTGTCGGCACTCGATGCGTTGACCCGTGCCAAGCTGCAGGACGAGATCGTCGACATCTGGTCGCGTGACAAGCGCACGGTGGTGCTCATCACCAACGACGTCGACGAGGCGATCCTGCTTGCCGACCGCATCATCCCGTTGTTGCCTGGTCCGGACGCCACCCTGGGCCAGGAATTCAAGGTCGACATCCCACGCCCGCGCGACCGCACATCGGTCAACGAGGACCCGGCGTTCAAGCGGCTGCGCCAGGCCGTCACCAGCTATCTTCTGGACGTGGTCGACAAGCGCGCCTCGCGGTCGGACGGCGCGGTGCGAACGCTGCCAAACGTCGTGCCGATCACCCAAATCGAGAAGCCGCCGGCGGCCTATCAAAAACGGGCAGCCGCCGTCACCTTCAATCTCGATCGCTACCTCGAATTCTCCCAGCTCTCGAAGGTCTATCCGACGCCGGCCGGGCCGCTGACCGTGGTCGAAAACTTCGATCTCAAGGTACGCAAGGGCGAGTTCATATCGGTGATCGGGCATTCCGGCTGCGGCAAGTCGACGGTGCTCTCGATGACCGCGGGGCTCAACGACGTATCCCTCGGCGGCATCATTCTCGACGGCCGCGAGGTGACCGCGGCCGGCCCGGACCGGGCGGTGGTGTTCCAGGCGCCCTCGCTGTTTCCCTGGCTCACGGCTCGCGAGAACGTCGCGCTCGGCGTCGATCGTGTCTATCCGCATGCAACGCGGCGGCAGCGCGACGAGATCGTGGACTATTATCTCGAGCGGGTCGGTCTCGCCGACTCGTTCGACAAGCCAGCCGCGGCGATGTCGAACGGGATGCGACAGCGCGTCGGAATTGCCCGCGCCTTCGCGCTGTCGCCGAAGCTGCTGCTGCTCGACGAACCGTTCGGCATGCTCGACAGCCTCACCCGTTGGGATCTGCAGGAAGTTCTGATGGAAGTCTGGAAGCGCACGCAGGTGACGGCGATGTGCGTGACCCACGATGTCGATGAAGCGATCCTGCTCGCCGATCGCGTGGTGATGATGACGAACGGCCCCAACGCGCGGATCGGCCACATCATGGAGGTCGACATTCCCCGACCGCGCACGCGCAAGACCTTGCTCGAGCATCCCGACTACTACCGCTACCGTCGCGAACTGCTCGATTTCCTCGAGGCCTATGAGCACGGGGCCGCACCCAAGGCGCCGACGGCGGCCGCCGTTACGAATCCGGAAGCGGCGTGATCATTGATCCACGATACGCCCAAATCATCGACGCCAGCGTCGTAGCCCGCAGGGCGAGGGCGCCTCAGGCCTGGTGCAGACGCGAGTCTGACAATTGGCACGAATGTCGCTTCTCCCCGTACGCGGGGAGAAGACTCTACTGATGACGTTTGACCCATGAACCTTGTTCGCAACGGCGCGCACCAAGGCAAACCGAAACAGACAGGAGAACACCATGACGCCCGAACAGATCACCCTCATCCAGCAGAGCTTCGCCAAGGTCGCACCGATATCGGAGCAGGCCGCGGTGCTGTTTTACGATCGTCTGTTCGAGGTGGCGCCGTCCGTGCGCGCGATGTTTCCACAGGACATGACCGAGCAGCGCAAGAAGCTGATGGGCATGCTCGCTGCCGTGGTCGGCGGCCTGTCGAACCTGGACTCGATTCTTCCCGCGGCCTCCGCGCTCGCCAAGCGTCATGTCGCTTACGGCGCGGTCGCCGAGCATTATCCCGTCGTCGGCGCGACCTTGTTGTGGACCTTGGAGCGGGGTCTTGGCGAGGCGTGGACGCCCGAACTGGCAAAGGCATGGACCGACGCTTACGGGGTACTGTCCGGTTACATGATATCTGAAGCCTACGGCGCACAGCCGCAGGCCGCTGAATAGGAGATGCCTTGTGAGTGAACCGCTGGTCATCGTCGGTAACGGTATGGCGGCCGCGCGTCTGGTCGACGAGCTCGCCAAGACCGCGCTCGGCCGCTATGCGGTCGCCGTCATCGGTGAAGAACCACGGCTCGCTTACAATCGCGTGCTGCTCTCATCCGTGCTGGCCGGCGAAACCGGCTCGCACGAGATCGAGCTCCGGCCGGCGGATTGGTGGCGCCATCGCGGCGTCACCGTCCGCTACGGCTATCGTGTCACCGAAATCGATGTCGGCCGCCGCGAGCTGAAGATCGAGGGCGAGGAGAGCATGGAATATTCCAAGCTCGTGCTTGCGACGGGATCGACGCCGCTGCGGCTCAATCTGCCCGGTGCCGATCTCGCCGGCGTGCACACGTTTCGCGACACCCGCGATGTCGACCTTTTATTGACGCTCGCCGCGGCCAGGAAGCGCGTCGTCGTCGTCGGCGGCGGCCTGCTCGGATTGGAAGCAGCCTATGGCCTTGCCAAGGCCGGCGCGCCGGTGACGCTGCTGCACCTGATGGACCGGCTGATGGAGCGCCAGCTCGATCTCCCGGCCGCCGACCTGCTCAAGACGCTGGTTGAGCGCAAGGGTATCCGCATCCTGCTCAACGCCTCGACCGCCCGTATCCATGGCGATGGTCATGTCGAGGCCGTCGAACTTGCCGATGGCAGCCGTATCGACGCCGATGCGGTGATCTTCGCTGCCGGCATCAAGCCGAACGTCGCCCTGGCGAAAGAGGCGGGGATCGCGGTCAACCGCGGCGTCGTCGTCAACGACGTGATGCAGACTTCCTCGCCCGACATTTTTGCGCTCGGCGAATGTGCCGAGCATCGCGGCACCTGCTATGGCCTGGTCGAGCCGGCCTATGAACAGGCGCGCGTGCTGGCGAGGCATCTAGCTGGCCGGCCCGTCGCCTATCAGGGCAGCGTGGTCTCGACCAATCTGAAAGTGTCCGGCGTCAGCGTGTTCTCGGCCGGCGACTTCATGGGTGGGGAGGGCAGCGAGAGCCTGGTCCTGACCGATCGCAGGCGCGGCATTTACAAGAAGCTCGTGATCGCCGACGGCCGGCTCACCGGCGCCGTGCTGATCGGCGATACCGTCGATGCGCTCTGGTACCTCGAGCTGATCCGCAATCGCGACAAGGTGACGGCGATCCGCACCGACATGATGTTCGGACGCGCGCTTGCGCTTCCTTCGAAGGCAGCTTGACATGACGGCGATCGATCCCGCGCTCCGCACCACCAAGACGACATGCCCATATTGCGGCGTCGGCTGCGGCGTGTTGGCCACGCCCGACGGCAAGGGCGGCGCGGCAATCGCGGGCGATCCCGATCATCCCTCCAATTTCGGCCGGCTTTGCTCCAAGGGTTCGGCGCTCGGCGAGACCGTTGGCCTCGAAAGCCGCCTGCTCTATCCGATGATCCGCTGCAAGGGCGTGCTGGAGCGCGTCGCCTGGAGCGATGCGCTCGACCATGTCGCCCATCGCATGAAGCACATCGTGGCGCGTGACGGTGCCGATGCGGTCGCGTTCTATCTCTCCGGCCAGCTGCTGACCGAGGACTACTACGTCGCCAACAAGCTGATGAAGGGCTTTCTCGGCACGGCCAACGTCGACACCAATTCGCGGCTCTGCATGTCGTCCTCGGTCGCCGGCCATCGCCGCGCGTTCGGTGCCGACACCGTGCCCGGCTGCTACGAGGATCTCGACCAGGCCGATCTGCTCGTCTTCGTCGGCTCGAATGCGGCCTGGTGTCATCCCGTGCTGTTCCAGCGCATGCTGAAGAACCGTGGGGAGCGCGGCGCGCGCATGATCGTGATCGATCCACGCCGCACGGACACCGCGAGCGACGTCGATCTGTTCCTGGGACTCAAGCCCGGCACCGACTCCGCGCTCTTTTCCGGCCTGCTCGTGCACCTCGCCGACAGCGGTGCGTTGGACCAGGACTACATATCGCAGCATACGTCGGGCTTCGACGATGCGCTGGCGCGGGCGCGCAGCATGGCAGGAAGCGTTGCCGCGACTGCGCTCGCCACCGGCCTGTCGGAGCAGGACGTCGTCACCTTCTTCAAGATGTTCCGCGACACGCCGCGTGTCGTCACGCTCTATTCGCAAGGCGTCAACCAGTCGGCGCAGGGCACCGACAAGGTCAATGCGATCCTGAACTGCCATCTGGCGACGGGGCGCATCGGCAAGCCAGGCGCTTCGCCGTTCTCGCTCACCGGCCAGCCCAATGCGATGGGCGGTCGCGAGGTCGGTGGCCTCGCCAACATGCTCGCCGCCCATATGGGGTTCACGCCGCCCGACATCGACCGTGTCAGGCGGTTCTGGAAGGCGCCGCGCATCGCCACCCATGAAGGCTTGAAGGCGGTGCCGCTGTTCGAGGCGATCAACCGCGGCGAGGTCAAGGCTCTCTGGGTGATGGGCACCAATCCTGCGGTGTCGCTGCCCGACGCCGACATGGTCCGCGATGCCCTGAAGAAGCTCGAACTGTTCGTGGTCTCCGAGAACGTGCTCTCCAACGATACGGTCGAGGCGGGTCCGCATGTGCTGCTGCCGGCGCTGGCTTGGGGCGAGAAATCCGGAACAGTGACCAACTCCGAACGCCGCATCTCGCGCCAGCGCTCGTTCCTGCCGGCGCCGGGCGAGGCGCGCCCCGATTGGTGGATCCTGAGCGAGACCGCAAAGCGTCTCGGCTTCGGCGACAGCTTCAACTACAAATCCGCCGCCGAGATCTTCCGCGAGCATGCTGCGCTCTCGGCCTTCGAGAACGACGGCAGTCGCGATTTCGACATCAGCGCGCTGACCTCGTTATCCGATGAGGGCTTCGATGCCTTGAAACCGGTGCAGTGGCCGGTGCGCGAAGGCGGAGTGCCGGTCGATCGCTTTTTTGCGCAGGGCGGCTTCTTCACCAATGACGGCAAGGGGCGCTTCGTTGCGCCGGAGGTGCCGTCGCTGCGCGGCGAAACCGGGCCGTCGCGTCCCCTGCGGCTCAACACAGGGCGCATCCGCGACCAGTGGCACACCATGACGCGCACCGGTCTCAGCCAGCGGCTTGGCGCGCATCTGCCGGAGCCGTTCGTCGAGATCCACCCCGACGACGCCGGCAAATACGGCATCGTTCACGATGGCTATGCCCGCATCACCACGGATTACGGCCAGTGCATCCTGAAGGCCGTCGTCAGCGAGCGCCAGCAGCGCGGCTCGCTGTTCGTGCCGATCCACTGGAGCGCCATGAACGCCTCGCACGGCCGCGTCGGCGCGCTGGTAGCACCGTTCACCGATCCGTTTTCGGGCCAGCCGGAATCGAAGGCGACGCCGGCCGCGATCGCGCCTTACGAATTCGTCTTCCGCGGCTTCGCGCTGTCGCGCAAGCAGCTCGATCTGCCGCCGAACCTGTTGTGGACCCGCGTCACGGTTGCCGGGGGCGTCGGCTATCTCTTTGCCGACAACGCGGACCTTTCGCGCTGGCCGGCCTGGCTCGAGAGTGTCGCCGGCGAGGACGTCGCCGAGTATCGCGACTTCGGCGGCGGCGTCTACCGCGCGGCGTCTTTTGCGGGCGACCGCATCGAGACCTGCCTGTTCGTCGGGCCCGGGCATGACGCCGGCGACTGGGAAGTGGTGAAGAGCGTGTTCGTCGCCGACCACGTCAGCGACGAGCAGCGCCGCATGTTGCTGTCGGGCAAGTCCAGCGAAGGCGTGGCTTCGACCGGCCCGATCGTCTGCGCCTGTTTCGGCGTCGGCCGTGGCACCATCTGCGACACCATCGCCGCCGGCGCGCGCACGGCCGCCGAGATC
>RXJC01000050.1 GCA_003963435.1 Bradyrhizobiaceae bacterium | reverse complement strand
CTTCGAGACCGGAATCAAGGTGATCGACCTTCTCGCTCCGCTTCCGCAGGGGGGCAAGGCGGCGATGTTCGGTGGGGCCGGCGTCGGCAAGACCGTCGTCGTCATGGAGCTTATTCACGCGATGGTCCAGGCCTATAAGGGCATTTCCGTATTCGCCGGGATCGGCGAGCGCTCACGCGAAGGGCACGAACTCTTGTCGGAAATGCGTCGATCCGGCGTGCTTGATCGCAGCGTGCTGGTGTTCGGCCAGATGAACGAGCCTCCGGGCGCGCGCTGGCGGGTTGGGCTGACCGCACTGACCATCGCCGAATATTTCCGCGACCGGAAGCGGCAGAACGTGCTGCTGCTCATGGATAATGTGTTCAGATTCGTCCAGGCCGGCAGCGAAGTCTCGGGCCTCCTGGGAAGGCTGCCGTCACGCGTTGGCTACCAGCCGACCCTGGCAACGGAAGTCGCGGCCCTTCACGAGCGCATCGCCTCGATTGCCGGCGCCGCCGTGACCGCAATCGAAGCCGTCTATGTTCCCGCTGATGACTTCACCGATCCGGCGGTGACGGCGATATCAAGCCATCTGGACAGCATGATCATGCTGTCTCGGGCGATGGCAGCGGAAGGAATGTATCCGGCCGTGGATCCCTTGAGCTCATCCTCGATTTTGCTCGATCCTACGGTCGTCGGACAAGAGCACTACGACACCGCCGAACGGGTCCGCGAGATCATCGCGCATTACCGCGAGCTTCAGGATGTCATCTCGCTTCTGGGCATGGACGAATTGACTGCCGGAGACAGGCTTGCGGCCACCCGCGCCCGCCGGCTCCAGCGCTTCCTGACACAGCCCTTCGCTGTGACGGAAGCATTCACCGGCGTGGCAGGAAAGTCGGTGCCACTCCGGGAGACGATCAGGGGGTGCCAGGCGATCCTTCGTGGCGACTGCGACAAATGGCCGGAGAGCGCGCTCTACATGATCGGCGGCCTCGCCGAGGCCACACCGCGGATCAAGGCTCCGGAGATCGCCGAATGAGGCTGCTGATCACCTCCCCTACCGCGATCGTCGTCAATGATGCCGACGTCGTCTCGGTACGGGCCGAGGACGCGAGCGGCAGCTTCGGCATTCTTGGCGGTCATGCCGACCTGCTCACGGCGCTGAGCGTATCGATCGTCACTTGGCAGTCCGCGTCCGGTCACACGCGCTACTGCGCGGTGCGCCGCGGCGTCCTCACGGTGACCGGAGGGAACGAGGTCGCCATTGCAACAGCAGAAGCGGTTACCGGCGACGCTCTCGGCCAACTCGAGCAGATTGTCCTCGATGAATTCCGCAGGCGTACCGAAATCGAACGCGCCTCGCGCGTCCAAGGCGCCCAACTACAGATGAAAGCGATCCGGCAGATCGTCCAATACCTGCGCCCCGACCCGAACCACCTGAAGGAGGGCGGCGCGTGACTACTCGTTCAGATCCATCCGGCAAAGCCGCTCCCGACGGCCTCGCAAAGGCCGTGCGCGATCAGCGCATCCGCAGCGAGCGATGGCGGACCGAAGGCGAACCGTCCATGATGAAATTCGTTGGCCAGATAGGCGTGCTCGGCTGGATCATCGTCGCGCCCGCGCTTGGCGGTCTCTTCATTGGTCGCTGGATCGATCACAGATTCGGAACGGGTATCTTCTGGAGCGCCCCGCTGCTGCTCCTGGGCGTGGCTATCGGCTATTCGTTGGCCTGGCGGTGGATGCATCAGCGATGAGCGGCTCAATCCTGTACAACTCCCTGGCCGTCGCGGTCGCTTCCTCGGGCTGGTTCGTGGCCGGTTCGCTGCTCGGTCTTGCGCATTTCGGCTCGCTTCGATGGGTCACACGGTGGATGCTCGGGGGACGTGCCCTGCTTTCGATCGGATTGCAGGGGCTTCGCTTCGTTGCGACCGCCGGGACCCTGACCCTGCTCGCGTTCTGGTTCGGCGCGCTGCCTTTACTCACTGGCACCATCGGTTTGCTGGCCGCCCGCACGGGGCTGCTGTTGCTGGAGCCGCGACAATGATGAGTTCGCCCCTCACGGCAGAGGTCGTCTTCGCGATCGGCCCCGTTGCGGTCACCAAGCCCGTCATCGTCACGTGGGGCCTGATGCTGGTCATGGGCCTCGGCGGCAGCCTTGCGGCCCGATCGCTCTCGGTCCAGCCGACCACACGGCAAGTCGTCGTCGAGATGATCGTGGGCGTGGTGGAAGACCAGATCCGCGCAACAATGCGCGTGCGGCCGCAGCCGTACATCGCAACCATCGGCACTCTCTTCCTCTTCATCCTGTTTGCCAATCTGTGCTCGCTCGTGCCGGGTATCGAGCCGCCGACGGCGCATATCGAGACCGACGCGGCGCTCGGCCTGATCGTCTTCTTCGCCATCATCTACTTCGGCATCAAGGCTCGAGGGCTGGCAGGCTATTTGAAGACCTTCGCCGAGCCGACGTTGATCATGATCCCGCTCAACATCATCGAAACGTTCACGCGTACCTTCTCTTTGATCGTTCGTCTGTTCGGTAACGTGATGAGCGGCGTTTTCATCGTGAGCATTGTGCTCTCGCTCGCCGGCCTGCTGGTGCCGATCCCGCTGATGGCGCTCGACCTGCTGACCGGAACGGTACAGGCCTACATATTCACAGTCCTCGCCATGGTCTTCATCGGCAGCGCGCTGGACGAAGGGCAATCGAAGGAAGGAAGAAAACCATGAACTGGATCGAAATCGTCAGCATTCTCGCCGCCGCGCTTGCCGTCTCGTTCGGCGCGATCGGTCCGGCGCTTGGCGAAGGCCGCGCCGTCGCCGCAGCCATGGACGCAATCGCGCGCCAGCCGGAGGCCGCCGGGACGATCTCGCGAACCTTGTTCGTCGGCCTCGCCATGATTGAGACCATGGCGATCTATTGCCTTGTGATCGCCCTCCTCGTCCTGTTCGCCAACCCGTTCTTGCACTAGTTATGCATATCGACTGGTCGACGTTGGCGCTCCAGACCGTCAACGTGCTCATCCTGATCTGGCTTCTCGGTCGATTCTTCTTTCGCCCCGTGGCGGATCTCGTCGCCAGACGGAAGGAAGAAGCAGCCAGAACGCTTGCGGACGCCGAAGCGGCGCGCAAGCAGGCCGAAGACATGCGCACCGAAGCAGACCGATTGAGAGCCGCCGTCAACGCCGAGCGTGATCGTCTGCTCGGCGAGGCTCGTAAGGCGGCGGAGACCGAGAAAACAGCCCTGCTCGCACAATTATCGGTCGAAGCCGAGAAGCAACGAGAGACCGAGAAGGCGGAGATCGCACGACAACGGGCCGCGATGGCGCACGATGTGCTCGCGCATGCCAGCGAGCTATCCGTCGAGATCGCGCGGCGACTGCTGGAACGGATTCCGGCGAGCACCCTGTTCTCGGCGTTCCTCGCCGACCTCGGTAGCACGCTACGCAAACTGCAGCCCGACGCACGCGAGGGCCTGGCGGTCGCCGGCGCGGAGCAACCAATCGAAGTGATTGCGGCGGCGCCCCTCGACGACGAGCAAACCGCAAGTCTGCTGGAATTGCTGCGCGCGGCCCTCGGCGTCGAGCCGGTCGTGAAGATCGCGTGTGACAAGGCGCTGATCGCGGGCTTCGAGGTCAGGAGCCGGAACCTCATTCTGCGCAACAATTGGCAGGCCGATCTCGCGCGGATCAGACGGGAGCTCGACAGGTGACGGATACCGTGGGCCTCGACAGGTGGCTGGACGACGCCAGGAAGCGCGTGCGCACGTTCGTGCCCTCGCCAACGGTCGATGAGGTCGGCCGCGTCGAATCGGTCGCCGACGGCATCGCAATGGTATCCGGCCTCCCCGAATTGCGCCTGGACGAGCTTGTGAGTTTCGAGCACGGACAGCGAGGATACGCGGCGACGCTCGACCGCGACATCGTCTGCTGCGTGCTGCTCGACGCGCCGGGAGTTGCGGCGGGCCAGACGGTGCGCGGCACCGGCGAGGTGGTGCGCGTGCCGGTCGGGCGATCGCTTCTGGGACGCATCATAGACCCGCTCGGCCGGCCCCTGGACGAAGGGCGGGAAATCGAACCGGAACGGCTCGATCCCATCGAACGCGCCGCACCGTCGATCATCGACCGGGATTTCGTCAGCGAGCCGGTCCAGACGGGTCTGCTCGTGATCGACGCCATGTTCGCGCTGGGCCGCGGACAGCGCGAGCTCATCATCGGCGACCGCGCCGTCGGAAAAACGACCATGGCGCTGGATTGCATTATCAACCAGAAATCAAGCGACATCATCTGCGTCTATGTCGCGATCGGCCAGAAGTCGTCGACAGTGAAACGGGCGATCGAGGCCGTGAAGGCTCACGGCGCTCCGGAGCGCTGCATCTTCGTCGTGGCCGGTGCGTCCACGGCGCCGGGGCTGCAGTGGATCGCACCCTTTGCCGGATTTACGATGGCCGAGTACTTCCGGGACCGGGGCCAGCACGCGCTGATCGTGATCGACGATCTGACCAAGCACGCCGCGACCCACAGGGAAATCGCATTGTTGACGCATCAGCCTCCCGGTCGAGAAGCGTATCCGGGCGACGTGTTCTATGTTCACGCCCGCCTGCTCGAGCGTGCCGCCAAGCTCTCAAAGGCGGCGGGAGCAGGCTCGCTGACAGCGCTCCCAATCGCCGAGCTGGACGCCGGCAACCTCAGCGCCTACATCCCGACCAATCTGATCTCGATCACGGATGGACAGATCGTGCTCGACTCCCGCCTGTTCCACGAAGGCCACAAGCCGGCGGTCGATGTCGGCAAGAGCGTAAGCCGCGTCGGGGGAAAGACCCAGGCGCCGGCGCTGCGAGAGGCGGCGCACTCTCTCCGCCTCGACTACGCACAGTTCCTTGAACTTGAGACGTTCACCCGCTTCGGCGCCGTGACCGATACCGCGATCAAGGACAGGATTGCTCACGGCAAACGCATCCGCGGCATCCTCGGCCAGCACCAGTACGCGCCCATTCGGCTTGCGGACGAGGTCGCACTGGTCCTGGCAGTTCAGGAAGGGGTGCTGGATCGCATCGACCTTGCCGACGTCGGTCGGTTTCGCGACAGGTTGACGACGTGGCTCGACCGGACTGCAAAGGACGTCGTCGATGATCTCTCGGGCACGGGACAGCTTGTTGGCGCGGGCCGGACCAAATTGCTGGGCGCCCTGACGGACCTTGCCGCGACATTTGCGAGCCACGAACCTGCGGCGGCCGAGGGGGCTTCATAGTGGCCGATCGGCTCGCCCAGGTCTCCGCGCAGATCGAGAACGTTCGCCAGCTTCAATCCGTGGTCACCGCCATGCGCGGCATCGCGGCCTCCCGCGTGCAGCGCGCGCGCGCCCTGCTGGCGGGAGGCGATGCCTACAGCGCCGTGGTTTCGCTTGCCATCGGCCAGGCATTGACGCTGCTGCCGGCCGACTACCGGGCAGAACACGGATCGCGGCGGGCCGCCGTCGTCCTTTTTTGCGCTGAACAGGGTTTTGCCGGCGCCTACAGCGAGCGCGTTCTGGATCGCGGGAGCGCGGACCTGCCGGGCGCGACGATGTTCCTGGTCGGAAGCCGCGGCGGGATGGCGGCCCGCGAGCGCGGCCTGACCGCAGCATGGACTGCGCCAATGGCAACCCATCCGGAGGCCGTCCCCGCGCTGGCCTGCACCATCGCGGAGGCTCTCTACGAATACGTCGCCGACGGCGCGCCGTCGCGGATCGAGGTGGTTGTGCCCGTGTCCGGCCCCGCAGGCGACATCCGTATCGAGCGGCGCTCGGTGCTTCCGCTCGACCTCTCGAGCTTCAGGCGGCCTATCGCGCAAGTGCCGCCGCTGACGACGCTGCCGCCGCACGAACTGCTGGAGCGGCTGACGGCGGAATACGTCTATGCCAAGCTCTGCGAGGCCACCATGCATGCCTATGCGGCGGAAAACCAGGCGCGTATGATGGCCATGACCTCGGCGCGCAACAATATCGAAGCAAGGCTCACCGAGCTCGGGCAGCGGAAGCTGCAGCTCCGGCAGGATGAGATCACGAGCGAGATTGTCGAGCTCACGGCAGGCGCGCACGCCATGCGAGCCATGCGCTGACTGCACTTCGCAACGCGCATCCGCGGTCAGCGCGTCGCCAGCACCACCGCCGCCAGCGTGAAGACCAGCGCCGCGATCTGCCCCGGCCCCAGCGGCTCGTGCAGCGCGATCGCGGAGGCGACGACACCGATGACAGGCACCGCCATGGTGCCGATCGCGGCGACCGAGGCCGGCAGGCGGGCCAGCGCGGCGAACCAGCTGACATAGGCGATGCAGAACTGCACCACGGTGGAATAGACCAGCAGCCACCAGCCGACCGGCGTCACCTTGTCCCAATGCGAGGTCTCGACCAGGAGGCCGATGACCGAGATCGGCAGGCAGCCGATGCCGATCTGCCAGGCCGCCGCCGTGATCGGCGGCAAATGGATCGGGTACTTCTTGGAGAACACCGTGCCGATGGCAAAGCCGAGCGCGCCGCCCAGCGCCATGATGATGCCCGGCAGCTTCTCCACGCTGGCGGCGATGCCGTTGCCGCCCATGATCGAGGCGAGCCCGACGAAGGCCATCACCAGCCCCAGCGTGCGGATCAGCGTCGGCCGCTCGCCCAGCACCGGCCAGGCGATGATCGAGGCCCACACCGGCATCGTATAGGCGATCAGCGCCGCCTCGCTCGCCGGCAGCCAGAGCAGGGCCAGCCCCATCAGCACCATCCAGCCGGTGACGTTGAGCACGGCGGCGGTGACGAGGCGCGGCCAGGTCGGCCCGTCCACCTTGAGGCTCTGCCGGCGGATCAGCGCCAGCAGCGCGAGCAGGATGGCGCCGAGCACCCCGGTCACCCCGCGCAGGGTGAGCGGCGGCAGCTCCGAGATCAGGAATTTCGTGACCGGCCAATTGAAGCCCCAGCCGATCGAGGTGATGGCAAGGAACATCAGGCCGGCCGGCGCGATACGCGGTCGCGTATCCCGGCGAGTCGAATCAAGCATGAGGGCAGTCCGGCAAAATCGGGCTCAGCTTGGCGCGGATTCGCCCAGCCGGCCACCACCTCGGGGGGCATGGCTGCCCTCACCTTCCGTAGGGCTACGTGAGTCCTGCTGACGCAATCCCTCCGCCCAAAAATATACCCGCCCTGTGAACAGCGGGATGAAGCTCCCGCATCATCACGGGATGCAAATTTTTTCAGTTGGGAATCCCTGAGGACTCACTGATACTTGCCTCCACAACAGGCGCGGGCTTGCCCCCTGTTATCCCCCACAATCCACCACATTTAGTATTTGATTCAGGAACTCGCACTAGTTCTTGACGGGCGCAACGGAGAGTCCTAGCTTTCGGTCCGTTCGGCGCGAGTGAGTTTGCGTCCCGCCGGCACTCCCCCAAAGGGTCTCGCAAATGTTTCGCTCCGCCAGCCAGCCAAAGGCAGCGGATGAGGGCTTGTCTGCCCTCGAAGGGCGGACTCTTCGGGCGCCGAACGGGCCGGCAACAGGCTCGGATGGCACGGATAGACGTTGTGACGGTGGGGCGTTGAACGCATGTCGGGCTCATCCCCTTGGGGGCGGATGCAGCAAGGCATGCCGGCGGGTGATCGATGCACGCATCGAGCCATCGCGCCGGGAGAACAAGGGCCGGGTCCACCGGCTGAACTGCGGAGCCTAGAAGCCATCAGGCCGAAGGCGCCGCGAAACGAAATGTCGACCCGGCACGCCTGAACGGAGGCGGGCTTGGGCCAAAACTTAAGGACGGGGCAAGATGCGGATTGAGCGGCGCCACACCACTTCGGGACAGTCACCTTACGCGGGAATCGAATTCCGCCTGACCACGTCGGAGATTCGCAATCCCGACGGCTCGGTCGTGTTCAAATTGGACGGCGTCGAGGTCCCGACCGAGTGGTCGCAGGTCGCCTCCGACGTGCTGGCCCAGAAGTACTTCCGCAAAGCCGGCGTTGCCGCGCGCCTGAAGAAGGTCGAGGAGGAGTCCGTCCCCTCCTTCCTGTGGCGCTCCGTGCCCGACACCGAGGCCCTCGCTGCCCTGCCTGAGAAGGAGCGCTATGTCAGCGAGCTCTCAGCCAAGCAGGTGTTCGACCGCCTCGCCGGCTGCTGGACCTATTGGGGCTGGAAGGGCAAGTATTTCACCACCGACGAAGACGCCCAGGCCTTCTACGACGAGCTCCGCTACATGCTCGCCATGCAGATGGTCGCGCCGAACTCGCCGCAATGGTTCAACACCGGCCTGCACTGGGCCTACGGCATCGACGGCCCCGGCCAGGGCCATTATTACGTCGACCCCTTCACCGGCAAGCTGACCAAGTCCAAGTCGGCCTACGAGCATCCGCAGCCGCACGCCTGCTTCATCCAGGGCGTCGGTGACGACCTCGTCAACGAGGGCGGCATCATGGACCTCTGGGTCCGCGAAGCCCGCCTGTTCAAATACGGCTCCGGCACCGGCTCCAACTTCTCGCGCCTGCGCGGCGAAGGCGAGAAGCTCTCCGGCGGCGGCCGCTCGTCCGGCCTGATGAGCTTCCTCAAGATCGGCGACCGCGCCGCGGGCGCCATCAAGAGCGGCGGCACCACGCGCCGCGCCGCCAAGATGGTCGTCGTCGACGTCGATCACCCCGACATCGAGACCTATATCGACTGGAAGGTGAAGGAGGAGCAGAAGGTCGCCGCCCTCGTCACGGGATCCAAGATCAACCAGAAGCACCTCAAGGCGGTGCTGAAGGCCTGCGTCAACTGCGAAGGCTCGGGTGACGATTGCTTCGATCCCGAGAAGAACCCTGCGCTCCGCCGCGAGATCAAGCTCGCGCGCCGCAGCCTCGTGCCTGACAATTACATCAAGCGCGTCATCCAGTTCGCCAAGCAGGGCTACAAGGACATCCAGTTCGACACCTACGACACCGACTGGGACAGCGAAGCCTACCTCACCGTTTCCGGCCAGAACTCCAACAACTCGGTCTCGCTGAAGGACGACTTCCTGCGCGCGGTGGAAACCGACGGCGACTGGAATCTGAACGCCCGCACCTCCAAGAAGGTGACGAAGACGCTGAAGGCGCGCGACCTCTGGGAAAAGATCGGCTACGCCGCCTGGGCCTCGGCCGACCCGGGCCTGCACTTCAACACCACCATGAACGACTGGCACACCTGCAAGGCGTCCGGCGACATCCGCGCCTCCAATCCGTGCTCGGAATACATGTTCCTGGACGACACGGCGTGCAACCTCGCTTCCGCCAATTTGCTGACGTTCTACAACACCGAGACCAAGCGCTTCGACGTCGAGGGCTATGAGCATCTCTGCCGGCTCTGGACCGTCGTGCTCGAAATCTCGGTGATGATGGCGCAGTTCCCGTCGAAGGCAATCGCCGAGCTCTCCTACGAGTTCCGCACGCTCGGCCTCGGCTACGCCAATATCGGCGGCCTCTTGATGACCATGGGCCTGCCCTATGACAGCAAGGAAGGCCGCGCGCTCTGCGGCGCCCTCACCGCTGTCATGACCGGCATCACCTACAAGACCTCGGCGGAGATCGCCTCCGAGCTCGGCACCTTCCCCGGCTACAAGAAGAACGCCCAGCACATGCTGCGCGTGATCCGCAACCACCGCCGCGCCGCCCACGGCGCGTCGAACGGCTACGAGGCGCTCAGCGTCAACCCGGTGCCGCTCGACCTCGTCTCCTGCCCGCAAGCTGACCTCGTCAGCCACGCGCAGGCGGCCTGGGATGCGGCGCTCGAGCTCGGCGAGAAGCACGGCTATCGCAACGCCCAGACCACGGTCATCGCGCCCACCGGCACGATCGGCCTGGTGATGGACTGCGACACCACGGGCATCGAACCGGACTTCGCGCTGGTGAAGTTCAAGAAGCTCGCCGGCGGCGGCTACTTCAAGATCATCAACCGCGCGGTGCCCGCCGCGCTGCGCGCGCTCGGCTATCGCGAAGCTGAGATCGCCGAGATCGAGGCCTACGCCGTCGGCCACGGCTCGCTCTCCAACGCCCCCGGCATCAACGCCTCGACCCTGAAGGCCAAGGGCTTTACCGATGAAGCCATCGCCAAGGTCGAGAAGGCGCTGCCGACCGCCTTCGACATCAAGTTCGCCTTCAACAAGTGGACTTTTGGCGAAGACTTCATCCGCGAGCAGCTCGGCATCGGCGCCGAGGCGATCGCCGCCCCCGGCTTCGACCTGCTCCAGGCCGTCGGCTTCACCAAGCGCGAGATCGAGGCGGCCAACGTCCACATCTGCGGCGCGATGACGGTGGAAGGTGCCCCGCACCTCAAGGCCGAGCACTATCCGGTGTTCGACTGTGCCAACCCCTGCGGCAAGATCGGCAAGCGCTATCTGTCGGTCGAAAGCCACATCCGCATGATGGCCGCGGCCCAGCCCTTCATCTCGGGCGCGATCTCCAAGACCATCAACATGCCGAACGACGCCACGGTGGAGGACTGCAAGTCCGCCTACATGCTGTCGTGGAAACTCGCTTTGAAGGCCAACGCGCTCTATCGCGACGGCTCCAAGCTCAGCCAGCCGCTCAACTCGCAGCTCATCTCTGACGATGAGGACGAGGACGATGCGGTCGAGGCCTTCCACGACAAGCCGATGGCGGCGCGCACCGCCCAGGTCTCGGAGAAGATCGTCGAGAAGCTGGTCGAGCGCATCATCGTGATGCGCGAGCGCGAGAAGATGCCGGATCGCCGCAAGGGCTACACCCAGAAGGCGGTCGTCGGCGGCCACAAGGTCTATCTCCGAACCGGCGAATATGACGACGGCCGTCTCGGCGAGATCTTCATCGACATGCACAAGGAAGGCGCGGCGCTCCGCTCCTTCATCAACAACTTCGCCATCGCGGTGTCGCTCGGCCTGCAATACGGCGTGCCGCTCGACGAATATGTCGACGCCTTCACCTTCACCCGCTTCGAGCCGGCGGGCCCCGTGCAGGGCAACGACAGCATCAAGTACGCGACCTCGATCCTCGACTACGTCTTCCGCGAGCTCGCGGTGAGCTACATGTCGCGGTTCGACCTCGCCCATGTCGATCCCAACGAGACCGGCTTCGACGCGCTCGGCAAGGGCGTCGAGGAAGGCAAGGAGCCGGACGAGGACGGCGGCCACCACGCCACCCGCCTGGTCTCGCGCGGCCTCACCCGCTCGCGGACCGACAACCTCGTGGTGATGCGCGGCGGCAGCGCCGCGGTCACCCAAGGCAACGACAGCGCGCCCTCAGGCGGCAGCAAGGTCACGGCAATGGCCTCGCACGGCGCCAGCGCCCGTGTCGGCGACGCCCTCGAAGGCGCCGTCGCCCTGAAGCAGGAAGTCCAGCACGACCTCTCCCCGACGGAGAAGCTGGAAGCCCTGCAGTGGAGCAAGGCCGGCAGCGCCGCGGTCGCCGTCCCCAGCAAGGCCGAGCGCCGCGCCGAGGCGAAGGCCAAGGGCTACGAGGGCGAGATGTGCAGCGAGTGCGGCAACTTCACGCTGGTGCGGAATGGGACGTGCATGAAGTGCGATACGTGCGGCAGCACGACGGGGTGTTCGTAAGACTCACTCACGTTTGTGAAGAGCGGCCCAGGTTGGCCGCCCAGCACATCACCGTGTCCACTCTGATCTGACTAAGCTGCTGATAGCAAGATCTTCTCTCGCCGGCGATCCTCCAGGGTCGTCGGCGAGCTGATTCAGGCCAGCCGAGTCCGCCATGCAGGAGCCCGTCGATGGATAGTTCGATGACAGGTGATTTCGAGGTCGCGCCGCTCGAAGCGGTCGAGATCTGGAAATATGCGAAGGCCCAGCGGCGCCGCTTGTGGCCTGATGCCGACCGAATCGATCTGTTGTCTCTGGAGGCAGCTACCGATATTTGGACGATCGACGGCATGCGGTCGTTCCAGCTCCGATTCGTCGCAGACGAGGCAATGAGTGGAGAGACCGGCCTAACCGCGCTCAAGGGCGACACGATCGTCGTTGCAATGCCTGCCCGCATCCGCCACCGGTTGACCTTGGGGTTGGGCAGTGCGCGGTTCGCACTGGCTCGCGAACTCGGGTACGCGACGTTGCACTCGACCCACCTGACGGCTCGAGTTCCGTCGGACACGTTAGAGCGGTTATGGGTATCCGGGCCCAATTCGAGCCGGTGGCAAGCCCGCTTTTTCGCATCGGCGCTTTTGATCAACGACACCACGGCCTGGTCTCGGGGGAACGTCCACGACGTGTCTATTGCCGCCGGCATCGATCTGGATGCAGCGCAGTTGTATCTGGCCGACCTCTGCGGAGCCCTCTTTAGGACCGACCGCAGCGCTCACATTCAGGCAATCGCCGACGAGGTTCGAATGGCTCTGCCGGCCAGCTTGGCGAAACAATTCCAACCGCCGAAGGTTCATTGCAGCGGATTGATCCGAAATGGCGTCGCTCAGGCAGGAATTCGCCAGACCACGACCCCGGCGCACGAAACCGACCGGACCGAGCTCAAACCTTTCCAAATCCGCGAGATAGCAAAGGTCCAGCGGCGGCGTCTTGGTTGGGATGGCCGCGAAAAGGTCGATCCGCTCGAACTCGCGGGTTGCACCGAGATTTGGACCATGGACGGCGTCGTGCCCTTCCGCCTGGAATTCTTCTCGGGCGAAACGAACCAAACGGAATTCGTGGACGGAACGCTCGTCGTCCGGATCGCCGATCGGACGCGACAGGGCGCAATTTTCGGCGATGGGTGCGCACGCGTCGCCATAGCGCGCGAGATCGCCCGTGCGGCCCTGTCCCATCACCGTCGGAAAGCAAGCCTTCAAGTCGATGGGCTTTATCCGAACATAAGCGAAGCGGAATTGCAGGCGGGCCGGAACCGGTTCGAAGCCAACATCTTCGCCAGCGCACTCATGATCGAGGATGAAATCGCGCTGCAGCTGTGCTCGGTTAAGCCGGTTTCGCTCGGCGCTGGGATCGACCCCACGGTCTTGCTCCACTACTTTTATTTGCTATTCCAGGAAGGGAGGCGTCAGTCTGGTTGATTGCCAATCCACCTCCTTCGGCTTTTCGTGTGGTGACGCCCATCCGGAGAACCGGAACTCCGCCTCTAATCGGCATCGGCACCCTCCACCGACTCTAGGAAGAGATGGGCTCGCCGGCGCGGAAGTCAGACGGTGTGCTTAGGCAGTAAGTCGGTGTTTAGGACCCGGCACTCGGCTTATCGTGTGGTGCCCTGTATCTTCGTCTGGGTCTGCGCAGCAGCAGACGACAAAAACGTCGCAATCCGCTGACGAAGCGCATACTAAGCGTTCGACGGGCATTGGATGCTTCCCTTCTTCAGTCGGCTTTTCGTGTGTTCGCGGCCCGAGCTGTCAGACGCGGCACACGATCGCGGATAATTCTGCGCACGGTCTTCTCATGGATTCCGCATTCCACCGCGATGACCGTGAAAGGACGCGAAAGGGCCTCAAAGCGTATACGATCCACAAGCCGATCGGTCATGCGAAACCGCTGATCCATCTCCGCCACCGGTTGAAGGGTTGTCGTTCCGCAATGCGCGCACCGAAACCTCAGCCGTTCGACCATGATCGCGACGCCCCCGTCCCGGCACGGCAAATCCCGGTACGTGGTGATTTTTCGGCCATGGCCACGAAGTGGGCCACCACACTGCGTGCAGCGGCTGGGCTGATCGCTACACGCAGTGGCGCTGACAAGGGTGGCAAACCGACCGCAAGACCTGTGCCGAACGCGTTTGATCTTTAGGTGATACAGTTCCGCGAAGTCGTACATGAACGCCCGGCTCCTCAAGCCCCAGCACGAACGGCCTGCGGCATGATTTCCAAGCGTCGCTCCTTAAATCCATAGCCGGCAATTCCGGAGTCGGTTTCGGGACTCGGCTTTTCGTGTGGAGCTCAGCGCCGGCCTATCGGGCTTTCGGCAACGCCTGGAATCCCAAGACCTGGCAAGAGTCCAGCCCTACTAAGCGATTCAAAAAAATAAGCTTTTCGGAAGAGATGGGCTGGGACTCTTTCTAGCGAGCCTTCCAGAATGCTGCATAACGCGTCCACTGGCGCGCCAACGGGAGCATGACAAATGACGTTCAGCAGCGCCTAGAGGTCGAAAGGTGCCCGCCTCTGGAAAAACGGGCACCCGGTCGACGAACAAGACAAAGTCCAATTACCCACTGGACACCGTGACGATCGCACCTCGCTCGGCAACGTGCAAGAGCGTCGCGGCTTGCTCATCGATCTCTCCTGTCACCTGCCAAACACTTCTCGCCTGAACATCCGGAGACAATCGATGACCCACATCTTGAGCAGCACCCTGACAGAGATCAGCGACATCACGGACAGCCGCGCCTTTCGCAGCGCCACGTTCTCGACGCCTCTCCACCTGTTCCGCGTTGGCAACGTGGTAGGTCTGCTCGACATCGAGAATTCCGAGGGCCGGTCCTACGAGACCGAAAGGGACTTCGAGATGGCCCTCGGCAAGCTCACCGCGGCACGCAAGACGGCCTATTCACTTTTCCGCTGCACGCCGTTCGCGGTGCGCACCCCGGCCGAACTTTCCGGCTGGCGGCGTGAGTATCAATATGGCGACGAGGTCACTCGAGAATTGCGCAGCGAGACCTTCTTTGGTCTTTTCATTGATGGTGAGCTTGCCGAGAACATCGGACATCGGCGCATTTGGACGAACGTTGCGCAAGCGGTGAACCGAGCTTTTGCCATGTCGGCCCTGAGCATGGATCGCCGCGTTAGCGGCTATTCCGAGGAGAAGCTTTCTAGGCTGATCGACCAGATCTGCGTCGAGCAGAGCCTCTATGACGGCAACGGCGAATTCTCGCCCGATTTCGACGAGATCGCCAACCTGATCCGGGCCATGGACTAGACCGCGGCACGCGTCCGCAGGCGGTTTCTAGGAGTTGCGACGGCCCTGCCACAGCTCGTCGAGCGATGCCGGCGCCTTTTTCGTCTCTGGTCTAAAACCTTGAAAAATCTGGTGGAAACGTTGGCCAATGGAGATTCTGGGGTGCGTTTTCCGGTGATCCCTGCTAGGGACGTCGTCGGTAGACCCGTCTTGCCAGTCAGTGTCTGACCGCTCACCAGAATCGCTCTTGGATGATTGTACCCTTACATCTTTGGGCACATGTGAGTGTCGTTCTATATTATAAGTTGTGGTGAATGTGTAAGTGCCTGTTATCGGACCGAGGAGCGCTGTGATGGCCGACGCGCAGCGCAAGCTGGATTGGGCAAAGCTGCTCAACGGCAATCGGCGTAAGCCACCATCGGCACCGAGCCCGCAGAAGGGCAAGGAGCAGCGGATCCCGCTCGAACGGGACTATGATCGGCTCCTTTTTTCCACGCCGGTGAGGCGACTTGCCGACAAAACCCAGGTTTTCCCGCTCGAGCGCAACGACAGCGTCCGGACTCGCTTGACGCACAGCCATGAGGTCGCGAACCTGGCGCGGAGCATCGGCACTACCCTCTTCTACAATCATGGGGATGAGCTCGGCTTGGCGGCCATTCCGGATGCAGCTCGTTCGGTCCCGTCGCTGCTTGGCGCCGTCGGCCTCGCCCACGACCTCGGGAACCCGCCCTTCGGTCACCAAGGCGAAGATGCCATGCAGTCCTGGATCACCCGCCACTCCTTGCCCAAGGGAGAGGATAAGAACTCGTTCGACATTTTCGCCGGCGCCGACCTCACGGCTGCCCAGCAGCGGGATTTCGAAAAATTCGAGGGCAATGCGCAAGCGCTCCGCCTTCTGACCCGGCTCCAGATCATCAACGACGGCTACGGTCTCAACATGAGCTATGCTGCCTTGGCGGCCCTCATGAAATACCCCGTGCCCTCCGACAAGATCGACAAATCCATCCAATCGCGGAAGAAGTTCAACTTCTTCCAGTCGGAGGCCAAGATCGTCGACGAGGTGTGGCGGAACACCGGCCTCGAGGAAGGCGTGCGCCATCCCCTCACCCTTGTGATGGAAGCCTGCGACGACATTGCCTATTCGGTTTTGGACCTGGAAGATGCGGCCAAGAAGGGCCTGATCTCGTTCCACGACCTGATCGCCTCCCTGAGCCACGACGCCAAAGATGATCCGCAAATCATTGATATTTGTGAACAATCCCGGAAGCGCGAGACTGAATACCGGCAATCCCAATTGTCCGGTGCGGAGCTCTCCGACATCTCGATGCAGATGCTCCGTGTCCAGGCCATCGGCCTGATGGTCAATGCCGTGACGGACGCTTTCGTCGCGAATCGGGATACCATCATGGCCGGGGAATTCCACGGCGAGCTCTTGGCAGGATCGCGCTCCGAGGCGCTTTGGAAAGCCCTGAAAGGCTTCGCGCGAAAGCACGTCTACTCCCATCGCAGCGTGATCGAGGTCGAATTGGAGGGCCACCGCACGATTCATGCGTTGATGGACGCTCTTTGGCAGGCGATCCGGAACCGGGGTAGCGAGGACTTCGTAAGCCCACGTGGCACGAAGCCTTATGATGCCTATGTCTATTCGCGCATATCGGAGAACTACAGGCGCGCAGCGCAGATGTCGGACATGCCCATGCGTTATCGAGAACTTCAACTGATGACGGACATGATCTCCGGCATGACCGATTCGTTCGCCGTCGAGCTATGCCGCAACCTGGTGTCGTTGAGGGGATGACGATGCAGACCCTCGCCCGCAGCGAACGAGAACTCGGACGAAGGATAGATACCTTCCTCAAGTCCGACGCTCGAGGCGTCGAGGCGCATGAGTTGATTCAACGTCTGAGCACGGTCGGCCAGGTAGGCATCTTCGGTGGCATGGTGCGGGACATCGCCAGATCCGGCAGCGACGCGTTCGCCTCGGACATCGATTTGGTGGTCGATGGCGATGCCGCAGGGCTGGCCAGTGCATTTGCCGGCTGCCGTGCCGAGCGCAATCGATTCGGGGGGTACCGCCTGAGCGGTCGTCATGTGAAGTTCGACGTTTGGGCCCTTCATGACACGTGGGCCATCAAGGAAGGATTGGTCGGGGCATCGGGCCTGGCAGACTTGACGAAGACGACCTTCTTCGACTGGGACGCCGCGGTCTATATCCCAGCCGAGAGTGCACTGCACTGCAGCATCGATTACTTCGACCGGATCCACAGCGGCGTGGTGACGATCAATCTCGAGGAAAACCCCAACCCGCTCGGCGCCATCGCGAGGACTCTGCGGCTGCTTGTCGACTGGGAAGTCGGGCTGTCTCGACGACTAGCTGACTTCCTCTGGCAGCAGATTAAGGCTCATGACGTTAACTCCTTGGTCCGCGCACAAAAATACACCTTGGGCCGCGTGCCGGTGAAGGGCCAGAGCATTCCCTCGCTTTGTCGGAAGTTGAGCGCCCGAGATTTCTTCGAACCCGAGTTCAGATACCAGCGAAGCCGGCGTCCTTGGGCCTGACCGTACTCGACCCGCACTGCATTTGTGAACAATACTTGTTATCGACCCATGCCTTGTTGACCAGATCTACTTCCCGCTGAATAGATCGCATCGGGTGGTCGGGTTGCTGCTGCCCCCACCGTCAACCGGAGCGACAACGTGGTGTACCGACTGGGAAAGCGAGCCATTTCGCAATACATCCGGACGGATTGCCAACGACGCCTACGTCTCGATCTCTACAGCACCGCAGCCGATCGCGCAGCAGCCGGAGCACCAGAACGGGACGCAGCTCGTCCGGGGTTCGCGCTAATCACCCAAGCCGGCCGAAATCACGAGCGGCAGAGGTTCGCCGAACTGTCAGAGGTGCTCCCGCACCTGGTGATACACGGGGCGCCCACCGCGTTCTCGGAGGGTGAGGAGCGCGCCTTCGGCACCATCCTGCTTCGCGACCATCTCCCTAGGGCGATCGCCAACCAATTGCTGATAGAGGCGGAGTACCAGGTCACACCCACATTCGTCGCCACGCACGGTCTTACCGATCTTGCCGACGGAAGTGCCTTCAACGGTACCAACCACCTCCAGTTCTCGGCGGTCCGCCCAGACATCATTCACGTTGTACCGCCGAGCGGTGGGCGGCGCCGTGCCATCTCGATCGACGGCACGATCACGCCGGTTGCCGACGACAGGTTCGGCCTAAAAGTGATCGACGTGAAAATCTCAGGTGAGGCATCGCCCGCCCACTTCTCGGAGCTCGCCTACTACGGGATGACGTTGGCGGGCTGGCTGGACGCGAACGGTCTTAGTGATCGCTTCTTCGTCCTTGCGGAAGCCGCAATCTGGCCGGGCCGTCACGACGCGTCCAGTATCGAGATCCAGCTGCGTCAGGACGTGAAGGACCATGTAACCGTCAGGGATCAGGCCAAATACCTGGGGGCGCTGGCCGCCGACCTGGAAACGATGCCGCCGGAGGTCGTGCTGGGCCGTGTCGCGAGATTCCTGCGGCATGACCTCCGCAAGATCCTGAGCGAACCGGATTGGCGCGACCTGCCATGGCATGTCGACCACCGATGCTCTGGTTGCGATTATCTCGGCTACAAATGGTCGACCGAGGAGGATGCCGCTGCGGCCATCCCGACCCCGCCAGCTCGGGCCGCACAGGCACAGTCAGCCTACTGTTGGACCATGGCGAAGGACCTGGACCACCCCAGCCGCGTTGCGGGCCTGACCGAAGGAGCACGCGGCAAGCTTTTGGAAGGGGGTATCGCGAGCGTTCAGAGTCTTTCCGCGGCGTCCGCAGGCAACGTCGTCTTCGAGTCACATCAAACGCTGCGCGCGAAGCGGACTGTGCTCGTCGCCCGCGGTCTGACTCTGGTGAACTCCCTCCCCGCCGCCATTCCGGATCGGGCCGGTACGTCGGCCGTCTTGCCGAGCTTCTCCGACATCCGCGTCAACATTTCCGCGGACTTCGACGTCGGATCCGGCCTGACCTTCGCGTTCGGATACAACATCTCCTACGGCGTGCCCAACGCGCCACGCACCGCAAATGCCGGGTATGGCCGGGCGTTCACCAATCGCGACCGCGCCTTGTTGGTGCTCGAGCGTTCGGTTGACGCCGAGGGAGAGATCCTGCGTCAGTGGCTCGAGTTCATGATGCAGGATATCGCCCGCGCACGAACCGATACTCTCGCAGGCTATCGGCAGTTCGATCCGAACAAGCGAGACGTCACGATCCAGTTCTATATCTGGGACCGACTGGTATTCAATCACCTCTGCCGTATCATGGGCCGGCATCTCGATATCGTGCAGGCTCCCGTCCGCATCGGTGGCACAGACGTCAGTCCGATGTCGTGGCTGTTTCCGGCCGAAACAGTGCTCGAGGACGCGAGGTTCACCAGCGTTTCTTCACCACTGACCATCGTTTCCGAGATCGTGAACAGCCTCGTCGCGGCGCCGGTCCCTCACCACTACGGGCTCGTCAGCCTGGCCAACGATCTCGACGCCAACCGCCGCGTTCGGGCCGACGGATCAACCTGGGAGTTCAACGTCAACAAGTTTTATCTTGACCCTCTGTCCGACCAGATTCCGTCCGAGCGCGGCAGCGAGATCTGGGAAAGGAAGTCGCCGTTCAGGTCGCAGGACTTCCAGTGGCATCAGGAGCAGACAAGACGCGTCGTCCGCGACAAGCTGCGGGCGCTCTCATGGATCGTCGACGGCCTCGGCCGTCGCCTGCGCGACACGCTCAGCGCGGAAGCTCCAACGGTCGGCGAGATATTCAGACCTGAGCAACCGCTGACCGGCGTCGGCTTCGATGGCCAGATGCTGTATCAGCATACGCGCCTGATGCAGGCCGCGCAGAAGCTCGAGAACGATCTCCTGTTGGCGATGCCCCCCCATGAGCGCGAAGCGCGCTTCGTGAGCGCCCGGGTCGACCGAACGTTGACCGGCGAAGAACGCGCCGCTTGCCTCCGGCACTATGGACTGGCCAACCAGATCGCCAATCCCTCGGTCTATGCGTTCGAGCTCCGGGAAGCATCGCGCGAGGTTCGCATCAAGGATGGCGACTTTCTCCTGTCCTTCGCACCAGAGGACCTGCTGGCGCATGTTCAGCACGAAACCGCTGCCGGATTCAAGGCGCAGTTCCCGGCTCTGCAACAGACCCTTCCAATCCAGGGCGGCGACTACCAGGACTCGGCGCGAACTTCGCTGCGCGTCTCCGTCAGAAGGATCGACCGAGCAAATCGCCGCCTGATCATCGAGGTTTCCGCTCTGCTTCATGCATCAATTCGTCTCGGTATCGCGAACCTCGATTTCGATCCGCGTCAGGGGCGATTTGGCATCGTCGATCCGGTCGTCCTCGATTTCTTTTCACGCCGGCTAAGAGACGCCCTATCCGGCCGCACGGGCCAGTGGGGTTCGCCTGGTATCAGAAACCCGCCGTTGGCAGCCAGTCGTCCGCTGTTCCAGGCAAGGATCGCCAATGTCGGCCGGTTGAATCCGAGAGCTTCCGCGAGCGTCCCGGCCGAGACCTTCATTTGGAACGCCGACGTGGCGGCCAGCACGGCAACCGGCCTTGCTGCGGCCGAGGTGGTCGCCATCGCCCGCACGATAGCTCCGGACATCACCCCAAAACAAAGCGAGGCCATCGAACGCTCGGTTCAACGCCAGTTGGCGATTTGGTGGGGACCTCCAGGCACCGGCAAGAGCGCGACGGCGCAAGCCTACCTAGCAGCCTCCCTGAAACATGCAGCAGACACTGGAGCCGGTCTGCGTATCGCGGTTACCGGCTTCACCTGGGTGGCCATCGATCACGTCGCCAAGCGGCTGCCAGGACTGCTCGCCCGGCTGGGTATCGCCGACCAGGTACGCCTGGTGCGTCTCGCATCGGGTGCGGGATCTCTCGAGTCGGTCGCGCCAGAGCTTCAGCAGTTCGTCCTCCCCATGAACGACTGGGGATCGCCGGATCGTCAGGACCTGGAGGCCGCCCTCTCCACACGCGACTCGCTGGTCCTGGTCGCGAGCACCGTCGAGCAGATCGCGAAGCTCGGCGGGTCGGTAGTCGCGCCGCTGTTCGATCTCATGCTGATCGACGAAGCGTCCCAGGTCGACGTCGCCCACGCCATCGTTGCATTCACCAAGCTCGCGCCCGGCGCGCGGCTGACGGTGGTCGGCGACGACCTGCAGATGGCCCCAATTCATCCCATCGAGCCACCCGTCGGCGCCGAGTGTCTCGTCGGCTCGATATTCGATTTCTACCGCCATTATCGTCGACGTGGCCAAGCCGACCCCGGGATCGACCGGATCATGCTGGATCGCAGTTTTCGGTCGAATTCCGAGATCGTCGACTTCGTTAGGCTCGCCGGCTACCAGGATCTGCACGCCAGCGACGAAAGCAAGGATCTGCGGTTCGCGACCGCAACTCCCATGACGCCGAATACGCCTGCGTCATGGCCGGCCGGCCTGATCTGGTCTCCGGCCTACGCGCAGATCCTCAATCCCGGCAAACCGCTGACAGCGGTCATTCATAACGACCGATTCAGCAGCCAGCGCAACCAGGAGGAGGCCGACCTCGTTTCCAGCCTGGTCCTGGCATTGTTCGAGAGTCGATTGATGGACATCGACGCCGCGAACGCAGCCCCTCTGTCCCCCGTCGACTTCTTCCGTAAGGGCGTCGGCATCGTGACGCCTCATCGGGCACAACAGGCCGCCGTCTTCGAACGGCTGGCCGCCGAACTCGCGGGGCGTGTCGACGCCAATGAAATCTTCGCCGCCGTCGACACGGTCGAGCGTTTCCAGGGGCAGGAAAAGACGGTCATGATCGCCAGCTTTGGTCTGGGCGACAAGGATCAGATCGCAGCGGAGGAGACTTTTCTGTTCCAGCTCAATCGCTTCAACGTCACGGCATCGCGCGCCAAGGCCAAGTTCATCGCGATCATGAGCCGCAGGCTGTTGGATCATCTGCCGAGCGACAAGGTGGCCCTGCACCAATCCCGGCTCATAAAGCATTTTGCTGATGGCTTCTTGCAGAGATCCGCCCCAATATCGCTGCCGGGTCTGGGCGAGTGCGAGTTGCGTACGCGATGAGGAATGAACTGCCGAAACGATCGCTGTTGGACGACGCAGACGTGCCACTGGTGGGCCTCGCCCGCCTCGCTTATCGCGAAAGCGTCCGCCCCCGGGACGTCTATCAGTCGCACAAGTGGTTCGCTCGACGTCTGGCGGTGACGGCCCGATCGCTGCTGGTGGCCGCCGGCACCCCCTCCGGCGAGTCATTTTGGAAGTCGTATTATCAAGGCCCGTCGTACAAAGGCTTAAAGGTTTTGGACCCGTTTCTTGGCGGCGGCGTCATGGTCATGGAAGCCTCGCGCCTCGGCGCCGACGTCCACGGGCTCGACGTCGAGCCCGTCGCAACGGCAATATCATCCTTTCAGGGACGCCTGCGTACGCTGCCACCGCTAGAACCCGTGCTTGACGCCCTGTGCGCCGACATCGGTGCCCGGCTGGCGCCCTATTATCGTGCTAAGGATGCGAGCGGGCAAAAACAACTCCTGCTGCACGCGTTCTGGGTCCAATCAATATCGTGCGATCACTGCTCTCATCAATTCCACGCTCATCCAAAGTTCAAGCTTGGGTCCGATCCGCGCATCGGCAAGCAGTGGATTGCTTGCCGCTCCTGCAGCAGCATCCTTCAAACCAAGATCGACGCGAAAACATCGGGCTGCCAGTGCGGAGTCCGCACGCAAGCAGAGCGGGGACATGTCGATGCAGGGACGGCCGTCTGTCCGTGCTGCGGTCACAGGCAAAAGCTTATCGACGAAGCCACGACGACGACCAAGCGGCCCACGTTCGAACTTTTCGCCGTCGAAGTAATCCCGGATGGCGTGGAGCGGCGTTACACTGGAAACGAACGAACGATCAGAACTGCGACGGATTTCGACCGCAGGATGTACTCGAACGCTGCGAGAGCTCTCGCTGCTTTGAAGGCGCAGTCACCCAATGTCATTCCACCCTCGCCGATTCCGCGCGTGGGACGGGTCGATGACAGGCTCTTCCGCTACGGCTACGACAATTACTCGGACCTGTTCTCTGCAAGGCAGCAGCTTCACCTCGCGCTGCTGGCCCAAGCGATCGAAAAGCTGGAGGGGCCCGTGCGCGAAGCCTTCGCGATAGCCTTTTCTGACCACCTGACGACCAACAACCTCCTCTGCGGATACGCCGGCGACTGGCGTAGGCTCAGCCCCCTGTTCTCGATCCGCGCGTTCAGGCACATTGCCAGGCCCGTCGAGATCAATCCCTGGCTCCGAAGAAACGGGCGCGGTACATTCCCCAACGCCGTGAGATCCGTTCAGCGGGCCGCGGCCGCCCTGCTTGTTCCTCACGAGCCTACGCGGGCCGGATCGGTCCGTCCCGTCGAAGACCAGGCATCCGGCTCCTGGGACTTACGGTGCGCAGATGCGCAGGACATGTCCCACCTGCGCGACCGAACGATCGACCTAGTCCTTACCGACCCGCCCTACTTCGACTACATTTCTTACTCCGAACTCGGCCATTTCTTCGTCCCATGGATGGTGCATTTCGGCCTGATCTCCCCTTCCTGCCTTGAAGGCTTTCCCGCCCATCAACTGGCGGCGGGATCGAAGTCAACTGCGGCGATCGAGCATTTCACCACCGGTATGACGAAGGCGTTCAAGGAAATTCGCCGCGTGTGCAAGGACGACGCCAGGATCGTCTTCACATACCAGAACCTAGACGGCCGCGGATGGGAAGCTCTCGCGAACGCGATGGCGACGAGCGGCGTGATTCCTATCGGTGCCTTTCCGCTGCTAGGTGACTGCGGCACGCGGCTACACAAGAGGGAACGCTCCATATCGTGGGACGCGATCATGGTCTGCAAGGTCGGTGCCCCGAACGCCTGGCGAGTTCCAGTCGATTTCACTCCAGAGGCGGGAAACGATCTCGCGCGGGCATGGTCGAAACGCATCCGCGCGGCGGGGTTGGACTTTACGGATAGCGACGCGGCGAACATGTCTTTCGCGGGAAGCATCGTCGCAGCGGCAGGTCGACCTCATTCGCGACGGGCACAGTCCGGTGAAAGGCCCACTGCAAGGGCATCTGCCCGCAGGTCCTGAGCCGCCATGTCTGATGAAGAAGGACGAGACAGCGCAATCGAAGCCACCAAGAAGCGGCTGCTAAAGCTGACAAAAGGGCTGACATCTTCCCCATCCGACGATGTCGTCAAATTTTTGGACCCAACCTATAGACCTTCCGCAATCGATTTCCGGTTCCGGAACTCATATTGCTTGCGTGTCGCTTGCTGGGGTTTTCGTGGTCGGGCCCTGAAGAGAGGTGCCGGTGGACGGTGTATTTCAATTTTCTAGGCAAGCCCGCGTCTGTCTCGCTTCGCAAGTTCGGGTTCTCGATCGCCCATGACCCCCACCTGAATGCGGCCGACCTATCTCGGCTCGAGGGACAGTTGCAAAAGGCCGCTCAGGCCGTCGAAAGACTGATCGAACCACTGGCAAAGCAGGAAATCGAAGCCGGCAATTTCGTGATCGCAAACAGATATGCAGAATTCGATACAAGATATCGCTTCTTCCGCGGGCAAGCGCAGGCGGCATACAAGCGTGCGCGACGAAAGCCCTCGAAACCAAGTGCGTCCAAAGCCGCCCGCAAGTCGCTAGATTCTCTGTCCTCTATGCTGACATCGGACTTAAACCGCATCCGGAAGCATCAGGTGGCCGGATTCTTCAACGCAACGGCAATGATCGACGCTTTTTTTAGCCGGCTCGAGCATCAAACGATCCTGTTGATCGGATTTCTGCCGAGCGACAGCGCCGAGTCGGTTTTCGCGCGCATGTCGAAGACGTGGGATGCGAAACTGAAAGCCGTTCTCGATGTCGAGGGAGACAAGACACTCAAGCAACTTTATTCGGATCTGCGTTCCCTCAAAGAGCGAGTCCGCAATCCATTTGCGCACGGCGGCGTCGAAAACGATATGAGTTGGATGCAGATTCACATTCGGGGCATTGGCAACGTTCCCGCCAACTTCAGTGCGATTAAGAACAGCGTGCGATTTACCAGCTTGCCGGTTGACCAAGCACTTTTTGAATCTGTTTGCGAACTGTTCGACAAATTCGATCAATATATGTCCGGCGGGCCGATCAAGCGCGCGCATCGTCTCATTGACGCCGGCGTCGATCCCGCATGCGACCCCGCTTCCAGGTTGGACTATGCCAAGGCAATCAAGTCGGAACGCGCTTTGGCGGCCTTCATCGACCGCTGGGGATACGAGTGGGATCGGCACGCGAACATGGACTATTAATGCTGCGGTCCGCGAGCAGGCGGGCTAATGCACCAGCAAAAATGTCTCGCTGAACGCGCTGGCTTCCGTATCGTCGACGTGAATTCCAATCGCGCCCTGGTTGGCGACATCCGCCATGACGGATGGATGGGGGTGATTCCAGTTTCGCGGCGGCTTTGCCGATACGAAGCAGGTCTGTGGACGGAGTGTCGCCACTACCGCGGATGAGTAGTTCTTTACCGATCCGTGATGCGGCAGACCAAACGTCGCGACGCTCGCTTCCTGTTCCTTGTAATGGGCAAGCAAGTCCATCGCCTCCGCTGGATCTTTTAATGGGATGTCACCTGTTGCAAGCCACCCGATTTTACTTGCAACGTCAAATTTAGTCAGGTCGAACAACAACAGCTTTCTGGGGCTTCCGTCCCACCGGGGGCCCGAGTAGACACACAGCGATGTCAAATTTCGGTCGCCGAAAGCTGACCTGTAAGCCGCTGCGAGTGCCTTGGTGCTGGTCTTACTCCAGACCAGCTGATGTCGGATTGCGGGATCGCTAATTTTTGAAGGGAACGAACCCCAAGGCCAAGCCAGCAGACGTTCGACCTCGCGCTCAAAGTTGGCAACCCGCGCCTGTTCACAGGCGCGAACATACGGCTTGAATACCCAAGAACCAACGCCAGCGGATACATCAACGACCATATCGTCGAAAATGACGTAAACAGCCGCCGAAACACCCGAGATAGATTCTGGATTCGCCGGAGCCACTCTCCGAACCCCGTCTCTAATCACTTTGGCGCCGAACGGCCCGTCGGGATCTCGCCCATCCGGCCGAAGATCGATCACGTCGCCATCGTCCGGTTCGCCCGAGCCGTGCCGAACGAGCAGGATGCGTCTTGGTCCAAAGACGTCCAGGGCAGCGACCGGATCGACGACGAAGGACCGGAAGAAGCCTCCAACCTCTCTTCCTCGCGAAGCAGCTCTCCCGAATGCGATCAGTCGCTCCACATCGTCCACCCAAGGCAGCACCACCGTATCAGCTTTGATACCATCCACCGGATCGAGAAGGTGAGGAACGCCATTCACGTGATCTTCGTCGAAATGCGAAAGGAAGAGAATATCGATCCGCCGTTCCCGAACCGAGCTCGCAAAGCTACGGACCACCGATCTGCACTTTCCCACTTGGCGCGAACCGCAATCGTACACGTAGCGAAAGCTGCTTGCCCCCTCCACGCGAATGCCAGTATGCGATCGCACGACGATCGCCGGATCCTCCGTGGAGATCAATTTCGCTGTGTGAAAGCCCCCCTGCCCGACCGCCTGCTGGCAACGGGAATGCATGAGTACATTTCGGCCCATCGCAATGATTTGGGTGGTGGCGTTGCTACCAGTCGGCACTGTCAAATCCTCGCGTCATCCGTCCTCCGCCCCCATATTTCGGCACACCTCATTGTTCGGAGGCCGCCGTCAAAGACCAAAATCCCAGGAAGGAGTGTTGAAATGACTTCGCACCAGCCTGGCAAGCGCTGCATGGGCTTCTGCACTGCCCGTTACCAGAGCCAATAGTTTCTTGCCGTCATCGATCCTGTCGACACCAAAGAGAGCCAAAGCTCCCCTTATTAGGCTGTCGCACTCCCCATCGCTCTTTAAGGGACCGACGAATTTTATGTTGTCCAATACGATCCATAGCCAGGCGCTGGCCATGTCCAGGATTCGATTCCGTCCGCCTGCGTCCGGTGTCAGATGCTTGTCGAGATCCTTGACTCCGTGCGCCAGAAGGTACGCCAAGAGCCTACCCGACGTCATTTGAGGCGAAGGATTTGTAGTCTGCTCGATACAGCCCCATGACTTGGTTCGGCAATATTTCTGATGGTGATGTACGAAGTCGATGCCGACCGTCTCAGAGATCAGGAAATCGTCGGCGACCATGAATTCGGAGCAATAATCCGGATGCCAGCGCCATTGTCCATCGATCTTCCTGAGCGGACCATTGTCCTTTTCTGGATCGTATTTGGTCACCAGCTCGGACGTCATCTCGTCGAAGGTCAGCAGGAAACGGAAAGCCGCCGGGTGATAGTTCGGCATCGCTTCGACCCAGTAGATTCGCTTGTTCTTGACGAGCTTCTCCCAGGAGAACTGGAATTCGACAGTGCCGTATAGCGATCCGGGCGACCAATCATTCGCCGACAGCCAAGTTACGCTTGTCCGCGACTTTTTCAGACGGCTCTTGTCGAAGACAAGGCCGGATTTGATCTTCCCATCTTCGATTATGCGCCGCGCGACGGGAAGGTGGACGATATGCTTCACGGTGGTCAATTCGGCGAACTTGTCCGATATCTTGTATTGCTCCCATTCCGCTGCAGACATGCCGAGACTCAATCCGTTGTAGGGCCGTGGCTCGTCGTCGCCGACAATGGCGGCCGCAAACCCTCCTCTGAAGGTCGCCCAACCACAACGGCTACGCCATCCGATCGGCGGGGGCAAAGGGCATTTCCCAGGCCAATACGGCACTCTTTACTTCTCGCTAAAGTTGAAGATACCATTGCGCAGTCGTGTTGCAAATTGTGGCACCTCCTTGTCCCCGATCATGAGCGCCTTTGCGTCGGTAATTCTTCTTTCTTCGTTGACGCCCGGTTGAGCGGAAAGCCAATGCCGCCGTAGCTAACTTCCCGCGAGCAAGGCGTCGCTGCACTTATCTTCGTATCGCCCCCATTGAGCAGACGTTAAAAGCGTCATACTTCACGACGCCCAGGAGACGATTTGAACGACGAACGCCCGAAAACTGCGCAAGGTACCGACAACGCTGCACCTCCGCCCTGGGCCAGGGCCACATTGGACGACGTTTCGCAGGTCGATTTCGAAGAGCCTGTTCGGCAATCGGTCAGCGCCGAAGCGACCGTTCTGGGCTATCAGTATCGCGAGTTGCTGGGGGAGCCCGCGGATCCACCGGAAACGGCGCATTTCCGGGTCTACTCGATGCTCGCGGCGGTCATGGGCATGCAGTTCAAGGCTAACGAACCGAACGAGCCTTTCGCGGCTATGATCGTCTGGGCGGACGGCCGCCGGTCGGCGATACCTTCGGATTTTCGAGGCTCCGTCGACGTCCTGGCCGACATGGCCGGACGAGCTCAGCGCCCGGTGCTGCGCGCGCGGCTTGCGGACCTGTGCTGGCTGCTGGACCGCAAGCGCGGTCGGCTCGGGATCGTCGCCGCAACGGCATATGTCGAGATCGTCTCGAAAATCGACTCCGGCGCTCTCAAGCTTCACTTCGACAAGGATGAGGTCGGCGCCCTGAGACATGAGGCGCGCGATTTACTCAAACGGGCACTGTTCATCGGGCGTGGCACCGGAATGGACAAGATGGGCCCATCGGAGGCACAAAAGCTTGCCATCGATCTGCGGAAGCGATCCATCGACAAACGACAGCCGAGGGCGGCCCAGATGTTCGGACGTCTGGACCTCCACTTCGCGATGTCAGACGCGGCCCAAGTCGGCAAGGACGTGGAGACACTGATTACCGCGCTGCCGTCCGAAACCGACGACGATATGGTCGTAGAGCTCTGGCGGCTCGGCGCCGCCGCCTACCATGCCGCCAAGCTGGAGGATGACAAGAATAGGTGCCGGTCGACCGCGGCCGAACTGCTGGTAAAGACCGCTCAACGACAGCCATCGGCGATGTTGGCTGCGCACATATTGACCGAGGCAATCCGCGAGCTTCATGGCGTGCCTGGCGGCAAAGACCGGCGGAAGGAGCTGAGGCACCAGCTCGTCGATATCCAAGCAGGCATCGCGGACGAAATGTCGCCGTTCGCTATTCCGATGAACCTTGAAAAGCTCGTCGAGTACGTCGAATCCCAGATGCGGCGCCCGACGTTGCTCGATAAGCTCTTCGTGTTCGCCGCGCTCAGCCAGTCTCCGGATCCGGCGAAACTGGCCGCCGACGCTGAAAGATCGATTCGGGAGCACCCGCTGTCGTCTCTGTTCGGTGCCAGCCATCATGATCGCGAAGGCAAGGTCGTCTACCGTAGCACGGGAGCTAACGTCGGCGACTCTACAAACGACTCGGCGCTACGCAGTCAAATCGCGCGAGACGAGGGCCTGCGCCGTCACATCACGGCGTCCGCCGAGATCGAAGTTGCCCGGAGGTCGATCGTCACAGAACACTATCTATCCGAAGAAATCTTCGCATTCCTTCTGGAGAAGAGCCCGTTCGTCCCGCGGGGGCTCGTCATGACCTACAGCCTCGGCTTCACCCGTTTCTTTCATGGCGACTTCATCAGCGGGCTTTACATCTTGACGCCTCTACTGGAGGCGTCGCTCCGGCACGTACTCAAGAGCCATGGCCACGACGTCACCAAGATGGACGACGCAACGAAGACACAGGAGGACCGCACGATATCGTCGTTGTTCGAACAGATGCGCGACGAATTGGATTCGATCTTCGGAACCGCCATCGTGACCGATATCGAGAACGTCTTTCTCAAGAAACCCGGCCCCTACATCCGTCATTCGATCGCGCATGGATTATTGCAGGACAGCGAACCGTATTCGGACGACGCGCTTTATGCGTGCTGGTTGATCTACCAGCTCTGCATGCTCCCCTTGTATCCATATCGAGACGACCTTACCCTGCCTTTCGACGAGGCTGACACCTTGGCCGATGGCCAGGAATAAGCGCCGGCTCCATCGGCGGGACTAACGATAACCTCTATGGGCGACCGCGATCAGCGCGGGCCAGTTCGGATCGATAGCGCAACAGGGACGTCCGGCGAAAACCGGCTGTACGCCGTCCTCGTCTTCGACCTGCCGGTCTCGGCGAGGTCTCCCCAACTCCCCCGAGATGACCGGTCGTCGCCAGAGTGCTGTTGACATCCGAAGAGCCAATACCCATCTGAGTATGCCCCTTTCGTTCAAGGTTAAGGCGACCCATGGCACCCACCATACTGCGCGCCTTCTCCTTCTGACCCCGTCGAAGTGAGCCGGCAGCGCGCGACTCGCCCTGCCCCAACTTCTCACAGTCAACCGACCATTTTGGCACCCGTGGATAAGGCTGAGGACGGAGGTCCAGGCCGACGCTTCCATGGTCGAATCATGCCGTTTTCGGCATATCGGCCGCTGGGTCGGATATCGGAAGGAATCGCCATGAACCTCAAGACCTCCCATGCGAGCTTTACCCATGAGCCCACCCTGAATTGTCCGAACTGCAACCACGAAATCCGGCTGACTGAATCGCTGGCGGCTCCCCTCATCGAGGAGACCCGCCGTCGCTTTCAGGAGCAGCTCGCCAACAAGGACGCCGAGGTGGCCCGAAACCTCGACCTGGTCCGCAAGGAGCGTGAAGAGCTCGCCATGGCGCGTGAACAGGTCGACGATCAGGTCACCCGCAAGCTCGCGGCGGAACGCGTTCAGATAGCGGCTATCGAGGCGAAGAAGGCTCGCGAAGCAAACTTGGCCGATCTGCAGGCCAAGGAAGCCGAAGCGGCAGAGCTTCGCCGCAATCTGGAGGCCAACAACACCAAACTGGCCGAAGCTCAGCAGGCGCACGCCGAAGTGTTGAGAAAGCAACGCGAGCTCGACGAAGCCAGGCGCGAACTCGATCTCACCGTGGAAAAACGCGTGCAGGCTTCCGAGGAGCAGATTCGCACGAAGTCCAGACAGGAGGCCAACGAGGCTGCCCGCCTACGCGTCATGGAAAAGGATCAAACCATCGAGTCCATGGGCCGAACCATCGAGGAGCTCAAGCGCAAGGCGGAGCAAGGCTCACAGCAGGCGCAGGGCGAGGTGCTCGAAATTGATCTCGAGGATGTCCTTCGAGGCCGCTTCCCAACCGACCTCATAGATCCCATCGGCAAGGGTGAACTCGGTGCGGACCTCGTTCAGCAGGTCAACGGCGGGATCGGACAGGCTGCCGGCACGATCCTCTGGGAATCCAAACGGACCAAGGCATGGCACGACGGATGGCTGCCGAAGCTGCGGGACGACCAGAGACGCTGCGCCGCCGACGTCGCCCTGATCGTGTCCCAAGCGCTTCCGAAGAACGTCGAAAACTTCGATCTCGTCGACAACATCTGGATCGCCCATCCCCGCTGCGCCGTACCGTTGGCGATCGCGCTCCGACAGACCCTGATCGAGGTCAACAGCACTCGACTCGTGCAGCAAGGCCAGAAGACCAAGATGGAAGAGGTCTATCTCTACCTGACGGGCACCAAGTTCCGCCAACGCGTCGAGGCAGTCATCGAAAAATTCAACGACATGAAGGAAGACCTCGACAAGGAGCGCAAGTTCATCACGAGGCAGTGGGCCAAGCGCGATACCCAAATCGTTGCCGTCATCGAGTCAACTGTTGGGATGGTTGGCGATCTGCAAGCCATTGCCGGCAAGGCCATGCCGGAGATACATTCGCTTGACCTGCCCCTGCTTCAAGGTCCGGATTGAACCTCTCGCGCGCCACCAGTCCAGGGGCGGTCCGACAGACCGGGCCGCCGCCTGGCCTCTCGTCGGCAGGAAGCCCTGCCAGAGCGCGCGGGAGCTAAATCGCAAGAACGAGCCAGCCTCAGTGATCCCACCCATGCTGGCGGCTTCCCGCCGACAGCCGGCGGCCTTCGGGACCGCTGCGGTCGGCTACGGCTTGCGCAGCGGACCGTCGGCTCCGACCGGAAGTTAAGTAGGGCGACGAGCGGGTGGGAAGCTTCTGCTCCGCAATTCCGAATCCCTGGCATGTGTTAGCTGCTTGGAACGACAGACGGGCCGCAAGGATTCGTCCACTGCAGGAGCAAATTAGATGCTGATGACAAGAGAACGGCGGCCGGCTGTCCGGACACTACGCGGCTGGGCGATCACGGTGCTGCAGGAAGGTGGCGCCATCCCGCCTGCGCCTTGTCGACCGCTTGCTGCCGACGTTCCCGCTCTTTCTGAAGGGCGGCCTCTTCTCTCGCCCGTTCAAGTTCGCCGCGCTTCTGTTCCCGTTCGTAGGCGAGAGCGGCCTTCCGCTCCGCCGCCTTGTCGACAGGCCGGGAGGCAGGCTTCTTCGCCTTACGGCCTTTCGACGCGCCGGCGACTTTCGTCGGTCTCCCGGCACCGCTGAGATCGGAGGGTAGTTCGGCATGCTCGCCGAAGGATCGATCGGAGCCAACGGCCCGCCTGAGAACGACGCCCGGCTTCTTCATGGTCGCAGCGATGACGTCGGGATCGTCGCTTTCCTTCGCCGCGCCCTGGTGGAAGAGATTGCTGTCCGCGCCCCACGCTTCCAAAGCCGCTTTCATCGAAGGCGCCGCGATGGCCAGATCGAAGAAGCCCAGCGAAGTCTGGAAGGTTTTCAGTTTTCTTGCCATTGCACTCCCCGCGCCGCCGACCGACCGCTATCCTGCGATCAGCCGTATTGTCTACCGCGCAAGCAGGGAGTCCGCGAGACGGACAAATAGTGCGCCCGGGCCGGGGTATATCTCGACGCATCCGGCGTGTCGTAGTGAGCTTTCCGAAAACCCGCCGCAAAGCACGCCGATGGTCGCGACCATCGCCTTCCCCGCAGCTTCGGCATCGTAGGGGGTGTCGCCGATCGCGACGGCGTCGGCGCCTTCGATCTTCAGCTTCTTGAGGACGATCTCGAAGATGTCCGGCGCCGGTTTCGATTCTTCCACATCGTCGGAAGAAGTTTTCAGGTCTACCAGGTCGGTGATGCGAGCGATGTCGAGGTATTTGTCGACTTCATCCTTCTTGGCCGACGAAGCGACGGCAATCCGAAGCCCAGCGTCGCGCACGCGACGCAGTAGCTCGGGGACCGCCGAGAAGGGACGCACAAGCGGCAGATACTCGGTCTTGAAACGATTGCCGCGCCACTCTTCCATTTCTTTGCCGTGGTCCCGTTGTTCGTCGGCGGACAGGAACACGGGAATGAGCTTGTCTCCCCCCTTGCCTATCTGGCTTCGAGCCTGTTCGAAGCTCACATCGTGGCCGAACTTGAGCAGAGCTTCCTGCCAAGCGATCGCGTGGAGATCCACCGAGTCCAGCAGCGTGCCGTCCAGGTCGAAGATAGCGGCTTTCGGCATTTCAAAGTCCTCCATGGCGGGAACGAGCGAGCTTTGCATACCAGTCGGCATAAGGCGTGTTCTTCGCCATGCGCCGATTCAGATCCGGAGCGCCGTCGTCCCACCACGCCGGGCCGCGCTCGCCGAGCGCCCGCTTGACCTCGTCCACGGTCGCGTGCGCGGCGCCTTCGGCCTCCCGGTCGGTTTCCTTCTTGGCATCGCGAACCGCGCGCCGGGCCGCCATCAGCCGGCCGACGAGTTCAGTTCGTTCAGACTCATCGAGACCCGGGTTCGCCATTCGCCACAGCCTGCCGCGGACGACGAAGTAGCGACCGTCCGGCGTTACCGGATGCTTCACGACACGCTAGGCCGACTTCCGTTGCGGTTTGGCTGCCGGCTTCTTTGCTGCAGCTTCCTTCGCCGGTTTCTTGCCAGCGATCGGCATGAGCATTTCCTTCTGACCGCTGGCGACCTTGCGAGGCTTCTTGGCCGGCTTGGAGTCCTTTGCCGCTTGCGCGCCGCCGATACTTTTGCGCAGCGCGTCCATCAGATCCACGACGTTCTCGCCACGCGGTCGCTCTTTCGCGGTGATGGGTTTGCCGGCGCGCTTCTGGTTGATGAGATCGAGAAGGGCTGTTTCGTACTGGTCTTCAAACTTGTCCGGCTGGAAGTGGCCCGCCTTTTGGTTGACGATGTGCCTGGCGAGATCGAGCATGTCCTTGGTGACTTTGACGTCCTGGATGTCGTCGAAATACTCCTTTTCGGAGCGGACTTCGTAGGGATAGCGCAGCAACGTTCCCATCAGGCCCTTGTCCAGCGGATCGAGCGCAATGATGTGCTCCCGATTGGTCAGCACCACCCGCCCGATCGCGACCTTGTTCATCTCGCGGATGGTTTCGCGAATAACCGCGAAGGCATCGTGACCGACCTTTCCGTCCGGCACCAGGTAGTAGGGACGGATCAGATATCTCGGGTCGATCTCGCTGCGGTCGACGAACTCGTCGATCTCGATGGTTCGCGTCGATTCCAGCGCGACGTTCTCAAGCTCCTCCTTGGTCACCTCGATGAAGGTGTCGGTGTCGACCTTGTACCCTTTGACGATGTCCTCGCTGGCGACCTCCTCGCCGGTGTCCGCATCCACCTTGGCGTACTTGATGCGGTGGCCGGTCTTCCGGTTGAGCTGGTTGAACGAGACCTTTTCGGATTCCGACGTGGCCGGATACAGCGCGACGGGACAGGTGACGAGGGAAAGGCGCAGGAAGCCTTTCCAGTTAGCGCGGGGGGCCATGGCGGGGGAACTCCAAACACTGTTGCTGGGTTCAAGACGAACGGGCGGTCTTGGTTCCGACAGCATCGGTCCACCAGCATGATCATTTTCCCCCATTTGATCCCAAGAAGACTCGACTCTTTTGTTCTTGTTATGTTCTAATCAACTATGACCGACCGACCCGCGAGCTGGCGCATGCCCACCCCAAAGCAAATGGAAAAGCTGGCCGCCGAAGCCTCCCGTAAACCGGGGCCCCTAGCTGCGGCTCCCGATGCACCCCTTCCGGCCGAATACTGGGAATCGGTACTGAACGACCCGCGCGCCGGCGCGACGGGGGCCCAGATCCGGCAAAGACGTCTTTCGGAAATCCAGCGCCACGTGCTGCGCATCGGATGCCGCCGCTGCGAGCGGACCCTCGAAATCCAGACCGCCGATGCAATCAGATTGTATGGCCGCAAGGCGGTCTGGAAGGACGTCGCGCAGCGGCTGCTCGACAATACCTGCCAGCAACGCACTGGCCGCCACGAAGAGGATGGCTGCTGGCCGGCTTTCGAGTAGTCGCCGGCACGCCGCCGGCCCGTTGACTGAATCCTGGATATCCGGATGGCGCCGAAACACCACCCCACGCCCCTCTCCGGAGGCGACCGCAAGGCTCTGAGCAAGGAGCTCGGCAAGGCGCGCGCGATGACCAAGATCCTCGCCGCACAGGCCGTCGAGATGCGGGCCAAGGCGGAGATCATGCTGCAGCAGGCCGACAGATTGCTGTGCGAAAGCTGGAACGAACGGATGTGGAGCGACGGCGAGCCGATCGATCCGTCACCGACGATCGACCAGGCTGTGAACGGCGGTTTTCCTTGGTTGGAGATCCGCTGCGCACGCTGCAAGACGCCGAGCGATGTCGACCTCGCGGCTATGAAGCATCCGCCGACTACTTTCGTGCATGATCTCGCCAGCCGGCTGCGCTGCCGAAAATGCGCGAAAGCGGGCCGTCGTCCGGCCGCCACGCTGCTTCAACTCGCCCCTCGAGCGCGGTACGCTCCGTCAGAGTCGCCATAGGTTTTCCAGGCGGTTAGATCTGATCCGCGTTGATGTCACCCAATCGCCGGACCAAGACGAGATCACCCTGCGCTCGGAAGCGCGCGGTCGCCGCGAGCACGCGGGGGATTGTTTCGTAGGCCCGTTACGGCCAACTCAGAACCTCTTGGCGGTTATACTGATCTCGTCCCCACTCAAAGGTCGATCTTCCGGCAGATCGCAAACATCGCCGATGGCGATCCATTCCTGTGGGTCTTCCGACACGCGCATCATATAATCCTCATTTGCCGTCCCGACGAGAACGCCCGCGTAGCGTTGCCCGGCCGTGGTCGTTGCGACGTAGAGATCATTCCAGGGCACGGAGTGGGCGTCCTTCAAGAATTTAAGGGCTTTCCTCAGCGCCCCGACTCGTCTGGGGTCAGAAATCTCCTGAAAAAGACGTTCTGCGCCTTGTACGTCACCATCGAGGCCAGCGACGCTCACGGCAATCATCCGCTCGCGCGTCACCACTTCGAAAGCAAGTTCGTGACCGGCGTTCCTCGCCAATTCCTTGAGGAACAGGCGTTGAACGCGTCCGTTGCCCTCTCTGAAGGCGTGTAGGTTGTTTATCTGGACGAACAATCCGGCTGCGGCATTCGTGAATTCGCTCGCCCCGAGGCCGCGCAACTGGTTCCGCCGATCGAGCTCGTCAAAAATCTGTTCGGCCTCAGTCGCGATGTCCGAAGCAGGCGTAAATTGCCGCGGAGTTTCTTTTGAATCGACGTACATTGCCTTGCGAAGATCGCACGTTCGAGGGACGCCCGCCCAATCGTAGACGTCCTGAAACACGTACCGATGGATTTCCTTGAGCGCATCGAAATTGAAGGGAGGCGTCAGGCCTTTTCGAACGAGAATAGCCTGTCTGGCTGCTGTGAGCTGGTCTTCTCGTCGCGAAAGTTCCGATGGCTCTTCGGCACCAAGTTTGTTCCTCAACGTACCGTTGGGGAGGAGATATGGGTCAGACACCCGGTCCGAACTTTCTCAATGTCTGCTCCATCAATTCATCGTCGTCGATTTTCCCGTCCGCCCAGTCGTCCAACATCGCTTCGGTCTCAGGCAAGACCTGTCCACCTTCGATCGCATTATTGGCCACCGCAAATCGAGCAGCGGATGACCGCGCCGCACGTTCTGCCGTAGCTTTTTCCATCTCTCGCCGCCGAAAGGCGATCAGACTGGACATGAGAATGCGATGGTGGGCGCCGACCATGTGCGCCTTCAGATCACCCCGCCTGATGCGCTGGACGATCGTCGGTCGCGAAATGCCTAGTAGGTCCGACGCTTGTTCTGGCGTGACCTCAGGGTCGTCGGCGAATAGACTAACCTGTTGGCCTCTCTCCATCAGACCGGCCAGGTCTTTAATCGCTTCCGCTAACGTGCCTGTCACCACGACCGCTGCGTTTCGACCGGACGACGGTTCGATGACGAGCTTAAGTGCCCCGTCGGCTTGTCCAACCAAGCCCGAAAGCAGATCAAACACCCCTTTAGCGGAGGAGCGTTCTTCTGGACCTACAGCGTGAGTTTTCAGAGAAGTTGCGGTCATCTCGGGAACTCCAATATTTGAAATATCTGAAAATCCCCGCTAAAAGTCAAGCAAATTCAAAGATCCTGCCGCCATAAGGTACTGCACTGCCCGCTTACAAACAAAGCAAGAACATCCCTCGTTGACCTAGGGGACTTGCTGGCAAAGGTTGCAGCATTTGGTGCCACAACGGTTCTTCATATACGGGCAGCATTCGCAGGGCGACCGGCATGTCTACGTGGACCCGCGTTGTGCCGGAGAAGCTGCCCGGGCTCTTCGAGCGCGCGAACTGGCCGGCTTTGGCGGCGGGTGCCGCTGTAGCGCTGAGCGCAGCACATGGGTCTCGGATCGACATCGGGGCTCGAATGCGTGCATGTGACGGTAGACTGGTCTCCGTGGATAGCCAATCGGATCGCACGCATGGTCACCCGGCAAGACATAAAGGCGGACTTGCCAAATTGGCCCGACGACGTCGTCGACCAATGGCTCCTGAAGCTCGCAAACCAGCCCGGGATGGGTTGGCCTCCGCCCGACCCGATGACCGGGCATCGTTGGGAGTTGCTGCTCACGCATCCGATCTCGTGGTGGAAGGACGTGACCTGGACGCAGGAGACCCGAGACTGCAGTTTCAACGAGCTGTCGATCGATGCCCGAAAGACGATGAACAGCATGTTCAGAGCGTTGATCGAAGGCGAGGACAACGGATTCGGCGGCGATAACAGCCTTGCTCGGTTTCAGCGTCAGCTCATCATCGTGACACGCACCGGCAAGTTCGAGAGACCCCCAGTGCTGTTTCCGATCGCCAGCGGGTTGAGCCCGCTGGACGGCAACCATCGGATATTCGCCCATCACATCGCTCTGCAGATGTCTGACGAAGATCTTGCCAAGTACAAAGTGCAGCGGCCGGCGGCCTCGCAGAGCGTGTGGATCGCCACTCACAAAAACGGCGAAGACCCGGGATAAGCAGCCGATGTGCAATCTCTACTCGATCACGACCAATCAGGCCGCCATCAGCGCGTTGTTCCGGGTCGTCAACCGCTACGTCGGGAATCTGGCGCCGATGCCGGGCGTGTTCCCGGACTATAAGGCGCCGATCGTACGGAATGGCGCCGAGGGTCGCGAACTCGCCACGGCCAGGTGGGGAATGCCGTCGTCGTCAAAGGCATTGATGGATGCCACCAAGAGGCGAGCCGAAAAGCTGCAGGCCAGAGGCAAACCGGTCGACTTCAAAGAACTACTCCGGATGGAGCCGGACGGCGGCACGACCAACATCCGCAACGTGACGAGCAAGCACTGGACGAGATGGCTCGGCGTCGAGAACCGTTGCCTGGTGCCGTTCAACTCTTTCAGCGAGTTCAACAAGGCCGAGGGCGGTGACATCTGGTTCGCGCTCGACGAGACCCGGCCCCTCGCCTGCTTCGCCGGCATCTGGACGAACTGGACGTCCGTCCGGAAGATCAAGGAAGGCGAGACCACCAACGACCTCTACGCGTTCCTCACGACGGAGCCGAACGCCGAGGTCGGCGCCATCCACCCGAAGGCGATGCCGGTGATCCTGACCACGCCGGACGAAGTCGAGACGTGGATGACGGCCTCTTCCGGGGAGGCACTGAAGCTGCAGCGGCCGCTGGCGGACGGGGTGCTCCGGATCGTCGCCCGCGGCGTCAAGGAGGATCCTGAAGGGTCGCCCGGCGTAACGTGATCCGCGTCAATTCGGAAGGTCGACCGAGCCGCAGCGCGAAGCCGGGCCACAGTGCGGTACCGTTGTTCACGTACAGCGTCATCCCGTCGACCCCGCAACGGCCCGAGACGAAGCCGGCATTGGCGCGCGCGGCCAACGAAGCCTGCCACGATCTCGAAAATGTTTTGAGTCGGGCTGTTTGTCAGGCCGCTTTCTCGGCTCGGTCGGGCGGGCAGCCTTCCCGCTTGAGATTCATCAGGTTCAACAGATGTCCGGTCGCCCGCGCATCGCACAGCGCACGGTGATGAGTCTCAAGCTCGATACAGTAATGCGCACATAAGTTTCCAAGGCCGTACGACTTGTGTCCGGGATAGCGCCGACGCATTCCGGCGACGGTGCACAGCTTCGGAAACCGGAAGCGGCGCTCGAGCCGTTCAAATTCGTAGCTGATGAAGCCATAGTCGAAGTTGACGTTGTGAGCGACGAAGATCCCGTCCCCCATGAAGCGCATGAAGCTGTCCGAAACCTCGGCGAAGATCGGCGCATCGCGTACCATCTCATTCGTGATGCCCGTGATCTGGGTTATCTTTGCCGGAATGGCCCGCTGCGGATTCACCAGGGAATGCCATTCGTCGACGACCTGATGGTTGCGTATCTTCACCGCGCCGATTTCGGTTATCCGGTCGCCGTTTGCCCAGCCGCCCGTCGTTTCGACGTCGACCACGACGTATTCTTGGTCGGGATCGAAGCGGTAATCGACACGTCCGATTTCTGCGCGGATTCCAGCGCTTCCGAGTTGCCGCAACCGAGTGAGTTGGTTGCGGCGGATTACGTCGCCCTCGGCCTTGACCTCCATGAAAGAGACGGCACCATCCTTCTCCAGCATGAGATCGGGAAATCCATCGCGCATGTCACGGAAATTCTGGCACAACAAGCGTAAGACGGTTGCTATCCCTTCCCCGCCGGCTCCCGACAGCAATGCCCGCAGCGCCTCGACCTCGACGTGGTCCCAGGCGAAGATGCCGTTCGGACGCCCCCACTTCGCAGCGATCGGGCGAAGCAACAGATTGAGCGCATTACCGGTTCGAACGGCATCCAGCTTCTCGTCGATCTGGGCGGCAAACCGACGTACGAAGGTCCGGTCCTTGAGGCAGTGCGGCACCCAATCGAAGCTACTGTTGAGAAGGTCCGACTCGAACAACTCGTCCCAAAACAGCAAGCCGAATAACGAATGCCAGAGAGTGTTTTCCGCGAAGAACACACGGTAACCCTGGCGGCGCATGACGCCGGCGACGCCCGCCTCCGGATTGCCGCGATAGGTGTCGTCGACGGTCAACGTCACGCCGGCGCGTAGAAGCTCGGTACAGGATCCCGTACGTCGTCCGCCGAATTTCCGCGCGTAGAAATCCGTGGCAAAGACCAACTCGCCGTCGCTGGCTGGGTCGTCGATCATCCTGCGCAGCAGGTCTTCGGCATCCGCCCTCTTGCCGGAGCCGTAAAGCAAACGGACCAGGCGTTCATGGCACTCCGGAGAAGAGCCGGAGCGGTAGAGCTGCGTGGCGAGGTCCCCTTCGCCCTTTTTCTCGAAGAACTGCCCGGCTTGGCAGGCGGCACGGCTGCGAAGTTCGGCGGCATAGTCGCTCACGCAATCGGGACCGCCGAATATGTCCGACACCGCATCCTGGTAGACGCCCGCCGATTTCACCTCGAGCCGATCGAGAAGCCGGCTGTAATGAAAGCACGCCCTCGCCTCGTCTCCGTCGGCGAAACGCGCTTGAAAGGACGACTCCTTGTTCGTCGAAAGAATGCCGAGATCGCGGAGCGCGAAATTCTTCAGGTCCCGTTCCGTCTTGCCGAAATAAAGATAGAGCATGAATTCGAGCGGACAGATGCCATGAAGCGCGATGAAACTACCCGCCCCGCAGTGCTCAGCAGCGACCTGGAATGGGACCTGCTCCAGGAAGTATTCGACCAACTTCGCTTTTGCCCAGGAGGACCGGACATCCGTCCGCCCCGCGGCCTTGGCGCCCTTCAACAGCACGTCCTTCGGCAGGCACATTACGAACGCGTCGTAGTCGCTCGACACTAAAGGTCTAGCCTGACCGCAGGCCATCAAGTCGTCGGCCGCGCGCTCCACGTCCGAGATCTCCGGGTATCGGAAGAGCGCGCGATTGAAGATCGCGCCCCGCCGATTGACCATCCGGATCAACAGGCATTGCGCGTCTCTTGAAAGGCTTTGAAAGCGCGCCACGAAGGCACCGTGCTCATCCGTCAGGATCGAGCCGTAGGTCGTCCGGACGAATGCGAGCATCTCCAGAAAGTGGTCGCGATAGTAATAGACTGGCAAATCCGGACGTTTCATCCGCAGCGCCCTCAAAGCTTTCGTTTGAACCAGGCGAAGGGGAAACTGAGGTTGCCATTGCGCCAAAATCGTTCTATCTTTGTTCTGCGGCGGTCCGATTTGTCAAGTCTCGCCTCAGCAACGCCGCATCCCCGGTTGCCGGCTGCGCCTGCTTCGTCGGCTGCCACCGTCCGCCAACGCGTCGGGCATTTGGAGCGACCGTGCGCCCGTGACGGAAGCCGACCGAATCTGATGAACGTCCACAGCCGAAAGATCATCCACGTCGACATGGACGCCTTCTATGCGTCGGTCGAGCAGCGGGACAATCCGGAGCTCCGCGGCAAGCCGGTTGCAGTCGGCGGATCCCGTGAGCGCGGCGTTGTCGCTGCAGCGAGCTATGAAGCCCGCAAGTTCGGAGTCCGGTCGGCAATGCCGTCGGTGACGGCCAAGAGGCAATGCCCGGACCTGATCTTCGTGAAGCCGCGCTTCGAGGTCTACAAGACCGTCTCGCAGCAGATCCGAGATATTTTCGCCGAACACACGCCGATCATCGAACCGCTGTCACTGGACGAGGCCTACCTCGACGTGACGGCAAACCTGCAGGGCATTCCGCTGGCTCGAGACATAGCGTTGGCCATCCGCGCCAAGATCAAGGAAGTGACCGGCCTCAACGCCTCGGCCGGCATCTCCTACAACAAGTTTCTGGCGAAGCTCGCCTCCGACCACCGCAAGCCGAACGGGCAGTACGTCATCACGCCCGCGATGGGGCCGGCCTTCGTCGAGTCCCTGCCTGTCGGCAAATTCCATGGCATCGGACCGGCGACGAGCGCGAAGATGAACTCGCTGGGTCTCCACACCGGCCTCGACATGCGCAATCAGACGCTCGAGTTCATGCAGGCCAATTTCGGCAAGGCCGGTGCGTACTACTACTGGATCTCGAGGGGCGTGGACGACCGCGAGGTCCGCGCGAACCGAACCCGGAAATCAGTCGGCGCCGAAAACACGTTTGCGAACGACCTCACCGAATTCGAAGCCATGGCCGCCGAACTGCGGCCGCTGATCGACAAGGTCTGGCGGCACTGCGAGGACAAGGGCTCGCGGGGCCGGACCGTGACGTTGAAGGTGAAGTTCAACGACTTCGAGATCGTCACGCGCAGCCAGTCTCTGTCGAATTCCGTCGGTAGCAGTTCAGAACTCGAACGAGTTGCAAGGGGGCTGCTCGAAAGACTGATGCCGGCGCAAAAAGCGATCCGTTTGCTCGGCATATCTCTGTCGGCGCTGGAGGCCGAGGCCGTGTCGACCGGGCCTCAAATGTCGCTCAAACTATAGCGGTGCGGCTGGAGGAGAGACGTGGAGCAATTAAATCGAACATCTCCGTTGCGGGTTCCGACTTTCAAGCGGACCATGATTCCGGCTAGGGTGAACTCAGATTGGAGCTATCATGAACGTGATCGGTCGGAACAATGTGCACGTTAGGGGCTCCGGAAGCCGTGCCATGGTTTTCGCTCATGGCTTCGGCTGCGACCAGAACATGTGGCGGTTTGTGGCGCCGGAGTTCGAAGGCAACTTCAAGGTCGTGCTCTTCGACCATGTAGGTGCGGGCGGGTCCGACCTTTCGGCCTATGACCCCCGCAAGTATTCAACGCTTTCGGGTTACGCTGACGATGTCATCGAGATCGGGCGCGAACTGGACCTGCAGGACGCCGTCTTCGTCGGTCATTCCGTCAGCGCCATGATCGGCGTTCTAGCCTCCCTTAAAGAGCCGGGGTTGTTCGGCCGCTTGGTCTTGGTTGGCCCGTCGGCGCGCTATATCGACGACGGCGACTACGTCGGCGGTTTCACCGAAAAGCAAATCGCGGAACTTCTGGAATTCCTCGAGGACAACCACATGGGGTGGTCCGCCGCGATGGCACCGTCCATCATGGGGAATGCCGACCGGCCGGAACTCGGTGCAGAACTCACCAACAGCTTCTGCCGCACCGATCCCGAGATCGCCAAAGCGTTTGCCCGCGTCACCTTCACTTCCGACAATCGTGCCGACCTGCCGAACGTTTCCGTGCCTACCCTGATCCTTCAGTGCAAGGAGGACATCATTGCCTCCACGGAAGTCGGCGAGTTCGTGCATCGCCAGATATCCGGCAGCAGGATGGTCGTTCTCGATGCGACGGGCCACTGCCCCAATCTCAGCGCGCCGCGGGAAGTCGTTTCGGCGATGCAAGCCTTTGTCTGACTCCTTGAACGACCAGAACCCAATAGCGACGGAAGACCTCGAGGACCTGTTTGAGAACGCGCCATGCGGGTATGTCACGCTGGATGCCGCCGGCCGCATCTCCCGGGTCAACGCGACGCTTTGCACCTGGACCGGGTATTCGCACGGCCACTTCGCCGGCAAGCGCCTGCACCTCTTCCTCAACATGGCCGGCCGCATCTACTATGAGACCCACATCGCGCCGCTGCTGCGCATGCAGGGATTCTTCGACGAGTTCGCCCTCGACCTCGTCACGGAGAGCGGCGATCGCCTTGCGGTAATTGCCAATGCGTCGGAGAAGCGGACTCCGGACGGAGCCCTGGTCTCGACGCGTGTCGCGATGATCAGAGCGACAGATCGCCGGCGCTACGAACGTGAGCTTGTCGACGCCCGCGAGGTAGCGACCACATCGCTGAAGAGCGAGCGCGAGAATTCCGAGCTCCGCGAACAGTTCATCGCGGTACTGGGTCACGACTTGCGCAATCCGCTGGCTTCCATCAGCGCCGGAGCCAGGATTCTGCAGCGGTCGGGGTTTCTCCAGGAGGAGAAGGAGCTTCGCGTCCTCGACATGCTCAATTCAACAGTGACCCGCATGTCGGGGTTGATCGACAATGTTCTCGATTTCGCTAGGGGGCGGCTGGGCGGCGGCATCACTCTCAGCCGCGACGCCAATCGACCGCTCGAGCCGGTCCTGGAGCAAGTCGTCGACGAGCTTCGAACGGTTTCCTCCGACCGCTCCATCGAGACAAACTTTGCCATCACCGAGCCCGTCAACTGCGACCGCGCACGCATCGGGCAACTCGTCTCGAATCTGATCGGCAATGCAATGACCCACGGAGCGGCATACCATCCGGTGCAGGTTGGTGCGAAAACCGAAGGCGGCGTGTTCAAACTCTGGGTTGCGAACGCCGGCGAGCCGATCCCCGCCATCGCAATGGAAAGGCTATTCGAGCCGTTTTTCCGCGGCGACGTCCGCTCCAGCCGACAAGGACTCGGGCTTGGCCTCCACATCGCCTCGCAGATCGCTCAGGCACACGGCGGCAAGATCGCTGTGACCTCGACTTCGGAGGAGACACGGTTCGTGTTCACGATGCCAACGCTCCCATAGGGAAGCTTCTCTTAGGTGATGCAGGCGGGGACGCCAATTTCACCGCGGTGGCACGCCTTTTTTCCGATTTAAAGTCGAATTCGCTAGGACCGGGTTAGCACCCACTCGATCCCGGGAAGACGTAACTGTGCGGACCGTGGAGCCGACGGTCGGTTCTGAAGCCGTGCCTGCTCTCACTTCAAGTAGCTATGGACGACCTCGATGAGATCGTCCGCCGCATCTGCATTGAGGGCTCCTGGATTCTTCTTGGGATCAACGAGATGGGTCCGAATGTGGTCCTCGACCACTTCCGCCATCAGACCGGCGACGCTTCCGCGGATGCCGGCGATCATGTGCATGATGCGTTCACACTCAGCTTCCTCTCCCAGCGCACGCTCGATCGCCTCGACCTGGCCTTTGATCCGACGAACGCGGGCAAGTAGCTTTTTCTTTTCCTTTACGGTATGGCTCATTGCGACAATATAGCCTACCCCCCTATTCTATGCAATAACCCTTGTAACATCCCCCCGGGGGGGATACATGCTCCCCATGGCCAACGATCATGTGCATGTCACTCATCCCGGAATCCTCAAGCGTCTGAAGCGCGCCGAAGGTCACCTTCACAAGGTGATCGAGATGTTCTCAGACGGCCGTCCCTGTCTGGACCTCGCGCAGCAGCTCCATGCCGTCGAAAAGGCCATCAGCGAGGCGAAGAAGACGCTGATCCACGATCACGTCGATCATTGCCTCGATACCGCCGCCAACGGGGGGAAGGCGAAGTCGACCGAAAGCGTGCTCGCCGAGTTCAAGGCGATCTCGCGATACCTGTGACGGCGACGTAGCCGTTCCACGCCAGCAACCGTCAGTAGTCCCGCATGGCCATCCGACCGAGAACCGTCACAGCCTTTGTCCTGGGTGCCGCACTGGCGCTCGGCGCTCCGGCGTTGCAGCGCGTCGTCGGTTTCGGGGTTCCGGCGGCCGTCGCGCAACGGGACGCCAGGCCTGCCGGCCCGTCGAACAAATCCACGGTCCTGGCGATGGACGACGAACGCATCAAGCTCGCGGAAATCGAGCAGCGGCAGGTGGGGCCCGCCTCGATAGCCCGGCGACTGACGGTTCCAGGCACCATTGTTCCGGACGCCGGACGGGTGGCCCATGTCGCCGTGAAACTTTCCGGAACCGTCGCCGAGCTGCGCAAGAACATCGGAGACGACGTCGCCAAGGACGAAGTCTTGGCTGTCGTGGAGAGCCGAGAAGTCGCCGACGCCAAGAGCGAGTACCTTGCGGCCGGGCTGTCCAATGAGCTCCAGCAGGATCTGACGGCGCGGGACAAGTCGCTGTGGGACGGCCGAGCCGTTCCGGAGCAGCAGTACATCAAGTCGCGCAACGCCGCCGCGCAGACCGTGATGCGGTTCGGCATCGCGCGTCAGAAGCTGCTGGCGTTGGGCGTGCGGGAAGACGAGATCGCTGCGCTGCCTCAGGCGCCGGACGCCTCGCTCCGCAGCCAAAATGTCCGGGCCCCGATTTCCGGACGGGTGGCCGAGCGCAAGGTCGAGCTCGGCACGGCCGTCGGTCGCGACAACCTGGAAACCGAACTTTTCGTCATCGTCGACCTCGGACGTGTCTGGATCGACCTATCGGTCTCCTCGGCCGATCTGCCTGCGGTCCGGGAGGGACAGGCGGTCAACGTCGAGACGCGCGGTCGGCCGGAGGCAGGCACCGCGAAGATCGTCTTCGTGAGCCCGCTGCTCGACAAGGACACCCGTACCGCGCGCGTCGTTGCGGCCATCGATAACGCCGACGGACGCTGGCGGCCCGGGTCGTTCGTCACGGCGGCCATCGCCATCGAGGAGCACGCCGCTCCCGTGGTGGCGCCCTTCACCGCCGTCCAGAGCGTCAGAGGCCGCAAGGCCGTCTTCGTCCGCACCAAGGACGGTTTCGAAAAGCGCGACGTCGTCTTGGGCCAGCGCGACGGCCACTCCGTCGAGATCGTGTCGGGCCTCGCGGCCGGCGAGACCATCGCGGTGTCGAACACGTTCTCGCTGAAGGCGGAACTGTCGAAGCCCGGCGAAGAGGATTGAGCGATGATCGAGCGGATCGTCGACTTTTCGGTAAGGCGCCGGTGGCTCGTGCTGCTCGTCACGCTCGTCGCCGCCGCGTCCGGTCTGTGGTCGCTGACGAAGCTACCCATCGACGCCGTTCCGGACGTGACCAACGTCCAGGTGCAGGTCAACGCCGTGGCGCCGGCGCTCACGCCCGTGGAGATCGAGAAGCAGGTTACCGTCGCGCTGGAGACCGCGCTCGCGGGAATACCGGGACTGGAGTCCACGCGGTCGTTCTCCCGCAACGGATTCGCGCAGATCACGGCGGTGTTCGCCGACCGAACGAACATCTACTTCGCCCGCCAATTGGTGTCGGAGCGGATCAACGAGGCGAAGCCCAGCCTGCCGCCGGGTGTCGACATCAGGATGGGCCCGGTTTCGACGGGGCTGGGCGAGATCTACTGGTGGGCGGTCGAATACGAAAAGCCCGGCACGACCGCGCCGGTCCGCGACGGCAGGCCTGGATGGCAGACCGATGGAAGCTATCTGACGCCGGAAGGCGAGCGTCTCACCGACGAGTTCCAGCGGACGGTTTACCTGCGCACGGTGCAGGACTGGTTGATAAGGCCGCAGATGAAGACGGTGCCTGGTGTCGCCGGCGCCGACGCCATCGGCGGCTTCGTCAAGCAGTTTCAGGTCCAGCCGGATCCGGCGAAGCTGGTGGGCTACGGCCTGTCGTTCGGTCAGGTGGTCGCCGCCATCGAGGCCAACAACGTCAGCCGCGGGGCGAACTACATCGAGCAGAACGGAGAAGGGTACGTCGTGCGCGCCGCAGGCCGCGTCGAAAACATGGACGACATCTCCAACATCGTCGTCACCACCCGCGGCGGCATCCCCGTGCGGGTGCGGGACGTCGCCGACGTCGCGATCGGCCGCGAGCTGCGCACCGGCAGCGCCAGCGTCGACGGGCGCGAGGTCGTGCTGGGGACCGCGCTGATGCTGATCGGCGGCAACAGCCGAACCGTCGCTGCGGCCGCCGATGCCAAAATCAAGGAAGTCAGCCGCACCCTGCCGCCGGGCATCTACGCGCATACCGTATTGAACCGGACGCAACTGGTCGACGCGACCATCCACACGGTCGCGAGCAATCTGGCCGAAGGCGCACTCCTCGTCATCGCGGTACTCTTCCTGCTGCTGGGCAATTTGCGCGCCGCCCTCATCACCGCCTGCGTGATCCCGGTGACGATGCTGGTTACCTCCACCGGCATGCTGCAGGGGCGCATCAGCGCCAACCTCATGAGCCTGGGGGCGCTCGACTTCGGCCTCATCGTCGACGGTGCCGTGATCATCGCCGAGAACAGCCTGCGTCACCTCGCCGAACGGCAGCGCGAACTGGGCCGAACCCTGTCGCTCGAAGAGCGGCTATCCACGGTGACGGCTTCGACCTCGGAGATGATCCGTCCGTCGGTGTACGGCCAGATCATCATCATCCTCGTCTACGTGCCCCTCCTCGCGTTCACGGGCGTCGAGGGCAAGACGTTCGAGCCGATGGCGCTGACGGTCATGATCGCGCTCGCGACCGCGTTCGTGGTGTCGCTCACCTTCGTCCCGGCCGCCCTCGCGGTCGCGTTGTCGAAGCCGGTGCGGGAGGACGAGAACTATATCGTCCGCCGGCTGAAGTCCGGATACGCGCCGTTGCTGAGCAGGACGATCGCAAGACCGCTGCCGGTGATGGCGGTCGCCGCTCTGATGTTCGTCGGGGCCGTCCTGTTGTTCGGCCGACTCGGGCAGGAATTCACGCCGACGCTCGACGAGAAGAACATCGTCATGGAGGTCAAGCGGGTTCCGAGCACGGCGCTTGCGCAGTCGCAGCGCATGCAGCTTCTGATCGAACGCCAGATCAGCAAGTTTCCCGAGGTGGCCTTCGTCTTCTCCCGCACCGGAACGCCGGATCTTGCCGCCGATCCGATGCCTCCGAGCTCGTCCGATACCTACATCATCGTCAGGCCGCGGAACGAGTGGCCGGATCCCGGTATCACGAAGGACGACCTGATCAAGCGCATCGAGGCCGAGGCGACCAAGCTTCCCGGCAACAAGGTCGGCTTTTCGCAGCCGATCGAAATGCGGTTCAACGAACTCATCGCGGGGGTGCGCGAAGACCTTGCCGTCAAGGTCTTCGGAGACGACTTCGCGGAGATGCAGCGCACGGCAGCCCGGATCGCGGACGTGCTGCGCAAGGTCGATGGCGCCGAGAGCGTCAAGGTGGAGGAGACGGCGGGCCTGCCCTTTCTCGAGATCAAGATAGACAAGTCCGAGATTGCCCGGCGCGGTCTCAGCCTGGCGTCGGTTCAGGATCTAATCGAGACCGCCGTGGGCGGGCGCCCGGCGGGACTCGTCTTCGAAGGCGACCGCCGATTCCAGATCGTGGTGCGCCTCAACGATGCGCTGCGCAACGACGTCTCGGCGCTTGAAGACCTTCCGGTACCGCTTCCGAACGCCAATCCGAACGCTCCTTCTTCCTCTGTCCCGTTGCGGACCGTGGCCACGTTCGAGCAGACCGAGGGCGCCAACCAGATCAGCCGCGAAAACGGCAAGCGGCGCGTCGTCGCGACCGCCGAAGTCCGCGGACGCGACATCGGTTCCCTGGTCGCGGAGGCGCAGGCCAAGGTCGACGATCTGGTCAAGCTCCCGCCGGGGAGTTTCCTGACCTGGGGCGGACAGTTCGAGAACTTCTCCGTCGCGCGTCAGCGTCTCATGATCGTCGTGCCCGGTTGTTTTCTGCTGATCTATCTTCTCCTGTTCGGCGCATTGGGCTCGCCGCGCGACGCGCTCATCGTGTTCAGCGCCGTGCCGTTGGCGCTGACCGGCGGCATTGGCGCGCTCTGGCTGCGCGGCATGCCATTCTCCATTTCGGCGGCAGTCGGCTTCATCGCCCTGTCGGGCGTCGCCGTCCTGAACGGCCTGGTGATGCTCACCCAGATCCGAAAGTTCGTCCTGGAGGGCGTCGGCACCCATTTGGCAATTAGCCAAGGCGCCCTCACCCGCTTTCGTCCCGTCATCATGACCGCGCTGGTCGCCTCGCTCGGTTTCGTGCCGATGGCTATTGCGACGGGTACGGGAGCCGAAGTGCAAAAGCCGTTGGCGACCGTCGTGATCGGCGGGCTGTTGAGCGCGACATTGCTCACCCTCCTGGTTTTGCCTGCGCTTTACTCCTATTTCGCGACCGCCCGGACTCAGACGCAGTCCGACAGCGCATTCATCCCCAGCCGCGCTGCCGAATAGAAACGGAAAGATGATAATGTTGAAGCAAATCCAGGACTGGTTCGGGCTTTCGCCCCAGGGGCAATCGTTGGGGCTCGGCCATGGGCCGGACGGCGGCAAGGGTCATGGCCACACACACGGCTCGATAGATCCCACCATCGCGACGACGACGAAGGGCATCTGGGCCATCAAGTGGTCGTTCGTCGTGTTGGCGATCACGTCCGCCCTGCAGCTTGTGGTCGTCGTGATCTCGGGCAGCGTCGCGCTCCTGGCCGACACCATTCACAACGTCGGCGATGCCGTTACAGCGATCCCCCTCTGGGTCGCGTTTGTCCTGGCGCGCCGCAAGCCGAGCAAGACCTTCACCTATGGCCTCGGACGGGTCGAGGACCTGGCCGGCGTGGCCATCGTAGCGATCATCCTGTTCAGCGCCGTCTTCGCTGGCTACGAAGCTGTCGACCGCCTGATCCATCCGCAAAGCATCGATTTCATTCCGTGGGTGGTGGCCGCCGGCGTCATCGGATTTCTCGGGAATGAAGCCGTCGCGGTCTTCCGGATCCGGGTCGGACGCGAGATCAACAGCGCTGCGCTCATCGCCGACGGTTATCACGCCCGCACCGACGGCTTCACAAGTCTCGCCGTCGTCTTGGGCGCGGTCGGCGTGTGGTTGGGATTTCCGCTGGCGGACCCGATCGTCGGGCTTCTCATCACCATCGCCATCTTCGGCATCGTCTGGCAATCGTCCAAGGCGGTGTTCGTCCGGATGCTCGACGGCGTCGACCCCGCGGTCACCGACGAAATAAGACATGCCGCCGGCCACGTCGACGGCGTCCGTCAGGTGCTCGACGTCAAAGCCCGCTGGCTCGGCCACCGCCTGATCGCCGACGTGGGCGTCCGCGTCCCCGCCGACATGGCCGTGGCTGACGCAGACCATTTGGCGGAAAACCTCCGCCACGAGATGCTCGAGCATGTGCCCGCACTCTCCGTTGCGAACGTCCGGGTGTCGTCGAAAACGGATGACGCGTGGACACCGCAGGCCCATCACGCTCCGCAGGCAATCGAAGTCCGCAGCGAACTGGCGGATGGGGAGCTTTCGATTGCCGGCACGCCGGCGGGGGAGCGGATGCGGCTGATCCTGAAGCGGCAGGCCCATGGGTTGAAGGCGGTCGTCGTGATCGACCGCGCCCGGGGACCGGAAACCCTCGTTCTTTTTCCGTCTTTGGAAGATCCTTCCGCGCTCGAGAGCCAGTCTGCTCCGGATGAACCGCACGAATTCAGTGGGCGGCTTGTGTTGTCGGCTGACGGCAGGGAGGAGATACAGGAATTTCAGATGGCGGAGCCGGTCGGCCACGGTCACTGAGCGACGGCCAGGCCGCGGACCCTGCAATCGGCTGCCCCGTAAAGGCGGCCCCCCGGTCTAGCTGCGGATTCCCGCTGCGGCACGTCCAGGGTAACTGAGATCTGAAAGGCGCTTGACTCGGCAGCCTGGCGTATTACGTCCTGGGACAGCGTAATACGGAGTTTCCGGATGGCTTTGCCTGTTCAGTCGGTTCGAGCAAGGCCCGAACATCGCGCCATGCTTCAGAACGTTGCGGACCGTTTGCGCAGCGGGCTCGAAATGGATGTCCAAGCTCTGCTCGACGGAGTGCACCCCAAGCCGGTCGGACCTTTTCGCAGCGAACAGGCCGCCATTGCCTTTCTGCGAGACCGCCTCGTCGCCGATCTGAAGCCGGAATCGATCTGGCTGTTCGGCAGCAGGGCGCGGGGCGATGCCCGTCCCGAAAGTGACTTCGACCTGCTGGTTGTACTGCGGGACGGACTTTCCGACGACGAGTATTCGCACTATGCCGTGGCTCGGCCGGTTGTGGCGTGCGGCTTGAGCTACGATATCGTTCCGGCTTCGTGGTCGACATTCGCGGGAGAAAAGGACGAGAAGGGTTCCTTTGTGAACGCGATCGTATCTGAGGGGCGCGAGATATACCGTGCTCGCCGCCGAGAAGTTGGCGAAGGCCGTGCTGACGGTTAAGGGGGTCGTGTTCGGCGTCGGCCACCACATCGGCGCTCTGGCGGCCACGCTCCCGAGCGACGATTACCGTCGGTAACGCGCGACCGGGCCGAAACCGAAATAGTTCTGTCCAGAAAATTTGGAAACATCAATGGGCGCCTTGGCAAAGCAGGCGATGGCACCGCGTTGGTTCGCCTACTTCCGCCGCTTGAGGCCCTTGAACGAGCTCTGCCGCAGCAAACCTTCGGAAGTGATGTCTCGATACTCGACGTCGGCGAAGAAGGTCGGCTCGACCCATGTCGCCTTCGGTTTCTTGAGCGGCTTCGTCAACTTCGATTTCGGGCTGACCACGGTATCGAGCTGTTTCCTGATCTGGCTAGAAACGGTTCGCGACCAGCCGGTCCCGACTTTTCCCATGTAAACGAGATCTTTTCCCTCCCGCTTTCCGAGATACAGCGCAGCCACGCCGGTCGGGTCCTTGACGAAGCCTATGACCGGGAACTTGCCCTTTTGCACGGTCTTAATTTTGAGCCAGGCCTCGTTGCGGTCGGAACGGTATGGAGCCATGGCGTTCTTCGAGACGATGCCCTCGAAGTTCAACTTCGCGGCATGTTCGAACATCTCCTTCCCGTCTCCCGTCAGGTGCTCGGAGTAGATGACGGGAAGCCCGATGTCGTTCTCACCGAGGAGATCGGAAAGCATCTGCTTGCGCTCCAGCTGTGGCAGTTTCCGGAGGTCGCCGTCGCGCCAGAGAAGATCGAAGGCGTAGTAGACCAGCCTGTCCTGTTTGCCCGCGGCAAGTTCGGCTTGGAGTTCGGAAAAATTGGTGCGGCCTTCATGGATGACGACCACCTCTCCGTCGAGGATCGCCTGGCCGGGGATATCCAGCGCACCGGCGATCAAGGAGAAACGTTTCGTCCAGTCCAGCCCGTTCCGGGTGAACACCCGCCTCCTCCCCTTATCGAGGTGGACTTGCACCCTGTAGCCGTCGAACTTTATTTCGTGGAGCCATTGGTCGCCGGACGGCGCCTTGGCCTTGAGCGTGGCCAGTTGCGGCTTCATGAATCCGGGCATTGCCACCGGGGCGGCCGCCGCAACAACTTTCCGCGCACGCTTGGTCATCAACTACTCAAAAGAACAGTTTAGCAGGCAAATCCTAACGGATCGACCCTGCCACGACGCCGTCCGCCGTCAGGGGCAAAAAGGCTCGACGGCGACACCAGTCTTAAAGCGTCGTCGCCAGTTCCAAGTATCTGCAAAAAGCGTTGGCGAGCTGCATCTGGCGGGGCGTCCGGCACTCCGCCTCGAACAAGCGAGGGGACGCCACGACGACGCAGATGCATTTTGCGCGCGACGTTGCGACGTTCAGACGGTTGGCGCTGTAGAGAAACTCCATGCCCCGCGGAGCGTCCAAATGGGTCGAAGTCGTCATCGAATAGATCACGATAGGGGCCTCGCGGCCCTGGAATTTGTCCACCGTCCCGATGCGGGCCCCGGGAATGCGTTCCTGAAGTTCGAAAACCTGCGCATTGTAAGGGGCGATGATCAGTATCTCCTGCAATCCGACCGGCGCCTCGACGCCCTCGCGATTGACCCAGGTCGTCCCGCTGCTCAGAATATCTGCCACCAGGTCGCGGATCGTGTCGGCTTCTTCACGCGACGAGCTCTGATTGCCTTCATGCGCTACGGGCAGGTAGCGAAGCCCCGCTCCGCTCAGCCGGCCCTGCGACTTGATTGACTGGTTCTCAAGGCCCGGATGGGGATGCAGTCGGCCGTCGTAGAAAAGCTCCGAATTGAATGAGCAGATCAGCGGATGCAACCGCCATGTCTCCGCGAGGAAGAGGCCCCGATCGGCTGGCACGGTAGCGTGAGGGCCGAGAATATGGTCGAGCGACGAGACGTCGACACCGTCGGGGTGGCTTCCCTGGATCGGCTGCTCGAGCTGCCGGGGGTCACCCAACAGCACGATGCTCTTCGCGGCTTGCGATACGGCCAGAACGTTTGCAAGCGACATCTGCGCAGCTTCGTCGATGAAGAGCACGTCGACGCTGCGGGCGGCGTCGGGTCTCGCCCAGAACCAGGCCGTCCCGCCTCCCACCCGGCAGTCCGTATGCAGGGCGTCGAGAAAGGCCGCATTGTCGGTGGTGAACCGCAGACCCGGAAGATCGTCCTCCTTGTCGGAGAGCTTCTGGAGAGACCCGATCGGAATGTGCTGTTCGCGGGCCGCGATGACGACCTCATCGAGAAGATTGCGGATGACCTTATGGCTGTTCGCCGTGATCCCGACCGTCTTCCCTTCCCTTGCGAGGGCGCAGATCATCCGAGCGCCGGTATAGGTCTTCCCAGCACCGGGGGGCCCCTGTACCGGCAATACGCTGCTGTCGAGATGGAGTGCTATGCGGACCGCCGCCGCCAGGGTCGCCTCGCCGTCGACCTGAAATTCCTGCCCGCGAAGACGCGGTGCAACGGCCATCAACAGGTCGCGAGCAGCGCGGTGGTCGCCCTCCCCGTCAACTCCGTGATCCGCTACGTACTCTCCGATTCGCATCAGGGAGTCGGCAAGAACCTGTGTATCGACGAAATTGTGGGCGAAGACCGCCTCCGGATGAAGGGTTGCCGTGTCTCCGCGCTTCTTGATGTCGATCGTGCGTTCGTCGAGCGACATGGCGACCACGCGACCGAACTTATCGCCCCCGATGCTCCTAAGATCGTCCTCGGCCCGGATGTCGGTATCCTGAAGCGCAAACCGGTACCGATGGATCGGCGTCTTGGCGGTACCACCAGCTTGCTGCAGAAACTCGATATCCGCCAGGCCGGCGCGCTCATGGAGCAGATCGTCGGCGGACAGATCGCGAAGCCGGAAATACTCCCACCAGACCGCCTTTTTTTCTCGCCCGTGCCAGTCCAGCATGAAGGCAAGGAGCCAACTTGCCCGCTGTTGGGCGTTTCGTTCCCCGACGTCGTCCGGCACGCCGTCCGTCAAACGCGCAACAAGTGCGGCCACCTTCTTTTGCCATTCATCGAGTTCGGTGCTGATCTCGGCCGCTGGAGCCGCCGGCCGGTCGATGACCGCACCACCAGCGATCATGTCCGCTCGAACGGCTTCCAGCCAGGATCGCAAGGCTTCGGTGGACGCGCAATCATCCAGATTGTATCCCCTGATCGCCGCCTTGTCGCTTTCCGGAATGCCAGCAGCGTCGGCCAGTTCGAGGCGCGCCTGTGTCCGAGCCATCACCGCACCGACGTCCTCCAACGGCACGGTCCGAACGAACGAGTACAGCGGCTCGAGCTTCTTGATCGAATAACTCTCCACGCTCGCTCGAATGGCGTGCCGCACGACCGAGAAGAGATCCACGAAAATCTCCGCGCGCAACAGGCTGTCGACCTCGTTCTCACGCGTCGCGTAGCGTCCCATCAGGCGCTTCATGGCCGCCGGCTCGTAGGGAGCAAAATGGTAGATATGCAGATCGGGGTGGGTCCTCATGCGCTCGGTCACGAAATCGACGAAGCGCTCGAACGCTGCCCTCTCCTCCTGCCGATTGGAAGCCCAATCGCCGACGTACCGCGCAGATCCGCCCTCATCCGAGTAGAGATACCCGAACAGGAATTCCAGTCCGCCGTCGCCGACAAACGGGTCGCCCTCGAAGTCGAAGAATATGTCGCCCGGAGAAGGCTCGGGTAGGCGCGAGAGGCCAAATCCAGCCTTCGGGGGCAAGGTTTCGTAAACGACCGCACCACTCTGGCGGCCTTCGACCTGGATCCTTGCTTGCTCCCGGATCTTCGCGAAGCTCTTTGCGGCCCCCCGATCGGGCCTCCACTGGAGCGGCAACGGCAGAACCGCAAGCGCCGCCATGGTTTCGACGCCGCGTCTCTCCAACTCGCCAATCTGGGATTTACTGATGCCGGCGACGAGCGACATATGATCGTCCGCCCTCCTCGTCTCGTCACAGTGGCGGCGCCAACGGCATATCTCGCAATGTTCGATCGGCTCAGGATAGGAGTCACCAGCGATCGCTCCCGAGACGCAGCTCTCCAGACTACTTCGGACATGCCGATAGTACGCGCCATAATCGGCGACCCGGTACGTCTCGGGGACGAAGTTCGTACCCGGCGTGACCACGAAGGCCGAGGTTGGCTCTGCCTTCTGGGTCTCCGCCAGCAGGTCCGAGTAGAGCGATATCTGAAGGACCGTATTGCCCTTCGTTTCCCGCGCGAGCTTGGTATCGATCACTTCATAGGACCAAGGGCCGAAGCAGCTTGGTGTTTCCACTCTTCGAAGCACGTCGGTCCGGCCGTTCCATTGGCCGGCCCGCAGCGCCCCCTGAACGATGATCGCGTCTCCCCGGGCCATGGCGGCGCTGGTGGCGGCGAGCGATTTGTCATCGACCCCCACACCTTCCACGACTGTCGCGGTCAGGCCGCCTGCCTCGAGATGTTCGATGAAGCCCCGTTCGTGCAGCGTGCCGCGTTCCGCCAGCACTTCGAGCATCGGATCCCAAATCTTCGGCTTGTCCAATTCGCCATTGGCCACCCTGAGATCGAGGGCAGTCAGATAACGGCAATTCAGGTGTCCCACCAGATCGCCCGCACTGAGATTGAGCGTTCCTGCGATTTTGTGCATCTGCCCTCTGTTGGTGAAACGCGATGCCAGTTCGCAAACGCGTTCTGACGCGTGCGCCTAGCATAAGGTCCGCGCCATACGGATTATTCCACCATTTTCCGGCGCGTTTTGTCTGGCCCATAACGGCTTATAGGATTTCCGTGTGGAATCCGCGCTTCCGCGCCGGCCATCAGGCCGGTCCGAAAGCGGCGAGGTCAAGCCGAAACCATGGACCTCGCTCGCGCCGGGGAATCTCACCCTGGTCCGGAGAAGGGGCGGCGCGAGCCTGTCCCCGTCGCGACAGCGAGATTGCTCGCGCCGTCCGATCGCACCCTACGGCGCGCCCCCCGATGTCCTGCATGGACCGCTGACAATCCTCGCGACAACTGGCTCCACGACGACCACACATGCCTCCCGGCGATCCTTGCAGGTCGCGGAAGGGTGACGCGGTCGCCGGAAGCGAGGAGCACCGGAATGCCCTCGCCGGAAGCCGGCAATCGTTCGGAAAGGGCCATCGCCCGACGGGCGATCGCCAAGGCCGCAGCCGCGTGCACGCTCGACCCGTAGCGGGGAGCGAACTTCACGCGGCCGATAAGAGATGTGTAGGCGGGATTGACCAGGACTAGCCTGACCGACTTGCGTATGCAGACCCGCGATAGCGCCTCGACGAAGCTCGAGTAGGCGAACGATGACAGCATCCGCGCCCGCTTCCTGCCGACCGCGGTCTCGAGCTCGGCGCGCTTGCGCTTGAAGTCGAGACGTTCGGCGGCGACGGGAACGCCGAGCTGCATCGCGAGAGCCGCAATCTCTGCGGCGGCCTTCCGGATCATGTCCAGCCGCTGCGGTCGGGTCTTGCCGAATGTGGGAAGATCGATGCGTCTGGTCATCACCGGATTGCCCGGTGCATCCTTGACTGTCGTCAGCGGATTGCCGGTGGCATCCGTCAGCGTCAGCGCGACGTGATCGACATTGAGGTCCACGCCGAGGCAGCCGTTGGAGAAGTCCCTCACGGAAGGATCGGTGAACTCCTGTTGAAGCATCACCGACACGAACCAGGAACCGCCTTCGCCGCGAAGGAAGCGGTACGAAAGAGGCTTCATAGTCGTCAAAGCCTGCCGGATCTCCGCATCGCCATGGGCGAAGCGAAGTCTAGCGAAGTGCGTCGAGCGGACGACGTGTCCTGATGGCACGGCCTCGGTCTGCGCCAGGTATCCCAGCGTATCCGGCAGGCGAAGCTCAAGGTCGAACGTGCCGTCCTCCTTTGCCGTCAGCCTGGCGAACGGATTTCCGCTCGGGAGCCGCGCCGCGCCTTCGATGAAGAATTGCGCGCTGCGGACCGTCTGCCACTGTCGGAGCCAGTCCGCGCGATCCGCGAAGCCAGCTTCTTCGAGACGATGCTGCGCATTGAACAACTTGCGCGTTCCGAAGCAGATGCGCGGGTTGTCGACGCTCATTCTGGCGGCGGCATACCTGCTCTCCAAGACCGCGAGGCGGCGTTTTTGCTGATGCAAACTGCGCCGGAGACCGGGAGGTCGCACCTCTCCGCGTCCCGTAGGGCGGCGCAGCGTCTTTTGCGATGTCGCGATGCGTTTGCGTTTGGTCTCGATCATGATTCCGAGCTCGGCCACGTGGGCCTTTGCCAGCTCCGAGATCGACTTCAGCTTCGCTTGTAATTGGCGATGGATACCGTCGAGCGCCTTCGCCGATATGCCGAACTGCTGATAAAACGAGGTGGCCAAGTCGCCCCTGAATTCCCGCTTGCTGCGGAGAGCCGCGTAGAGCTTCCGCTCAACGCGGGATTCGAGCTCCGCCCTGGCGGCCAGGGCCGGATGGCTTTCAATCCGGGTCGTGAAGGTTCGGACAATGGCGGGCATTCGGGGCAGTCGCTCTGGGCAAATGCCCGATGCGACCGACCACTACACGAAGGAGGTTTTCTACACGTTAATCCGGGCAGCCGGCAACTCCAGGCCCGAGAATCTTGCAAGAGACAGGTTTAAGGCCTTCGGACAATGCGCCCTCATTGAGCGTATCGTCGACAGCGAGCCCTGTAGGACGCTAAGCGGGGTCAATCGTGAGTGAATGGTCGCACTCGCCTTCGAACGTTGCCCAGCAACGCTCCCTGCCGACGACAGGACATCCACGCCGGAAGTCGCATGACTGCGGACTCGGTTCCCGATCGTGAAAGCAATGAGCACGTGACGGCGCTTGACCAGAGCTGGCGGAGCGGAAGCTTTGGCGCGCAAGAGCCTTAGGCCGCTTCACTTGGGCGTGAACCTGTAACCGATCTCAACCCCCCTTCGAAATCATGAATAAGGGGACGTCGAAGAACGCTTCGGGGCCCTTCTCCTCACCTGCGCGCCCTGCCGGCACGAAGCGAAATCGTCACCGCCATTTCACTCACCCAGCAAACCTCCGAATGGACCCGTGGGTCCATATCGGGGCAGAAAGTCGCTAATGGATCTCGCCCGACCGCGAAGCTCGCTACTCGATTGCCTTGTAGTCGGAGGCGGGCCAGCCGGTTTCACTGCGGCGATTTACTTGGCCCGCTTTCGCCGCGATTTCCGGCTGGTAGACAATGGAGACAGCCGCGCGGCACTCATTCCGACATCGCACAATCTGGCCGGTTTCCCGGATGGCATTGGCGGACCCGCCCTTATCGAGCGCATGAAAACCCATGCGCTCAAATACGGGATTGCCCCCATTTCGAGCACGGTGTCGAGTCTGCAGCGCCATGCGGAAGGCTTTTTTGTCGCCGACCTCGGCACCGAGCGCTTAGCGACGCGGACGATACTGCTGGCAACCGGAGTGGTCGACAAAGAGCCGGACCTGCCCGACTTGGCAGGAGCAATCCGGCGCAGGCTCGTTCGCCATTGCGGGATTTGCGATGGTTTCGAAGCAATCGGCCACAAAATAGGGGTGTTGGGCCACGGCCCGGGCGGTCTGCATGAAGCACTCTTCCTGAAGACATATGCGAGCGATATTACGCTTCTCTCACTGGGTGCGCCGCTCTTACTTACCGAGGACGAACAGGAAGAAGCTAGAGCGGCAGGCATCAAGTCCGTGGAAGAGCCGATCGGCTCCGTTGCCGTCGAAGACGGTCACATCCGTGCCCTCACGCTGCGGAGCGGTGCACGTCATACCTTCGACACGCTTTATTCCGCTCTCGGGAGCGACCCGCGCTCCGACCTCGCTCGCGAAGCCGGTGCAAAGCTCGATCGCAGCGGATGCGTCATCACCGACGAGCACCAAGGGACATCAGTCGATGGCCTATTCGCAGCCGGAGATGTCGTTCGCGGACTCGATCAAATCGGCGTCGCCATCGGGCAAGCCGCGATTGCCGCTACCGCTATCCACAATCGTCTCCGAGGAGTTCAAACGCGATCGTCGCGATGGGATAGCCCGACACAGGTTCAGTTGTAGTTTCCGGACCGGCGGTCAAGCTTACCGCTTGCAGTTCGGACGATGCCGCGGCGCGACGACCGATTGAACGCTGCGGATCGGCCGGCCAATCCGACGCAGCGATCACAAAGCAATTGCAACCGATGGCTAGGGGTCCTGAGCGGCTCCACGCCGGCGACGAACCAGTGGCCTAGACCCGAATGGTGTTCCAGTCCCGCAATGGCAATCGTTGCTAAAGTCGCCTTTTGAGACATTTTTCACGGTTAAGTCCCCCCGTGAGACGTTTTAACGAGTTTTATCGATGCCTAAGTCGCCAAATGATCGATTCTTGGAACCACCTTCGAACCTATTATGTTGACATATGAGACAAAATAGGCTACTAAGATGTTCAATGAGACATCCTGCTCGATCTAGGGAGGCTTAAGTCGCCATGATCGACGACAAACTGCAGTTAACCGGTACGGGCGACCGCAACCACGACCGGGCCATCATCCGCCAAGTAGAAGCCGGTCATCTGACCCGCATCACGGAAGGTGTCTACGGACGGCTGGAAGGCCGATCCGTCGAAGAGTTCGCCTACGCCCACTGGCAACGCATCCTGGCGAAGCTGATCCCGAACGCCGTGCTCACCGGCCGGACGGCCATCCACGTTAATCCGTGGCGCGACCGAAACAAGGATGGACGGCCCGCCTTTCCCGGGTGGGTCTTCTGCACGCACGCCGACGGCAAGACGCGGAAGCGGTTCAGCCTGCCGGGCCTGGAAATCCGCTCCTTTCCCGGGCCAGGCCCGCTCGAAGGAGACACCGCATATCTCGGAACGCAACTTCCCGGTCCCGCGCGTGCCCTGCTGGAGAACCTCAAGCCCTCCCGAGAGCGCGACGGCCCGCGCCGCAACGTCGGACGCGAGGGCGTCGAGGCGGAGCTAGAACGCCTTTTCAAGACCGAACACGAAGAAGGACTGCGCGCGATCCGGCGCCAGGCGCACAAGATCGCCGGCACGCTGGATGCCGCCGACGAACTGAAGATCCTGGACGATCTGATCGGCACGTTCCTGCGGACGCGGGAGACCAAGTTCGCGGACGACAAGATCGAGGCCCGGCACCGCCGGGATTCCCCGTTCGATCCGGAATGCATGGAGCGCCTCAAGGCGTTGGCACTCGTCCTGAACCGCAGCGACCTGCCCGACCGGCCCGATCCACACGCCGCTCCGGACGAGCGCGCCTGCACGTCGTTCATCGAGGCGTACTTCACCAACTTCATCGAAGGAACGCGGTTTTCCGTCGACAAGGCGCGCCGCATCGTCTTCGAGGACGAGGAGCCGGACGGCCGGCCCGCCGACGGACGCGACATCGTGCAGACGTTCCGGCAGGTCTCGGCGATGGTCAAGGGAATGCAGATGGCCGCCTCGTTCGACCAGTTCGTCGACGAGATCAGGGAGCGCAACAGGAACCTGATGGACGGCCGTCCGGAGAAGGACCCGGGCAACTTCAAGACCGAACCGAATTCGGCTGGAAACACGGAGTTCGTCCTGCCCGACCTCGTCATGGGTACGCTGAAGGAAGGCTTCGAGACGCTGGGCAGCCTCACGCATCCGCTCGCGCGAGGTCTCTTCGTCCACACGCTGCTGGTGCTCGTCCATCCGTTCAACGACGGCAACGGACGCACGTCGCGCATCATGATGACGAAGGAACTGGTCGGCGGCGGCCAGTCTCGCATCGTGGTGCCTTCGGTGTACCGCGACGACTACATCAACGGCATCAAGTCCCTGGTCGCGGCGCCCAAGTTCACGCCGGCGCCCCTCATCCGCGCCCTGTCGGAAGCGCAACGCATCACGGACGCGATAGCGTTACCCGATCTCGATGCGACCATCGACCTGTGGGCCTCCACCCACGCCTTTGTCGACGACGACGAGCGCGACGCGAAGCTCACCTTTCCGAACGCCGGCATCAAGATCGAGCGGCGCGCCGGCATCCCCGCGCCTTCGTCGTATTGGGAAGCCGTGGACCTACGCAACAGTCTCGGCGGCGAAGCGTCCATGTTCGGCCGCTCCCTGTAGCGGACGGGGCGGGATGGACCCCGAACCCCTCGATCGTTTCCTCGGTCCAGGTCCGTTCCCGACCTTCGTCAGGAAGGCCAAATTATCCCGCGTGGTGCGCTTTTCGCATTTTGCGGGATAATGCTCTCCCGCGCAGGTCAGCGAGACCGGCGTCGGTCCTCGGCTCGGCAGAAGCCCGTCGGAACAACCTTCCGGACATCTTTGCGCACGCAGACAAGATGCCCGGACACGTCGCGGCGGCCCATAAAAGCATCGGCCCAAACGGTCAGTTGAACGAACCGCGTGCCAGGCGGCCGACAGCACGCAACCCGCATTCTTCGCACCCGAACCACCAACGCCCGTCTCCCCGTGCCAATCGCTGTTGCGACCACATCCCGGCACGCCCCTCGCCGGTCCCGCCGAAAGCCTAGTTTCGATCGCCGCCCTCAGACGCTCGGCGCGTACGATCCGTTCCGTTCGCCTTCGTCCACCTACACCACGTCGTCCGGGGCGAGCGAGCAGGCGTTGCCCTCGCTGATTTCGATCTGAAGCGTGGCGTGGCCGATCTTGTGCGACTTCTGCAGTAGACTGGCGCAGTCCAGCAGAAAGGCGTCGCCCGGATGCCCGTCCGGCATCACCATGTGGCATGTCATCGCCGTCTCGGTGGTGCTGATCGGCCATACGTGCAGATCGTGGATTTCCGCAACACCCGGCCTGCCCCGCAGCAACTTCCGGACGGCATCGAGGTCGATCTCCGCAGGGGCGGCGCTCAGCGACATGCCGACCGAGCTCCGCAGCAGACCCCACGTGCTCCACAGGATCACGGCGCAGATGACGAGGCTCATCGCGGGATCCAGCAACAGCCATCCGGTCCACATGATGAGTGCCGCCGAGATCACGACGCCGGCCGACACGGCGCAGTCGCCCGCCATGTGGAGGAAGGCACCCCGGATGTTGATGTCGCCCTTGCGGCCGCCCGCGAAGAGCCACGCGGTCGCGCCGTTGATGAGGATGCCGACGGCGGCCACCGCCATGACGGTGCCGCCGGCGACCGGCTCCGGATCCCGGAAGCGCTGGACGGATTCCCACCCGATCGCCCCGGTCGCCACCAGCAGGAAGACCGCGTTCGCGAGCGCCGCCAGGATCGACGAGCCGCGCAGTCCGTAAGTGAAGCGCCCGCTCGGGGCTCGCTTCGAGGCGATCGAGGCGCCCCAAGCCACCAGCAGCCCGAACACGTCGCTCAGATTGTGGCCGGCGTCCGCCATCAGCGCGGTCGAATTGCCAAGGTAGCCGTAGACCGCCTCCGCGACGACGAGCGCGGTATTCAGGGTGATGCCGATGGCGAACGCCTTGCCGAAGTTCGCCGGCGCGTGGACGTGGCCGGCGCCACCATGATGGTGGTGATGATCGTGACCGGCATCATCGGCATGCCGATCGTCGCCGCCATGGTCATGTCCGCCATCATGATCGTGATCTCGATCGCCATGCCGACGATGATCATCGGCGCGCCCGACATTCTTTCGCTGTTCAGACATGCAGCACGGCCTCCTCGGTCCTCAGGGCTTCGTCCTCGATCTGGACGGTAACGTGGTCGATTCCGAATTCGTCCTTCAGGACGCGGCGGGCTTCACGCAGCGCTTCCCGGCCCCGGGCCATGTCCGCGACGACGAGATGGCCGCTCATGGCGTCGAATCCTGAGGTGACCGTCCACACGTGAAGATCATGGACGGCGGTAACGCCGGCGATCTCCCCAAGTTTCCTCTCCAGTACAGCCAGGTCGATGTTGGCTGGAGTGCCCTCCATGAGGATATGCGTGACCTGCTTCAGCATCGTCCAGGTCCTCGGGACGATGAACAGGCCGATGCCGGCGCCGATGATCGGATCGGCCAGCGTCCAATCCTTCCACATGATCAGCAGGGACGCGACGATCACCCCGATCGAACCGAGCATGTCGCTGAGCACCTCGAAATAGGCGCCCTTGACGTTGAGGCTTTCCGAGGATCCTCCCGCCAGCAGCCGCATGCTGATCAGGTTCACGACCAGGCCGATCGCCGCAACGACCAGCATGGGTCCGCTCCGGATCTCCGGCGGAGACTGGAAGCGTTGGTACGCCTCATAGAGGATGTAGACGGTGAGCAGCAGCAGCACGACGGCGTTGGTGAGTGCCGACAGCACCTCCATCCGCAAGTAGCCGTAGGTCCGCTGCGGGGTCGCTTCGCGTGCCGCAAAGTTGATCGCCAGGAGCGCAAGGGCCAAGCCGCCGACGTCGGTCATCATGTGCGCCGCATCCGCCAGCAGCGCCAGGCTGCCGGTGACCAGGCCGCCGATGACCTCCGCCATCATGTACGTAGCCGTCAGGCCGAGCGCCCATTTGAGCCTTCCCGCGTGCTGCGCGGCCGCCGTTCCAGTCGAACCACCACCGTGCATCGCTCAAGCCTCCGAATGTGAATGGCGAACCGACAAGGGTTCACCGTCGAGGGACCTGCGAAGGTTCGCCTCGAGTTCGTCGATCAGGAAAAAGCTGACATCGTCGACCGAACCGTGCCCCTTGGCGAACGGCTGCTCGAGCAGGCGAACGAGGTACAGCGCGTAGATGAACATGTAGCTGATGAATCCGAACATGATCGCCGACGCCGGATCGCCTTCCGTCTTGAGGAAAAGCATCATGCCGACGATCGAGAACACCAGCGTCTGGACCAGCACGTGTACCGACGGCACGAATTCGACCCGCTGGATCTGGTAGACGCGCAGCATCGACCGGCGCAGCACGTCCTGCGTCGTTCGCAGGCGGACGACGAAATTGGCCGCCATCCCCATCGGTTCGAGCCGGCCGAAGATCGGCGTAAGCTTGCCGATTTCGGCCAGCACCGGCGGGAGATCCTTGTGGTCCCGCGCATGACCCAAGCCGGTCCGCAGCTTGTCGAGCGTCGACAAGAGAATCCGACGGGATCCGGCGAGATCGAACTCGGCGTTGATCGAGGCGAAGCACTCCAAGTCGCCGTCGATGGCTTCTATCGAGGTCCGGATGTCCGCCGGGATACGCTCCGCTTCCTTGTAGTCTGCGAGCACGCTGGAAAGCAGGAAGCCGATGATGAAGATCGCGCCGCCGATTCCGCTCGTCAGCAGGCTATTGAGTTCGAGTATCTCGAGACCGTAGTAGTGCACGGCCACCTTGACGCAGCCGAGCGCGAGCACGACCACCGCGACGGTGAAGAACAACCGGAATTTCTTGCGGAAGCTAAGGTCCGCGCCCCCGAAGTGGAGATGCGCGATGATCGATGACGTCATTCTGGCGGTCTCTTTCCGGTTCTTTCTTGCACGAACCTGCTTCCGTTCCAGGCAAGTCGCCTGCAGCAGCCGTGATCGAAATCGCCGCAGTGCACTTCGATCGTGAAAATGCCGGCGACGATCGACATGTCGACCTCGAAGGCTTTTCCGCGCCAGACCTCCCGCTGCGATCCGGCCCGGTTCACGAATATGCGGTGGAGACAGCCGCCGGGCGAACAAAGCTTCTGTCGGTCCGTGCACCCGATCCGGTCGAAATGCACGGCCGTGAATTCTTCTCCCGACGCGCCCTGAAGATGTCGCAAGAATCCATTACGTACGCTGATGTATTCGTCACCGCATACGCGCTTGGCCGACTCCAACGTGGTGCGGATGGCCGGCGGCAGCCGGTCGAACTGTCCGGAATGCAACGGCATCAATTGGCCTTGCGCCTGACCCGCAGCACGGGCCGTCGCGGCGGAGGCCGCAAGGCAGATCATGAGAACCATAAAGTAGCGGGACATCAGGTTCCTCCTTGCATCTGCTTCATCAGAACTCACCGTCCTGGAAGAACGAGACGCACCTACGCTTGTCCTTCACCCATAGGATCCGACATTCATTGCGGACATGGTCGGACGGGATCACCAGTTTCGGCACGCCGAGCGGGCCGATCAACAATTTCAGGGTGGCGCCTGACTTCGTCTGGCTGCGTACCGTGCAGGAGATCGACGAGCCCGCGCACGACACCGTTCCGACCTTCGCGCGGCTCTTCGGACCGCGTTTGTACTGCACCGGTGATTCCGGACGGGCCGATGCTCGCCGACCTGGTCCCTCAGCCAATTCTGCCCGCTTCATGATGTCACCTGCACGAAAGACACGCCGAGACGTTTTTCCCGGATCCAGACGATGCGGCATTCATGACGGATGTCGTCGGACGGGATGACCAGCGTGAACACTCGCGGCACGCCCAGCGGGCTGGCGACATCCAGCATGGCGCCCGACCTCGTCAGGTTGCGGACCGTGCAGGAGATCGCAGATCCGCCGAACGAGATCCTCCCGGCCTTCAGGATGCGGATTCGGCGCAGTATGTGTTTGTCTTCCACCATGGCCTCCCGGCGGGACATGCCTAGTCGACCTTTTTCTCGGCCGCTTCGCCGAGCTCCACGATGTCCCCCTTCGTGAAGAGGATGCCCTTGAGCTCGGTGCGCCAGTCGGCCTTCTTACGCAGGAGAAATTCGAGATTCATCCCGAAGTGCTTGAATTCCTCCTTCTGCGCGTTCTCCATGATCGCCTTGGCGTCCTTGTCCTTCTCCACCGAGATCCGCTGTTCGTACCAGCCGATCGCTTCCGCTTCCTCGATCAGCGACGTGATCATGCGGGCGAATGTACGGGTCTCCTGCGAGAGTTCTTCCGGCGGTTCGTGGTATTGATCGAAGCCCATGGGGTGGTCCTTCCGTTGGTCGTTTTCGGATGATGGATGGCATTCATGTCGCGGGTGGCTTCAGCAGGCGCAGCGCGTTCAGGGTCACCAGCACGGTGGCGCCGGTGTCGGCGAGGATCGCCGGCCAGAGACCGGTCAGCCCGATCACCGTGGTGATCAGAAAGACCGCCTTCAGGCCGAGCGCGACCGCGATGTTCTGTCGGATATTCGCCATGGTCCGCTTGGACAGGTCGACCATGGCGGCGACATCGGACACGCGTCCGTGCAGCACGGCGGCGTCGGCGGTCTCCAGCGCGACGTCGGTGCCGCCGCCCATGGCGATGCCGACTTCGGCGGCGGCGAGCGCCGGTGCATCGTTGATGCCGTCGCCGATCTTGGCGACCGACCAGCCGGCCTTCTGGAACTGGCCGACGATCCGCTGCTTGTCCTCCGGCAGCAGTTCCGCCTCGACGTCGATGCCGAGTTGCCGACCGATCGCATTCGCGGTCCGGCGGTTGTCGCCGGTCAGCATCACCGTGCGGATCCCCGCATCCGTCAGCAGCTTAAGGCCCTTCCTTGCATCCGGACGCGCTTCGTCACGCATGGCGATTGCGCCGGCGAGCCTGTCGTCCATGACCAGCAGGGCGACCGTCTTGCCCTCGTCGTTGAGGCGAGAAACGAGCGCCTCCTGGTCTGAAGTGACGGACGTGAACTCAGCGGCCGCCTTTGGCGAGCCGAGGAATATCTTGACGCCCTCTACCGTGGCTTGGACGCCCTTGCCGCCGATGGCAGTGGCGTTGGACGTCGGCGGCACCCAGATCTGCAGCTCCGCTGCCCTGGCCAGGATCGCGTTCGCGAGCGGATGGTTGGATCCGGTTTCGAGCGCAGCGGCGAAACGCAGGACGTCTCCCTCGCTTCGGTCGAACCCGATCACGTCCGTCACCTGAGGCTTGCCCGCGGTGAGCGTGCCCGTCTTGTCGAAGCAGGCGATGGTGATCTTACCGATCTGTTCGAGAACGGCGCCCCCCTTCAGGAGCAGACCCCGGCGGGCGCCGGCCGACAGGCTGGCGGCGATTGCCGCCGGCACCGAGATGACCAGGGCGCATGGGCACCCGATCAGCAGGATGGCGAGGCCCCGATAGATCCAGCCGTTCCATGCGCCGCCGAACAGCAGCGGCGGAACGATAGCCACCAAGGCGGCCACGGCGACCACGCCGGGCGTGTAGTACCGCGAAAACCGGTCGACGAAGCGCTCGGTCGGCGCTTTCGATTCCTGCGCCTCCTCGACCAGCTTGACCACGCGGGCGATCGTGTTGTCCGACGCAGCGGCCGTCACACGCACCCTGAGCAGGCCGTCTCCGTTGACGGTGCCGGCGAACAGGCTCTCGTCGCGGCCCTTCCGGACGGGGGTGCTTTCGCCGGTGACGGGCGCTTCGTCGATCGAACTCTCTCCGGAGACGATGACGCCGTCGGCGGGGATCCGGTCGCCGGGACGGACCTGGATCATGGCGCCGACCGTGAGCGTGTCGGCGTCCACCTCGTGGACCTGGCCATCATCGTCCTCGAGCCGGGCCGTCTTCGGGACCAGCTTTGTCAGGTCCTGGATGCTTGAGCGCGCCTTGCGGGCGGCGACACCCTCGAGCAGTTCACCGATCAGGAACAGGAAGACCACCGTTGCCGCCTCCTCCGTCGCGCCGATGAAGACCGCACCGACGGCAGCGATCGTCATCAGCATCTCGATCGAGAACGGCGTGCCCGCCATCGCCGCGGACAACGCGCGCTTGGCGATCGGGACAAGGCCGATCAGCATGGCCACAAGGAACGCCCATTGTTCGATGGCCGGAATGGCTCTTCCCAGCACGAAGGCGACTGCAATAGCGGCTCCGGACGCGATCGTTGCATCGCCCTTGCTGGTCTGCCACCAGTTCTTGTCCGCGGGGCCGTCGTCGTGAATGTGGGAATGGCCGACGTCGTCCCCTTCGTGCGCGGATCCCTTCACGCCGTAATGATGGCCTACGTGCTTGGAGCGGTCCTCCTCCGGGTCCACGACGGTGTAACCGAGCCCGGCTATCTGACTTCTCATCGCCTCCGTATTCGGTCGATCGTGTTCGACCGTGACCGCGCCGCCGGCGACGGAGACGCTCACCTCCGTGACGCCGGGCATCCGCCGCAGCGCGTTCTCGATCTTGATCGCGCACCCGGCGCAATCCATCCCCTGCACGCCGAACCTGGTCTTTCGAATGGTTTCCGGCATCGATCAACCCGCCCTCGGAGAGAGTTCTGCTGCGGACGCCTCATCCGCCCGCGCCGGCTTGGAATCCTTGCGGAACAGGATGTAGAGCGCCGGCAGCACCAGCAGCGTCAGGATGGTCGACGAGATGACGCCGCCGATCACGACAGTCGCCAGCGGCCGCTGCACCTCGGCACCCGCTTCTGTCGCGATCGCCATCGGGACAAAACCGAGCGAGGCGACGAGCGCCGTCATCAGGACCGGCCTCAGCCGGGTCGACGCGCCCTGGTGCACGGCATCGAACACCGACTTTCCCTCCCGCCGCAGCCGCTCGATGAACTCGATGATGACGAGGCCGTTGAGGACCGCGACGCCGGACAGTGCGATGAAGCCGACGCCGGCACTGATCGAGAGCGGAATGCCGCGCAGCAGCAGCGCCAGCACCCCGCCTGTCAGGGCCAGCGGCACGCCGCTGAAGACCAGCAGCGCGTCCGCCACCGACCCGAAGCTCATGAACAGCAGCAACAGCACCAGCAGCAGCGCCACCGGGACCACGATGGTCAGCCGCTTGGTGGCCGAAACGAGCTGCTCGAACTGCCCACCCCAACCGATCCAGTAGCCAGCCGGCAGCTTGACCTTCTCCGCGACCGCCTGCTGCGCGTCGGCGACGAACGACCCGAGATCCCGCTCGCGGACGTTGGCGCTGACGACGATGCGCCGCTTGCCGTTCTCGCGGCTGATCTGGTTCGGACCCGGAGCGACCTCGATCGACGCCACGGAGGACAGCGGCACATACCGCATCTGGGCCGCCGGCGAGCCGGACCAGGCCGTCTTCGTGACCCCTACCGTGGCGTCCTCGGCGGGTGGCAGCGGAATGGAGATGGCGCGGATCGCTTCCGGTCGGCCGCGGAGGCTTTCCGGAAGCCGGACCACGATGTCGAAGCGGCGGTCCCCCTCGAACAACTTGCCGACGCCCTTACCGCCGATCGCGATCTCGACGACGTTCTGCACGCCGCCGACGCTGAGGCCATAGCGCGACAGCGCCTGGCGGTCGAGCTTCACCGTCAGGATCGGCAGTCCGGAGACCTGTTCGGTCTTCACGTCGGTGGCGCCGCGGATGCCGCGGATCGCACCGTCCACCTGCTTCGCCGCTCCCTGAAGGATGTCCAGGTCGTCGCCGAATATCTTGATGCCGACGTCGCTGCGGACACCCGAGATCAGTTCGTTGACCCGCAACTGGATCGGCTGCGAGATTTCGTAGTTGCTGCCGGGAATCTCGTTCGCCGCCTTCTCGATCTCCTCCACCACTTCGGACTTCGGCTTCTTCGGATCGGGCCACTCCTCCCGCGCCTTCAGCATGACGTAACCGTCGGACATCGACGGCGGCATCGCGTCGGTTGCAACCTCGGCGGTACCGGTCCGCGCGAAAAAGTCCCTGACTTCGGGGATCTTCCTGACGCGCTTCTCCAATGCCATCTGCAGATCCAGCGACTGGGTCAGGCTGGTTCCGGGGATGCGGATCGCGGCGACGGCCACGTCTCCCTCGTCCAGCGACGGAATGAATTCGCCGCCCATCCGCGTCGCGGCGAACCCGCTCGCCAGAACGATGGCGACGGCGCCGAACGCCACGAGCCTGCGGTACCGGATCGCTCCGTCGAGCAGCGGCACGTAGACCCGCTTCGCCCCACGCATGAAGATGTTCTCCTTTTCGGAGACCTTGCCGGTGACGACGATGGCGACCGCCGCCGGGACGAACGTCACGGAGAAGATGGCAGCGCCCAGCAGCGCCATCAGCACCGTCAGCGCCATCGGCGTGAACATCTTGCCCTCGACGCCCGTGAGCGTGAGTACCGGCAAATATACGACCGCGATGATCATGGTGCCGAACAGGCTCGGCTTGATCACCTCGCGCGAGCCTTCGAGGATCGTCTCGAGCCGCTCCTTGAGCGACAGCAGCCGCCCCCTCTTGTGTTGTTCTTCGGCCAGCAGCCGGAGACAGTTCTCGACGATGATCACCGCGCCGTCGATGATGATGCCGAAGTCGATGGCGCCCAGACTCATCAGGTTGGCGCTGACCTTCGCTTCGACCATGCCGCTGATGGTGAAGAGCATCGCCAGCGGGATCACGAAGGCCGTCACGATCGCAGCACGGATATTGCCCAGGATCAGGAACAGCACCACGATGACCAGGAGCGCGCCCTCGACCAGGTTCTTCTCGACGGTTCTAACGGTGGCTTCGACCAGGTGGGTGCGGTCGTAGACCGTCCGCGCGATCACGCCTTCCGGAAGGGATTTTCCGATGTCGGCGAGCTTGGCTGCGACGCGCTGCGCCACCGAGCGGCTGTTCTCTCCGATCAAGAGCATCGCCGTGCCGAGCACGGTCTCCTTGCCGTCCAGCGTCGCCGCACCCGTCCGGAGGTCCTTGCCCTCCTTGACCTCGGCGACATCGCGGATCCGGACCGGGATCCCACCGCGCGATCCGATCACGATGTCTTGGATCTCGGCGATGTTGGCGACCTGGCCCGGCGTCCGGACGAGATACTGTTCTCCATTGCGCTCGATGTAGCCGGCGCCGACGTTGGCGTTGTTGGCGGCGAGCGCGGTCATCACTTCGCGGAAGCCGAGCTTGTAGGCCATCAGCCTGCCGGGGTCCGGCAACACGTGGAATTGCCGCTCGAACCCGCCGATGGTGTTGACCTCCACGACGCCCGGCACGTTCCGTAGCTGCGGCTTCACGATCCAGTCCTGAATCGTCCGCAGGTCGCTCGGCGAGAATTCGCCACCGCCCGGCGCCTTCGCGCCGTCTTTGGCTTCCACCGTGTACATGAATATCTCGCCGAGACCGGTCGACACCGGACCCATCGCGACCTCGACGCCCGCCGGCAACTGGTCCTTGACCTGCTGGATGCGCTCGTTGACGAGCTGGCGTGCGAAGTAGATGTCGGTCCCGTCCCGGAACACCACGGTGACCTGGCTCAGGCCGTAACGGGACGTCGATCTGGTGTATTCGAGCTTCGGCAGGCCCCCCATCGACGTCTCGACCGGGAACGTGATGCGCTGCTCGGTCTCCAGCGGCGAATAGCCCGGTGCGCGCGTGTTTATCTGGACCTGGACGTTGGTGATGTCGGGCACCGCGTCGATCGGCAGCCTGGTGAAATTCCAGGCGCCGAAGGCGCCGGCCGCCAGCACGAACAGCATCACCAGCCAACGCTGGCGGATCGAGAACGCAAGGACGGCGTCAATCATGCGCGGCCTCCCCCTTGCCCATCTCCGCCTTAACCACGAAGCTGTTCTCCGCCACGTAGTGCTCTCCCGCCGACAGACCGGCCTTGATCTCGACGAATTTCGGATCGGATTCCCCGAGCTCCACGGGCCGCGCCTCGATCTTGTCCCCGCCTTCGCGCACGAACACGACGGTCTTGTTCTCCAGCGTCTGGATCGCGCCGACGCGCACGGCGACGGGCACGCTGCGCTTCGCGAGCACCAGTCGCGCCGAGACGAACAGTCCCGGACGCAGGCGGCCGTCCGCGTTCGGCAGCACGATCCGGGCGACCGCCGTCTGGGTATCGCTAGAACCTATGGGCGCCACGTAGGAAACGCTGCCCTTGATTTCGCCTCCCCCGTCGTCGGGGTCGATCAACACCTCGTCGCCCATCCGGACGCGCTTCAGGTCCTGACGGTAGATCGACAGGTCGACCCAGATCGTCGAGAGGTCTGCGACGACGAAGGCCGGCTTCTGTTCGGACGCGTATTCGCCGAGCGAAATTTGTCGGTCGATCACGGTGCCGCCGATCGGCGCCTTGAGGTCGTAGACGGTTAGGCTCTGGTTGCTTTCGATCGACGCAAGCTGGTCGTCCTTGGCGACCGTGTCGCCGATCCGCTTGCGGATGCCGCGCACGATCCCCGGAAAGCGCGGCGTGACCTGGACCACCGCCTCCTGGTTGGCCCGCAGGGCGCCGTTAAACTGGAGTGTATCGCTCAACGTGACGCTTCCGGCTTCGGCGAGCACCGCGCCGGCGGCCGCGAGCTTGACGTCGCTGATCACGATGCGGTCGGCGCCGTGCTCATCCTGCTCAACGTGATCCTTTGCGGGTTTGTCCCCCTTCTGCTCGGCCTGCGCCGCGGGCGCGCCGGATTTCGCCGGTCCCATCATGCGGTAGCCGACGCCTGCGATCGCCAGGACCGCGAAGGCGCCGACGATCATCGTGGATTTCTTCATCGTGCGCTCTCCCGCGCCAGTGCGAACGGATTTCCGACGAGCCCCTCGATGGTGGCGACGGCGACGTGGAAGTTCTGCTGGGCCTCCTGCTCGCGCAGCCGCGCCTGGGCGACGCTAGACTGCGCGTCCAGCACCTCGAGCAGCGAGAAGCGCCCTTGCCCATAACCCTCGGCGATGGCGTCGGCAGCCTGCCGGGACTTCGGAATCGCGGAGCCGCGCAACACTTCCAGTTCGCGCAGCGCGCCCTGCAGCGAGTCGTAGGCGCGGCCGGCGAGCACGATCAGCGTGTTGCGATTCGCATCGCGCTCGGCCTTGGTCTTCGCGAGGCTCTCCTGCGCGGAAAGGATGTTGCCCTGGTTCTGGTCGAAGACGGGGATGGGGACGGAAACCGTAAGCCGGACCGCGTCGTCGTTGGTCTCGTTGAAATGGCGCCACCCGCCGGCGACCCGCACGTCCGGATACGGCCTCAGCCTCGCAAGCAGAAGCTCGGCGTTGCGCTGCGCGTAGACCGCGGTCCAGCGCACCAATTGCGGGTTGGCGTCGATCGCCGCCACGACGGCCTTGAACGACGGAGGGCGGCCGGTCGCGTCCAATCGTCCGGAGACGGTCGAGAAGTTCGGCGTGGTACCGCCCATCAACACCGCCAGTTCGCGTCTGGCGCTGGCGAGCGCCGCTTTCAGCCGCTCGCGGTCGGCCTTCACCAGGGCGGATGCGACCTCGGCCCTGCCGGTCTCAGCAGGAGACGAGGCACCTGCGTCGACGCGGCGCTGCAGCAACGGGGTGATCTTGTCGATGGCGGCGACCTGTTCGTCGAGGATCTGGATCCGTCGCTGCAGACCGAGCACGCTCAGGAAGGCGACGGCGGTGTCCGACAGGACCTCCAACCTGATCGCCTGCCGCTGGATGGCGGCGGTCTCGACGCCGGCCTGGCCGACCGCGACGCGCGCCTCGCGCTTACCGAAAAGCTCGAACAACTGGCTTATCTGCAGCGTGGTCTCGGCCGCCTTCGTGCCCCGGTAGATTCCGGAACCGAACGAATTGTCCTGTTCGTACGAAACTTCGGGATTGATCAGGGCTCCCGCCTGGATGCGTTGGCCCGTGGCGATGCCGACGTCGCGCTCGGCGGCGGTCAGGCGGGGACTGGCGGTGAGCGCGCGTTGAAGCGCGGTCCCCAACGTTAGGGTCTGCGAATGCGACACCACCGTCAGCCACGGGCTGACCAGCAATGCCATCGCCCACGCAAAACGCGCGGCGGCCTTGGAGAACATGGAAATTACCCGACGAACGACGGAATCAGGGCGCCAACGCGCCCGGCGAATGCGTTCAGGTCAGGATTTTTGGTGGAGGTGTGTCGATCCCACGAACAAGATCGGAGTTGCCGGAAAGCGGCGTCGGGATCACGGCGACCTTGGGCTCGATCGCGACGGAAGCCGGCACCGGGGCCGGCACCGAAACCGAGAAGCAGCCGTGGCAGTGGTGTTCGGCCACAGCGGTCTTTCCGGAGGTGTCCGAGTCCTTCGTCGATGACATCACTACGACGAACCTTCCGCCGCCCGGTGCCGTCACGTCCATGTCGAGAAATTCGTGCAGCGCGCCAGACAGGAGATACGCCACGATCAGGAATACGGCCGCGATCCCGCGCGGAGCGCGCAGGCGGCGTGTTCCATGTTTTGTGGCGGAGAAGGTCAGGCCGGCTACTCGCTTGTTTGCAATCGGTATGTAGCATGGTCGCAAAGGTCGAGTCGACCTGCAACAGTATAACGTATTTTCAACCAGTTTTTCTTGGTTCCTGTCACCCGACATCGCTTCAATTGCAAAGAAACATGCGCACGTGCGATCACTGTCGCCGCCACGCCGACGGGACCGACCAGTGTAAGCGAGTGGTTGTTCGGGAATGTACGGTGCAAAAGGACCCCCGTTACCGTCACCGCAGGGGCAAGCACCGCCAGAAGCCCCATAACGGACATGATCCGCCGGCCTTAAGGCATCGCCGGCAAGCAACCTTACTTGGCGTCGCGAGTTCCATGTTTCCACACCCAAGGAGATTCCAAATGACCGACACCTCACAGATCAAGGAACACATGGACGTCATCTCGTCGGACAAGAAGACGGTCGGCAAGGTCGATCATCTCGACGGCCCCGACAAGATCAAGCTCACGAAGCAGAGCTCGCCCGACGGCCAGCATCACCATTTCATCCCGACCGATTGGGTCGATCACGTCGACCAGCACGTGCACCTGAACAAGTCAGGCGCCGATGTCACGGCCCATTGGCAGCACGCCGACAAGTAGCCAGGCGCCTGGCGCCCTCCCAATCACGCGCGACCAGAGTTCGCTCCGGTCGCGCGGACAGGTGTGAATTGACCGCGACGTGCCGATGTCGGCCCCCCGCACGCTAACGCAACAGCTAGGACGCGACGATCGCTGACACACTTTCGTGGAAATCGGTGGCTTATCCAACGCGATTTCCAACTACACGACTGGATTTGCTAAGCGCGAGGCGCGCGATCGGCTCAAGAGCTGCGGTCGGAGCGGGATCTGGAACGCGTGTGACCATCGGCAAGGTGGCGAGGAGCCTGACAATGAGCTCATTGGAAATCCGATAAGCCGCCTCATTCCGCGGGCTCCGCAACACGTACGCTTTGGAACGTCGTCTTGGTGCGCGTCGGCGGCCGACCGGCACCGTTGTCGTATTCGGACGCCAATCCGATGCCTTTGACGATGGCGAAGATCGCTGGGATCACGATCAACGTCAGCAGCGTCGACGAGATCATACCGCCGATCATCGGCACCGCAATGCGCTGCATGATCTCCGAGCCGGTCCCGGTGCTCCACATAATCGGCAGCAGGCCCGCCATGATGGCCACCACCGTCATCATCTTCGGCCGAACCCGCTCCACCGCGCCCTCCATGACGGCGTCGTAGAGGTCGCCGCGAGTTAGCGGCCGGCCCTCGGCTTCCGTCCGAGACCTGACATCCGCCAGCGCGTGGTTCAGGTAGATCAGCATCACGACGCCGGTCTCGGCGGCGACGCCGGCGAGCGCGATGAAGCCGACGGCGACGGCGACCGACAGGTTGAAGCCGAGCCACCACATCAGCCACAGGCCCCCGACCAGCGCGAACGGCAGCGACAACATGACGATCATCGCCTCGGTGATCGAGCGGAAGTTCAGGTAAAGCAGCAGGAAAATGATCAGCAGCGTCACCGGGACGACGATCTTCAACCTGGCTGTGGCGCGCTCCAGGTATTCGTACTGGCCGCTCCACATCACGTAGTAGCCCGGCGGAAATTGAATGCTGGCCGCGACGGCGCGCTGCGCCTCGGCGACGTAGCCGCCGAGGTCGCGGTCGCGGATGTCGACATAGATGTAGGTCGCCAACTGCCCATTCTCGGTCCGGATCGAGGTCGGCCCGCGCGCCGGCGTGACCTTGGCGACCTCGCCCAATGGGACGGCGCCGCCGGAGGGCATCGGCACCAGCACGTCGTTGGCGATTGCCTGCGGATTGTCCCTGAGATCGCGCGGGTATCGCATGTTCACTGTGAAGCGCTGCCGCCCCTCGACCGTCGTAGTCACGGCCTGGCCGCCGAGCGCCGTCGCGATCGTGTCCTGGACGTCCTGGATCATGATGCCATAGCGCGCCATGGCCTCGCGGTCGGGAGTGACGTCGAGATAGTAGCCGCCGATGCCGCGTTCTGCGTAGGCGGAAGACGTCCCCGGCACGACCTTGAGTACCTGCTCGATCCGTTTGGCGAGCCTGTCGATCTCGACCAGGTCCGTGCCGATCACCTTGACCCCGACCGGCGTCCGGATGCCGGTCGACAGCATGTCGATCCTGGCCTTGATCGGCATGGTCCAGGCATTTGAAACGCCCGGAAACTGCAGCTCCTTGTCCATCGCGGCGATCAGTCCGTCGATCGTCAAGCCGGGCCGCCACTCCTCTTTCGGCTTCAGATTGACTACCGTCTCGAACATCTCGGACGGCGCCGGGTCTGTCGCAGTCGCTGCGCGCCCCGCCTTGCCGTAGACCGATGCGACCTCCGGAAACGACCGGATGATCCGGTCCTGGGTCTGCATCAGTTCGCCGGCTTTGGTGACCGAAATGCCCGGCAGCGTGGTCGGCATGTAGAGCAACGTGCCCTCGTTCAGGTTAGGCATGAATTCGGTACCGAGCTGGCGCGCTGGCCAGACGCTGACCGCGAGCATGGCGAGCGCGATCACGATCACGATCGACTTAGCGCGCATGACGCCCTTGATTAACGGTCGGTAGATCCAGATCAGAAAGCGGTTGATCGGGTTCCGGTGTTCCGGAACGATCCGGCCCCGGACGAAGATTATCATCAGCGCCGGGACCAGCGTTATCGACAGCAGCGCGGCGGCCGCCATCGAGAAGGTCTTGGTGAACGCAAGCGGGCTGAAAAGCCGCCCTTCTTGCGACTCCAGCGTGAAGATCGGCATGAACGACACGGTGATGATCAGGAGGCTGAAGAACAGCGCCGGCCCCACTTCGGAGGCGGCCTCGATCAGGATGTCGATGCGCGATTTGCCCGGCTCCGCCCGTTCGAGGTGCTTGTGGGCGTTCTCGATCATGACGATTGCCGCATCGACCATGGCGCCGATCGCGATCGCGATGCCGCCGAGGCTCATGATGTTGGAGCCCAAGCCCAGCAGCTTCATGGCCGCGAACGCCATCAGCACGCCGACCGGAAGCATCAGGATCGCCACCAGGGCGCTGCGGAAGTGCAGCAGGAACACCATGCATACCAGCGCGACCACCGCGCTCTCCTCCAAAAGGGTGCGCTTGAGCGTGTCGATGGCGGCGTAGATCAGGTTGGAGCGGTCATAGACCGGGACGATCTCGACTGACTTCGGCAGGCTGGAGGCGATCTCCTTGAATCGCCTTTTGACGTTCTCAATCACGTCGAGCGCGTTGACCCCGAAGCGCTGCAGCACGATGCCGCTGGCGACCTCTCCCTCGCCGTTCAATTCGGTGATGCCGCGCCGCTCGTCGGGACCCAGTTCGACCCGGGCGACGTCGCGCAGCAGGACCGGCGTGCCGCCATTGGTCTTCAGGACGATGTTGCCGAGGTCGTTGATGCCCTTCAGGTAGCCCTTGCCGCGGATGACATATTCGAACTCGGATAGCTCCACCGTGCGGCCGCCGACATCGGCGTTGCTGGCCCGGATCGCGTCGCGCATCTTTGGCATGGTGATGCCGAGGTCGCGCATTCGCTGCGGATCGAGGATCACGTTGTACTGCTTGACGAAACCGCCGACGCTCGCGACCTCGGCGACGCCCTCGGCCTTGGCGAGGGCGAATTTCAGGTTCCAATCCTGGATGGCGCGCGTGTCGGAAAGGTTCAACTCCTTCGACATCACGGCGTACTGGTAGACCCAGCCGACGCCGGTCGCGTCAGGGCCCATGGTCGGGGTGACGCCGGCCGGCAGGCGGGACGCGGCGCCATTGAGGAATTCCAGCACGCGTGAGCGTGCCCAGTAAATGTCGGTGCCGTCCTCGAAGATCACATAGACGAACGACACGCCGAAGAACGAGAAGCCTCGGACCACCTTCGACTTCGGTACCGTCAGCATGGCCGTCGTCAGAGGGTACGTGACCTGGTCCTCGATGACCTGGGGCGCCTGGCCGGGGTACTCGGTGTAGACGATGACCTGGGTGTCGGAGAGGTCGGGAATGGCGTCGAGCGGGAGGTGGACCAACGCGTAGACGCCGGCCGCCGCGGCGAAGCCGGCGCCGAACAGCACCAGCAGCAGGTTGCGGGCCGACCAGGAGATGAGGCGGGCGATCACTGCTGCGCCCCCTCGGCAAAGCCCTTCAGCGCCGCCTTCAAGTTGCTCTCGGCATCGATGAGGAAGTTCGCCGAAACGACGACCGGTTCGCCGTCTTCAAGCCCACTGCGGATCTCGACGAAGCCGCCACCACGCCTGCCAACCTTGACCTCGCGCGGCTCGAACCGCCCCTCCCCCTTGTCCACCATGACCGCCTGTCGGAATCCGGTGTCCATGACCGAACTCTCTGGGACGGAAACGACGGGCTTTGGACTTCCGGTATCGATCTCGGCATCGACATACATATCCGGCAGCAGAGCGAGGTCGGCATTGGCGAGTTCGACCCGGACCCGGGCGGTGCGGGTTTCTCGATTCACCAGCGGATAGACGACGGAGACCTTTCCGGAAAAGTCCCGCCCCTGGAAACCTCGCGCGCGGACGGAAACGGGTTGCCCGACCGCAAGCGAGCCGAGATCGCGCTCGGCCACGTCGATCATCGCCCATACGACAGACGTGTCGGCGACTCGGAAGAGCACGTCGCCCGGTTGCGCGCGCATGCCTTGGACCGCGTTGCGTTCCAGGACGATGCCGTCGCGCGGAGCCGACCACTCGACGCTCACCGGCACAACCTTTGTCTTTTCGATCTCGGAGATCACCGCGTCGGGTACGTCGAGGTTGGTGAGCCGCTGCCGAGAGCCGCGTCCGTAGGAGGGCTCGCCCGCCGTGGTCCTGGACGTCATGGTCGTCACGTATTCGGCGGCAGCGCTGGCAACCGCCGGACTATAGATCTGCATCAGGGGCTGGCCCTTCTTTACGGTGGTGCCGGTGGTAACGTCGGCGACCGACTGCAGATAGGTTTCCGCGCGCATCGCGATCACCGAGACACGACGTTCGTCGAGCTGGATCGTGCCCGGAGCCCTGATGATCGGCCGGATCACGCGGGCCGCGGCGGGTTCGGACTTGACGCCTGTGCGCTGAATCTTCCCAGCAGACAGCTTGACGGACCCGTCGTCGGTATCGTCGCCTTCGTAGACCGGGATATAGTCCATCCCCATGGAGTCCTTCTTCGGCACCGGCGACGTGTCGGGAAGCCCCATCGGGTTGCGGTAGTATTTGATCCGGCGGTCTCCGGAGCCGCCAGCCGCAGCTGTCGTCGGCGGCATTACCGACGGAGTGTCATCGTCGAAGCTGATGTCAGCTCCGGCGGGCACGGCCCGGTAGTCGCGACCGTCGGGCGTCTTCCTCGGTACAAGCGAGTACGACGGCTTGCCGTCCGGATCTTGGAAATAGATCGGGCCCCGACGGTCCTCGGCCGCTGCGGGGACCACCATGGCGATGGCCGGCGCCGGGGGCCGCTGCCGGCCGGCGACGAAGAGGCCGGCGCCGGCCGCCACGATCGACGCGGCGGCGGCACCTACGATGAGGGCGCGGCTCATTTCTGCGCCGTGATGACGAGCTTGTCCTCGACGGTGCCAGTCTCGCCCTGGACCTTGGCGCCGAGCGATAGCTGCCAGCGACCGGCCATGCCGAAGCCCGCCTTGAACTTGTAGGTTCCTGGCTCGGCGCCCGGTACCGGCGCGATCTTGGTGGCCATCTCCTGCATGCCGTCCGGAGCCATGTCCAGGCGGGTCGCGAAGATCACCGCATTCGGGATCGGCTTGCCGGTCCTGGTATTCATCAGCCGAACCGTGATGACCTTGTCGGGGCCAGCTTCTACCGTCTGACTGACCAGCTCGAACGTGTAGTCCTTGATGTCCGCGAAAGCGGCCGTGCTTGAGCCGATTGCAGCAGCGATCAGCGCCGCCCGGACGGCGCGCGCGTAGGTGAACGTCTTCATTTTTTGATTCCTCGATTGTCCTGGATCTGCCGCGAAAGCGGCATGAAGCGCCGCACGCTCAACGCGCGCGGCAGCAGAGGGCGCTAAGCGCCGCTCCGATCAGGCTCGAGGGGGATGGTCGGGAGGCGGACGCACGAGCCCGGCGGCGGGCGCATCGTCCATGAACGAATGCTGCGTTCGATTGGCGTGGCGCAGCGGCAATGCCTCGGTCGAGGATGGGCCGGCCTGCGCCGTCTTCAATCCGCACATCGCGATGAGCGGACAGTCCTGGCAACCGTTGTTCGTCTGTTCGTCCGGACAGCAGGGCATGTCGCCGGCCATCGACATGGCCATAGTGTCGGCTACCTGCGGATAAGCAGCGGCCGGCGGCACCGTGAAGGGCGCCAGCACCAAGCCTACGGCTATCAGGACCGCAAACACAGCATTGAATAACCGACGAAAATCCATGATCTAGTATCCCACGGCACGCCGGCGAAGAAAACCCCGGTTCCTTCACGAAAACGCTATGCTAAAAGTCGGAAAGCAGGCTCTGTGAAGCACTCGATGACGGTTCTAAAGCGCCGCCTCTCGTCGACAGCGAGCCCTGTAGGACGCTAAGCGGGGTCAATCGCGAGGGAACGGTCGCACTCGCCTTTGAAAGTTACCCACCGATGCTCCCTGCCGACGACAGGACATCCCCGCGAGAAGTCGAAGGACTGCGGACTCGGCTCCAAATCGTGAAAGCAATGAGCACGTGACGGCGCTTCACCAGAGCTGGCGGAGCGGAAGCTTTGGCGCGCAAGCGCTTTGGCACGCTTCACTGAGAATGGCAGGTTAACCATAGTATCCAGCCGGACGGTTCTCGCGGCGAAACGCCCGGTAAATGGTCGTTCGATCGACCCTCGCGCGTTCGGCAACTTTGGCGATGCCGCCTCGAACTACCGCCGCATCGACGGCCCTGCAGATCTGGCGCACATCGCTTGTCGCAAAAGCCGATTTGAGGACTCTTTCGTTCTCTCGCCCTGCCGACGTCATCATGTTAAGGCCGCGAATTAGCGGCCTTTCGGACCGCCTTGGTAGCGCCACCTGGTCGTCGGATCGGTCACGGGCCAAAACTGCTCCCCTGCCCGATCACGTGCGAATGCAGAATTGGGGTCAGGCCGCAAGACATCAGCCCGGTTTTGCGCGGACTGCCTAGCTTCGTTCGGCCAATATCGCTTGTCCGAAATGGTGGTTCCTGCCTGGCCGGTTGCTGAAAGCACCGTCAGAAAGGAGATCGTAAGAAGGACTTTCGCCAGCATGTCGATTCCATCATTGTTTGAGCGAAGCGCATTCACTGCGCTTCTAATGATGAATTCGAAGCAATTCGTCCGGCGGTTACATGCTCACGTCGAGGTGAAGTGTGCGTGTCCTTCACCAGCGCAACAAACGCGGCCCCAGGATTGCGCCGGTCAGCGTGCATAGCACGATCGTGCCGCCATACCAGACCGCAACGAAAGGCAGCGAATCGTCGGCACAGTGAAGCGCATACGCGACCGAACTGACCCCACCGGCAACAAGACCGCTCAAAGCGCCGGCGCGGACCAGATTGGTTGGCGCTGCCCTTCGCGCCGCCCAGATGGCAAGCGCAAAGGGCACGATCGCGATTATCGGTATGGACAAGAAGCATTCGAGCCACTCGCTTCCCAGCACCATCCTATCCCAGTGCGAGCTTGGCGCTTGACCGAGGCTGACGGCAGCGAGCAGCATTATCGCGGCGAACGGTATCGCCAAAAGACCAACCGAGATCTTCCGCTCGCCACCCGGTCGGACCGCTCGCGCCAGATAGACGGAGGCTACGCCTGCGGTTGAAAGAGCGAATGCCAATTTCATCAGGAGGAAGACCACAGCGCGAGGCGTCGTGAGATCGTCGCGAACCCCCAGTCCGACAAGCACTGCGACAACTGCCACAAGCGTCCCAACCACAAGGGCGAGACCGATGGTGCGGTTCACCCTCCGGCGATTGACCGGCTCGACACCTAGGCTGAGAGCGGTGATCAATTCGTCGGTCTTCATGTTCCCGTCCTCTGAGCGATCACTCTCGCCAACGCCTTAAGGCCACGATGCACGCTGACTTTCACGCCTGATTCCGAAATGCCACACCGCCGTGCCGCCTCGGCTACGCTCAGTCCATCGATCTTAACCGCCTGGATGGCGCATTGCATTTTCTCGGGCAACCGATTCAGCAACTTTAGGACATCGAAGCTGCTTTCGGCGCTGAGATGGTCATCATGCGCCGTGATCTCGTTGGCCTCATCGATCGGCACATCGGCCACCGAGGCTCGCGTGCGCCGAAGGAAATCGATCAACTTATACCGGGCAATCGCGTGTACCCATGGGGTCAGTGGCTCCTCCGGATTATAGGTATGTCGCTGGATGTGGATCGCCAATACCGCTTCCTGAACCAGATCTTCGGCCTCCGTCGCCCCCCGGCCCACCCTTATCAACTTCCCCTTATAATAAGCGCGTAAATGACGGCTCAACCGCTTGAGCAATCTTTGGTGAGCGTCCGCGTCACCGTCCTGACTCGCAAGCATCAAGGCTTTAAGTTCTTCTTCTATGGGGAACGGCCCCGTCTTATGCTGATATTCGTTCACGCGGTCGATCCGGTTACGGCCAGCCTGGAAATTTGAGCGAAACTCCGCGTTTGCCCCCAGCATCCGAGGTTTTCAGCTTGGGACGAGTTCCCCGATGGCAGCAGTGGGTCAACCGGGAAGCCGGCGCACCTTTTCAAAGCAATCGGAGCGTTTGGTATCCAGGCTCGCATCGCTAATCAGTCTCTTGGGTGCCGAGGAAGCGCATGAGTGGGCGACGATCGCCCTTTCCGAACAGAACGACTTCGTACTTTCGCGGGGAGCCGCCTTCCATGCCTGGCGACCCCACCGGCATGCCCGGCACCGCCAACCCGACCGCCACAGGTCGCTCCTCCAGCAACCGGCGAATAGCTAACGCCGGCACATGGCCTTCGATGACGTATCCGGAAGCTTCCGCCGTGTGACACGCCGCGAGATCGGCCGGTACGCCAAGCCTCTTCCGGACAACGACCAGATCATCCACCTCCTCGACCTTGACTGCGAAACCCGCAGCCTTGAGGTGTTCGACCCACCTCGAGCAACAGGCGCAACTCGGATCCTTGTGAACTCTAATCTCGGTCGCTTCGCCTGAAGCGGTTCTCGAGAAAAGCGGGACGGTGCTCAGCATGCTCAGGACGCCTCGTCTGCTGAACTCGCTCATGATCCTTTTCCTCCATTGTGGCGACCTGCGTTCCGCGCGCCACCGACGTCCGTTGAACCGCAGAAGACGATGTCGGTTGCCGGGCACCGTAGCCCCGCATCCATTTTGCCGACGCCGGCGATATGCGCGACCATCCGCATGAATTGCCGCTGCGACGCGTCCGCCATGAACGGAAGCGCAAATAGGAAGATGACGAAGGTTGCGATGATCTTCGGCACGTAGATCAGCGTCATTTCCTGAATCTGTGTGAGCGCTTGGAACAATGAGACGGCGATGCCAACAACCGTCCCGGCAATCAGAAGGGGCGCGGAGATCAAGACCACCGTCAAAATGGCGTCCCGAGCCGCTTCGATGACTTCAGGACCGGTCATGGTCGATCTTCCGCATCGACGACGGCGGGAGACGACTGAGGGTGCGGCCCAGCAGCGTGGAACGCAGTCGCGCTGGCTGGCGCGAGCGGTCGGGCGATGGCCAATACGCCTTTGAGTCCTTCGCCGAAACGCGCGATCGATTGCCGGTGATTGCGGAGCTCGCTATAGGCCAAATACCGCAAATCCAGACCGGAGACGCGGGAGAAGGCAGGACGAGCAAACTGGGCGCGGACCTCGGCCTCGCGATCGTCGGGAGCAACCAGGAAGAAGTTCTTGGCGGAGCCGCCGGCGATGCCGAGTGCGAGATCCAGCATCCGCACGATACCGGAATAGATGCTGGTGGTGTGTTCGACTTCGAAGGCTGCGGCGACCTCGCCGTCGGCGCCGATCCACAACACGTCGATGAGCTTGATCGTGTCGGCGGCGGCGGCGGCCGCGATCGTTCCAGGCAGCGCTCGAAGACACCCGTCATGGAGACGGCCGGCCTCATAGGATCGCGCCCCGTCGTTGGAGGCGATCCAAACGTTGTATCCGAGAGCCCTTCCGAGATCCCGGAGCCAGCCTTGGATCTCCGTGTGCGTGTGGTCCGCTTCTCGCGCGGCCGCGGCCGCCTTGCTTTCCGCTGCCGTTTCGTTCCGAATCTGCTCGAGATCGGTTCTCCATGCGTCGATCGCGTCGGTGCCGCTGCGCGCCGGGATCGGGTAGCGACCGGACCCGCAATCGAACAGGAAACCCGCCACTGCGCCCAGATCGTTGGATAGCAGGTTACGAAATTCCGCGTTCAGCGGCAGGATTCCCCGGCGCATGGCGAGGTACTGCTCCCACCGGCCAAGCCTGACATCGGCGCCCGTCAGGGCGTTGTAGCCGCGAACGATGGCGGTGTTGAATGGCGGCGCGATCGTCGGATGCAGGAAGTACAGCAGATTTGCCGCCGCGGGACCGAGCCCCTTGATGGTCGCTCGGTCAAGGGTCCGGATCGCTTCGATGACGTGCTCCTCGGTGTTGCAGCAGACGCAGGTATCGAGGAAACTTCCGAACGCCATCTGGTTGGCCCGATTTTCGTAGATGTCCGGAATTCTCAACTTCGGCTTCCACATGAACGCGTGGTCGGCCCCCTTGAAGACCTGCCGCTGCTCCGCAATCGAATCCAGAACAGTCTCGAGCGACGAACCGCGATAGGCATTTGCGAACGTATCGGCCTTGATCTCGGCCACTACCTCCTGAAGTCCGCGCCTGATCGACCGGAAGTTCTTTATCCGCGCGTCCCACAGAAACCACGTGCGGTATGTCGCGCCGTCGTCGTCCCGCCAGTGCCGTATGAGATCGCCGAGCCAAGTCTGGTTCATGGTGAATTGCGTCCCGGTTTTGCTATTCGCGAAGCTCCATACCGCTGACGTATCGACGAATGGTCGCTGCTATCTGTCACGGGGTTTGCCTCCCGGGACGGATGCCGGCTTCGCCTTGTCGTTGGCGTCGCCGAACCGGACGCCTATCCGCCTTTCCGTGCGCCATATCACCCGGCATTGACGGCGGACGCCCTCGACTTCGAGGACGATGGCATCGGGAATTCCGATCGGCGACGCCACGTCGAGCGAAGCACCGCTGACCGACAGGTTGCGGACGGTGCAGCTAATGGCCCCTCCTCCGAAGGAAATTGTCGCAGCCTTCAGGACCCGGTGGCGCGGGGTCGACCTCTTGTCGTCTTCCATCAGACATCCTCCGCTTGCCCCGAGCCGATGACTGTTCGCTTTCGGCTCAGTGCTTCTTTTCGCCCTTTTGCTCGGTCTGCATCGACATCCCGGCTCCGGCGTTCCCGCCGTTTTCCGGCTTCTTCACGTCGCCCTTGCCCATAGACTCCATCTCTTCGTCCGGAGGCGCCCTCGCGACCATGTCCTTGTAATGCTCGGCGGAGAGGCCGGGCAGCTTGGTGACGAAAGCGATGATGCTCCAGATGGTCGCGTCGTCATGTCCGAGCCCCCACGCCGGCATTCCGCTCATCTTCAATCCATGCTTCGTGACCCAGAAGGCCGTCTTGGGATCGATGCGCTGCTCCGTGAGATTCGGCGGCTTCGGATAGAGGCCAGGCCGGATTTCCGAATCCGATTGCTCGGGCGCAAGGTGGCACTTCACGCACATCGCCGCATATTGTCCCGCTCCCTTCAGGATCAGCTGTTCGTCCTGAAGGTCGGGCAGCTCGACCTTGCTTGCGCGCACTGCGATCGAACGGTCGCGAACGACCTCGATGAGCTTCCGCGTGATGTCCCAGTGCGGGGTGTCAGCGCCGACGTCGTAGAAGCCGTAGCCCACGTAGACCAGGCTTCCGGCGAAGACGATCAACGCAGCGACGCCCGCCATACCCAATTGTCTCGTCATGTATCGTTCACCATTTTCGTATGTTGAGGGTCCTGCCGGGGTTCGGTAATTCCGGCGGCGGACGCCGGCGGCCGGTCCAGCGAACGGGACCAATCCCGGTACAAGGCGACGGAGGTCATCAGCGCCAGACCGGCTGCGCTGACCAGGATCTGAGTGGGCAGCGCATCCGAATACATTTCGAGGACGAAATGTCCGACAAACGATAAAAAGATGCCGACGCAGAACACTTCGAGGGACCGCTGGCCGCTCACGATCAGTGGCCGCAGCACCGCGGACCGAAGCCCGTCCCAATCAGCCGGAACGAGACGGACCACGATGACGGCGAGAGCCAGAAAATGCAGCACCCGGTAGGGCGCTAGGTTCGTCTTGTCGTTCGGGAGAAACCATTCGACCACGACGGCAGGGAGAAAACCGGTCGTGCCGAGACGATCGGCAAGCGTCACGACAAATGCGAAGAGAACAAATACCACGCTCGCAGCAAGGACGGCACGGGACCGCGCCAGCGCCTGCATGCGCGCGCGACCACCCAGGGCCGCCCATGCGCCCAGCGTGAATAGCAGCTGCCAGGCAAACGGATTGAAGTACCAGCCGCCGGAGGGATATGCGGAGAAGTTCCAACCGAACATGCGTGCCGCCAGGTAGACAGCGGTCGAAGCCGCCAACGCCGCATGCGGCCACCGCATCATGACGATCAGCAACGGCGGGAAGCCGGCCATCAGAGCGATGTAGAGCGGAAGGACGTCGAGATTGAGCGGCTTGAACTTCAGCAACAGCCCCTGCGTGAGCGTGGCGACAGGCTGCTCGATGAGGCCGGCGACGTTGAATTCGTCGAGAAGGTGCGAGTGCCCGTAGCGCTGCGCCACGTATCCGATCGCCGCGGCATAGAAGACGAACAGCAGCACATGGGCGACATATAGCTGCCAGACTCGCCTCATCAGAAGAGCCGTACCGGCGAGCATCCCCTGCGCGGATATCCTCCGAGCGTACACGAACGCGGCCGTGTAGCCGGAGATGAAGACGAAGATGTCGGCGGCGTCGCTGAAACCGTAATTTCTCGTCGTCAGCCACGCGATCAAATTGTTCGGAATATGATCGAGAAATATCGCCCAATTCGCGAGCCCGCGAAACAGGTCAAGACGCAGATCGCGTCCTCGCGGCAAAACGACCTCGGAAGCTGCCATTGTTGAAGTGACTTGGTCCGACGAACGGGGCGCCGACGAAGCCGCCACTATGGCTAGATCGTCGGGCTGGATACTTCTTATCCGTTGAACGCGCGGCATCGATCAGCTTGCCATCGCCCAACAGCTTTCGGCGCAACGCGTACATGCCGCCACGCAATCGTCCATGCCGCCGATGCGTTCGCAGTCCTTGGCGCATTCGGTGCAGATCTCGGCGCACTCCTCGCAGACGTGCGCATGGTGTGGCGAATTGAGCAGAATGAAGTGCGCCGCCGTGCGGCACATTTCGGAGCAGGCCATCATCAGCCGGAAGTGCTGTGGAGCAACGTGTTCGCCGCCCGCCTCCAGGCAGTGGGTCATCGCCGTGCCGAGGCACGTCTGGTAGCAGCGCAGGCACGCATCGATGCACGTTTGCATCTCTTTACTCAGCTTCATTTGGTCCGCTCCTTGGTTGTCGCCGCCCTATTGCACGTTCAGGACAAGCATGAGACCGCCGCCGCCCTTGTGTTCGACGTTGTTGTTGGCCGTGTGGTGCGGAATGTGACAGTGCACCAGCCATTTGCCGGGCTTCCGCGCCGTCCAGACCACGTCGTAGCGCTGGCCCGGGCCGACGTTCACCGTGTCCGCCTGGTATCGCGCGGTGTCCTTGAGGTTCACGCCGTCCAGGGCGACCACTTCGAACGGGCCGCCGTGCACGTGCATCGGATGCACGAAGTTGTTGTTAGTGCCGATGAAACGAAGCTTGATGCTCTGCCCGACCTTCATTGCGACCGTGTCGGTCGACGGATAGGCCTTGCCGTTGATGGTGAAGTAGTTCGGCAGCGCCCCTTCCATCAGCATGGCGGGATAGGTCAGCCATTCGCGTTTCAGCCACTCCTGTAGCTGGATCGTATAGTCGAGGTCGGCCTTCACCTCGGCCGAGGGATCCTTCGGCGCGATCAGCAGCGCTCCGTAAAGCCCGAGCGCCTGCTGACGGTCCGGATGATCGTGGCTGTGGTAGAAGTATGTTCCGCTCTGGCCCACGTCGAATTCGTACGTGTAGGAGCCGCCTGGCGGCACCGGATCCTGGGTGACCTTCGCCGGCCCGTCCATTTCGTTGGGCAGGATCAGCCCGTGCCAATGGATCGTCGTGCTTTCGGGAAGCCCATTGCGGAAGTTTATCCGCACGTGATCGCCTTCCGTCACTTGAAGCCGCGGTCCCGGGACCTGGCGGTTGTACGCGTAGGCTTCGACCGCCACGTCGGGAAGGATGTTCCAACGGATGATCTCAGCCTTGATGTCGAAGACCTTGACGCCGTTCTCGATGCGGGGCTCGAAGACCTTGTCGCCCCTCGCATTGGGGGCCGCCACGTAGGCCACCTGACGCGGCTTCACGGCGGCCATGTCCCTCATCGCCTCGCCGGGCAAGTCAAAGGTATTGATCATCCCCGGCGGCATGATGGAGCCGTCGACGTCGCGGGCGCTGAGACCAAGGTTGACTGCAAAGCCGGGGATCACCATTCCGGAAATCAGGAGGAACGACGTGACGCCGGCGAGCGCGGCCAGTTGCGGCGTCGTCGCGTCGGAGCCCATCTGGTGTCCGCCGCCGTGCTTCATTTCGCCCATGTCCTGCTTGGGCGTTTCGCCGCCGCCATGGCCTTCGTGACCTTGCTGGCGTTGTTCGCTGCCGCCGCGCTCCGTCATCAGACCGTGCTTGATCTTCTTTTTCACCATCCAGACGTTGAAGGGATACGCAGTCGCGAATCCGACCATGACGCCGAGCGACATCACTCCCCAGAACACCAGTTCGAGCGGATCCATCGCCCGCATGTCCCGCCCCATCATCAGCAGGCTCATCGTCGGCGCCATTCCTGCCATCATGGCGTTCATGCTGATGAACTCCGGCATGAAGCTCTTGCGGACGTTCTCCAGGTAGGTGCCGCCCATCGTCTTCTTCATGAAGAGCGACTGAAAGATGAACAACCCGAACGAGAAGCCCGCGACGTACTCGACGATCAGGTCGATCCACATCGGAAGCCCGAGCAGCGCCGTCACGGTGGCGGCCAGGATGATGCCGGTAGCATCCCCCGCGACGCAGTGGATCGTGCTGCCGACGCCCTGCTTCCATAGCGGCGACGTGAAGTGTTCGTGCTCGCCCGGTCGGGGCTCCTTGTCCGCGAGCACGTAGAGCAGCAATCCGAACGGACCCATGTACAGCGTGACCAGGATGAAGCCCCACTTCATCACGGTCGGCTCCGGATTGCCGTTGAACTGGTCGAAAGCGACGTACGCGGTGCAGCCCGCCGCGAGGACGAACCAGGCGATCAGAAAATAGTCGTACGAAAGTGCGATCATGGTGTCCTCGCGGTTGTTTCGGGCCGGTTAACCTCCGTGCTTGCCGATCCATTCCTTCAGCATCGTCTGCTCCTTCGTTTGATCCTTGACGGCCTTCTCCGCCATCTCGCGGATCATGGGATCCTTCGTCTCCTTCAGTACCGTCTGCGACATCTCGATCGCACCTTGATGGTGGGCGACCATCATCTTCGCCCACGCCTTCGTCGGATCGGGATCCATTCCCTTCTTCATGTCGGCGTTCATTTTTTCCATCGACTTCATGTAGGCCTGACCGGCCTCCTCGGCGAACGACGGCATCGTCAGCGCAAGCAGGATCGCGAGGGTAGCAACAGGCTTCTTCAGGATATTTCGTGTCATCACATTCTCCATTGTTCGAAAACACATTCGCAAACGGCCGCTATGAATTGTTGTTCCGACGCTTCGGCGACGAGGAGACGGTCGCCACAATTGACGTTTGGGCAGGCTCTTGCACGCGCTGTCGACGTGGACCTCGCGAAGCATCTCATCGTGGTTCGGCGTTCAAGACGTCATCGTCGCTCGTCGGACCTCCTGCATTCTCGGGCTATGATGTTTCCGGCAGCCTTGTGACGCCTTCGCTTGTGGCGACGTGCAAGCTGCAACAAGGAGGTCATCGATGCCTCCAGGTTGCGGCGAGCAGTCGCTCTTCCCAAAACGTGCTGGAGGTGGCGAAGACGTTGTATCCCACCCACGCGTGCTTCTTGATCCGGTCGAGACGCCCGACGCCGTCCAATCGGACGAAACGGCACGACTCGGGATCGAACACGAAAACGCGCAGATATAATTCGTCGATGAGGTGGCGAGTGATGCCATGCGAGCGGTCGAGGCCGTGCTCCTCGCAGATGACCACGCAATCGCGCCGCAGCAGTTCTGCGGCCCCGGCGAGCGCTGCGGTCTCCACGCCCTCGACGTCGAGCTTGATCACGACCGGAAGTGCCGGGTCGATGAACCCATCGGCGGCGAGTCCGTCCAACGCAACGACCGGCACGGCCTGAGGCTCGTATTCTGCCAACGAAAGCGTTTCCAAGGCCTCGTGTCGTGCGCCGGTGATGCGCGCGAAGCCGCCGGATTTTTCACCAACGGCGGCGTTGAGCCATCGAAAACGGTCTCCGTTGAGGCGAGCGTTTCTGGCGACCCGCTTCGAATTTTCGCGAGACGCTTCGATGGCGAGGGTCGGTTGTCCGCCGAAGGGACCGCTGGATGCCAGCACGGACCAGTAACCGAAGTTCGCGCCGCAATCCACGAACGAGTATCTCATGTCTGACGCGCTCCTCAGGAACGCCTCGATCTCCTCCTCATAGTCGTAGCTGCGGTTGAGCATTCTGCTCCAGTAGCCGTCGCAAAACGGAAACGCGAAGTCGGCGTCGCCGTTCAGCCGGACAACGACGTCGCGTTCGGCAACCAGGTTGGCGACCGCCGCGCAACCCAGCCTGTAGCCGCGATGTCCGTATGGCTTCGTCAGCACGGACCCCGCCTGCAGGGCGAGAACCGCCACCCGATCGAGGACGCCCGCGCCTGTCAGCATTCCGCTCTCGCGATCGAAGGCGAGCGGTCGTAAGGCTTCAGCCTGGCGCAACGATGCCTCCATCCATTGGTCCTCCGAGACGCGTGCGTCCGACCGGCGCCGCTGCGCTTCCTGCAGCAAGCAACGCCGGTCGTTGCGCCTACTTGCCCTTCTGAAGCTTGGTGATCGTAATTCCCGCCGTGGCCCTTTCGGCCTCGAACTGGACCTTGTCGCCGACCTTCACCTGCTTGAGCATGGCCGGATCCTGCACGCGGAAGACCATCGTCATCCCGTCCTCGTCCATGTCGAGATTCTTGATCGGGCCGTGCTTCAAGGTGACCTTTCCGGCCGCCTCGTCGATCTTCTTCACCTCGCCGTTGACCATCGTCGCCTGCGCGAAGGCGCCGCCGACGAGCAGAGTGACGGAGAGTGAAACGATCATCGCCGCAAGCTTGTTGGTTTTCATTTTCTTTCCTTTCGTCGGATTTGCGTCCGAACCGGTCACTTGACGACCACCGTGCCCACCATGCCGGCTTCCCGATGCCCCGGAATCAGACACGCATACTCGAACTGGCCGATTTTAGTGAACTTCCAGACGATCTCATCCGCCTTCTTCGGCGCGAGCCGCTTTGCGTTCGGATCGTCGTGCTCCATGTCGGGATTCTTCTTCATGGCTTCGGCGTGCTTCAGATTCTCGCCGGTCGTGGCAAGGACGAATTCGTGCTCGATTTCACCGTTGTTGCGCAGGACGAACTTGATCTGTTCGCCCTTCTTCACATCGACCTTCATAGGCATGAACATCATCTTTCCGTCCATTTCGCCCATCGTGACCTGCACGATGCGCGCCGGCTTCTTGGGATCGCCGGGTTCGCCGGCCGAAAAAGAATCGTCGTCGCTGTGGCCCTTAGGACCCTCGCCTGCCCACGCGATGGCGGAGATGGACGTCACGGCAGCGAGCGCGATCAAAGAGATCGTGGCTTTGGCGACAACCGTCATGCCCCCGTCCGGCGAAAATGTCGCGCATCCTGAAAGAAGCAGGGCGGAAAGAAGCACGGCCGCTGCGGGGCCGACCTTCGATCGGCTTGCCGCATCGTTTGAATTCCCGGGATTTTGGTGCATCGGTCGCTCCTACCGGCCGGACTTCGGCGCCGGCGCGACGCGGTCGTTCTGCTCGCGCCACGACGACGGCGCGGTGGGGCGAAGGCTGGTGAAAGGAGCGACGGTGGAGCGGTAACCCACGGCCGCTACCCTCGCGTCCGGATCCGCAGGATCGGCGCCCGCGAGCGGCACCGCCGTCTGCATGCACCCGCCCAAGGCCAATGCCGTGGCGGCCATCCCTGCTATCGTTCGAAATCCATTGCCAAATAACTTCTCTACCACCGACCGAACGGCGGCGAGAATCGCCCCAAGCTGCGCAAACATTCTGTTTTCCTGAACTGATGATGGACCACAGGCGCGCGAGCCCTCGACGGGCGCGGCACCGCGTAGCTTCGATCGGGTCAGGTGTTCGGGGGGCGGTAAAGCGTGGGGGGTGCGTTGTTGGCGATACCCGGATATCGTGCGGGTTCGCAACGAGACGTCAGACGGGATGGCCCGGTCAATTCGGCGACGGTCGCCGGCAATGCGCTGACGCACACCATCCCGCAGCACTGACCGCCGGAGGATTTGTGGTGATCGGTCGTAGTAGCGGGGTCGCCCACGGACTTCGCTGACCGATCGTCGCCTTCGTGGTCACCAGCATTCTGAACGGTTGCCGAATGATCGTGTATGTGACCATCGGCGTGGACGTGGGCAGCAGCTCGGTCGGCATTGTCGTGAACGTGGACGATACCCATCGCGTGTTCGTCTTCGGTCAAACAAGGAGCGGCACGCGATCCATCCGAGAAGGCAAACGCAAGCGACGGCGCCAACACGCAAAGCATGTAGATCAGGGCAAGGAGCTTACCTGCCCTCAATCTCGTGGCCCTGGTCACGCGTGTCAGCAACCTTCAACATCTCCCAGCGACAGCTTCGTGAATCACGAACTTGGGCGCACACTTTAAGCCAAGCCGCCGCAGCGGCTCCGGGTGGTTTGCTCGCAGTCTTGGAACCGACACCATTCGAGTTGGTGAGGAACCGTTGATCCACCAGCGCAGTGATCGTTGATTGCGGCGCTCGCCTTCTCAGCCAATCACTATAAACGGCATATACCGATGGTGGCATGGGCCGCAACCCCGATCACTCATCCGTCACTCAAACAATCGACGAAAAACACCGTTTTGAGGGGCGAGCTTACCGACAACTGATTGCAGACGTCGGGTCGACTAATTCGAACGCTGGGTCGAAATGGTTACACATCAGCGAAAATAAATTCGTCTTTGCCTTGGACGAAGACGAGGCGGACGTGCAGCGACGTAGCTCCCAGCGAGCTCTCCGGAATCCACACCTTTGGTGTTTCTGCAGCCTAGGATCCGCTTGGCAGAGCCGAGCTCTGCCCTGCTCTCCCGTCATCTCGCTACGAGCCTTTTTCCTCTTGGGACCGTACGCAAAGCGCAGGCTGGAGCTCACAATCGGGGAAGCATGCGCTGCACGATGCGATCGCGGAAGATGAACGCATGCATGAAGGCTGCGGCAACGTGGACGCCAATGGCGATGACCAGTCCCAATCCGGCTGCTTGATGCCAGCCACCGACCAGGCGACCGGCGACGGATTCGGGGGCGGTCAGCATCGGCAGCGGCACTCCGACTAGGGGCGAAAAGTGCCAGCCGCGGAACGACGCAAAGAACCAGCCTGTCATGGCGGTTGCAACGACCAGTCCATAGAGAAGCCAATGAACGGTCTCTGACAGGAGGCACTGCCAACGGGGCAGCGTATTTGCAGGCGCAACGGGGTGGAAGAGACGCCAAGCAAAGCGCAGGATGATCAACATCAGGATGATAAGCCCGATGGTGATATGCAATGTCATCGCGCTCCCTGGAGGTGCGCCCGGTTGAATGTCGGGCATCAGCCAGCCGATAGCGAACTGTGCTGCGAGCAGCACCACGATCATCCAATGAAGGACCTTGGCGGTGTTTCCGTAGGTGGGTTGCTGTGTCATGGGAAATACGATTCTCTGTGCAGAAGAAATTGGATCGCGGTCAGTCTGCTTTCTTCTCGGCCTTCTCCGCGGCCTCGACGATATCGCCATCGGTGAACAGAATGCCCCTGAGGATCTCTCGCCACTCCTTCTTGCTCCGAAGCAAAAACTCCAGATCCATGCCGAAATGCTTGAACTCCTCTTTTTGGGCGTTTTCCATGATCGCGCGGGCTTCCCGGTCTTTCTCAAGGGAAATCCGCTGCTCATACCAGCCGATCGCCTCGGCTTCTTCGACGAGTCCGGCGATCATCCGTGCAAAGGTACGCGTCTCCGAGGAGAGTTCTGCAGCAGGTTCATGATACTGTTCGGTCGCCATTTTCTGTTCCCATGTCTGATTTGTGAATGATGGTGAGTCTTCGCGCTGCCCGTCTCCGACGGCTCGAACGGTTAGGCCGGATGCCGTCCTGCCCTCTGAGGCAGCAACGCGATGCAGCCCACGATGAATACCGCGAGCACGGCGGACGCCGCGTATCGACTCAGTGCCATCCCGCCATTGGAGAGCGGCTTGTCCAAGAAGTCGCCGACCGTTGCACCGAGCGGGCGTGTGAGGATGAAGGCGGCCCAGAACAAGAGTGTGCGCGACATATTCGTCCAAAAGTACGCCGCGGCGACGATCGCCAGCGCGGCTCCGAACACGATGGCGCCGCCGCTGTAGCCGAGCCCCGTGGAGTCCGCCATCCAGTCGCCGAGAGCGGTGCCGAGAGTTTGGGAGAACATTATGGTCGCCCAATAAAACACTTCTGCCTTGGGCGTGGTGATGCATTCCACGGACACGGTGCCCAGCGTGCGGTACCAGACCGCAAGCGACAGCAGCAAGAGAGCGAGAAGAATCGAGCTACCGCCGAGATATCCGATGCCGAGGGACCGGTCCACGAAGTCAGCAAGCGTGGTTCCCGCCGTCGTCGTCGCCACGATCACCGCCCAGTAGAGAAACGGATGGAATTTCCTGGCGCTTATCTGCCCGGCAACGGCGGCAACGAAGATGGCCGCGAAGATCGTCGTGCCGACCAGATAACCCAAATGCATCGACATCGTCACCGCGTCGCCGCCGGTTTCTCCGAGCGTCGTCGCGGCGATCTTTATGATCCAGAACCCGAGCGTGACTGCGGGCACCTTGCTCAGGCTTTCGCCAAGTTGGTCTTTCATGAGAAGTTGCTTTCGATTGAGGTGCGTTTGTTCTTGGCGGAGCCTTCGGCCTATGACCTGCCGGCAAGGCGGTCCATCGTGGCGAGGATTTCGTCGAGGGCGGACTTGCAGGCCGCGAGGTCCGGCGACGTGGCTCTCGCCGCTGTGAGCGCGCGGTCGATTGCCTTGTCCAGGGTGTGCCAGTCCGCAGCCGCCCGCGGCTTCAATCCGGCTTCCGCCTCGTCCCAGGACGTCTCGAGATCCTTCAGGCGCGCCTTCGCCCCGACCAGATCGCCCTTGTCCAACAGCGCCTTGCTGTCGGCGACGAGGTTTCGAAAGGAAGTGAGGTCTCCCAATTTGGACGACGCGGCCTGCGCCTGCGTACTGCCGGCGACGACAAAAGGTGCCGAAAGAATTGACGCGGAAAGCGGCCCCACGCCAAGCAGCGCCGACAGGACGATCCTATGAAAGGTTTTTTGGGTAGGCATGTTCGTTCTCCAATCTTCGACCGGTTTGTGTTGAGTGGCTCATGCCCGTTCGTCCGCGGCAGTCGAGCGGTCGTGCAGGGTGAGGAACGCGACCAGCGCAACGATAATGGTGAGGAAGCCGAGGCTCGTGTAGATCGAGCCGAAACCGAGCCCGCCATACTCGCGCGCTTGCGAAAGCAGGTCGCCGAGCGACGCTCCGAGAGGCCGCGTCAGGATGTATGCGAGCCAGAAGCAGAGCACCGCGTCCGCGCCGAGATAATACGCCATCGTAACGACCGCGATCATCGCGCCGAAGACGATCACGCCCAAATTGAAGCCAAGTCCCACGGCCTCGGTTGCGAGATCCCCGGCCGCCGTACCCAGGGCGAAGGTAAAGAGGATCGCAGTCCAATAGAAAAGCTCGCGCCGCCCAGTAACGATCGTGTGGATCGATAGCGTCCGCTCCTTGGCGTACCAGGCAGCAAATGTTGCAGCCAGGGCCGCCGCAAATATCGGCGTACTGACATAAAGGCTTACGCCCATGCCGTCGGTCAGTGCGTCGGTGATCTGGGTGCCGACGACGCTGACGAGCACAACGGTCAGCCAGTAGATCCAGGGAACGTAGCGCGACATCCGAATCTGAAGCGCCAGCGCCGCGATCAACAGCGTCAACGTGATGGCATCCGTTACCGCGGTGCCGAGTCCGACATGCACGGCTAGGTAGTCCGCCCCCGTCTCGCCGACCGTGGTGGACATGATCTTGATCGCCCAGAAGGCAAGCGTCACCTGGGGAACCTTGTTAAGGGTTATCGCAGCCCGGGTTTTTGCGAAATCCATGTCTTTTTTCCTTCGCAGGGCCATTGGTGTTCGTGCGCCCTTCCTCATCGTTAGGATTGCCGACTTAGCGACGACTTAGAGGAAGGTCTGCCGCGCGGCCGCCTGAGCCGCTGCCAGGTTGAATCGGCTAAGCTGCCGCTAAGTGCACTCGGCCAGACGGGACCAGGGGCAATCTCTGGAGAAGACAAAATGAACAAGCTGAAGATGATCGTTTGCGTCGCCGTCGTCATGACCTCGGCAGCGGCTCTCGCTGACAATGCCAAGACGGCGTCCAACGATGCGGGTCCCATCGCGCAGGCCAAGATATCAATGGGAGCCGCGGTCGCGGCCGCCGAAAAGCACGCCAACGGCAAGGCAGTCCGTGCCGAATACGAACAGGGCAAGGACGGCCGGTGGGCTTACGACGTCGAAGTCACCAGCGGCACCGACGTGTTCGACGTGAAGGTCGATCCGGACGCAGGCACGGTCGTCGCATCGACCAAGGATGCAGTGGATTCCGATGACGAAGGTGACAAGGCCGATTAATCGCCGGTAGGCTGCAACGAGGCCGGCGACGGCATCCGCCGCCGGCCTCCACGGGAACCGAACATGCGCATTCTTTTGATAGAGGACGATCAGATGATCGGAGCGGCTGTCACACAGGCGCTCAAGGACGCTTCATACGCGGTCGACTGGGTCATGGACGGTGAAACTGCGATCGAGGCAGCCCGCGCCGAGGCCTACGACCTCGCATTGTTGGACCTGGGACTTCCGTCTCCGGACGGGACCGAGGTGCTGAGGCAATTCCGCAAATCCGGCCGTCAGTTGCCCGTGATCATCGTGACGGCGCGCGATGCCATCGACGACCGGATCCACGGACTCGACCTCGGGGCGGACGACTACATCGTCAAGCCGTTCGAGATCCGTGAGCTGCTCGCACGCATGCGGGCGATCCTTAGACGGCAGGGAAGCGGTAGTTCTGCCATCCTGAGCAATGGCGCGATCAGTCTAAATCCCGCGACCCATGAAGTGGTCCACGCCGGCGAGACATCGCGTTTGACCGCACGCGAATTCGCACTGCTGCAAGCCCTCCTGCTGCGTCCCGGCACGATCCTGTCGCGTGTCGATCTTGAGCGGCATATCTACGGCTGGAACGAGGAAGTCGAGAGCAATGCCGTCGAATTCCTGATCCACGCGATACGCAAAAAGCTCGGGGCCGCGGCTATCCGCAACGTAAGGGGCGTCGGATGGATGGTGGACCGCTCATGTTGATCTCCTCGTTGCGCGGCCGTCTCTTCGTAGGGCTTACCCTCTTCATCGTCGGTACCGGGCTCGCAGCGGGTTACCTGGCCTACAGATGGGCGTTCGAGGAGGCGATCGAGCTTCAGGATGCCATCCTGCTGCAGGTCGGGTCGTTCGCGTCGAAAGACCGTCTGACCGACCTACCGTCCGAAGGAAACATCGACGGCGAGGCGCGGGTCGTCATCGAGGAACTGACGCCGCGCCCCGGCGATCGGCTGCCGGCGGGCTCGCTTCGCCGCCTGCCGCAGGACCTTCGCGACGGCCTCCAGACTATTACGCACGGCGGGGAGCGGTGGCGGATCCTGGTCCGCACGCGAAAAGATGCAAGCCGCGTCGCGGTTGGTCAATCGACGGCGCATCGCGACGAAATTGCCCGGGAGAGCGCGCTTCGAACCATCGTGCCGCTGGGCTTGCTCGTTCCGGGCCTCATGCTGCTGATCGGCATCGTCGTCGATCGAAGCCTGCGCCCTCTTTCCAAACTGGCGACACATCTCGATGCGAGACAGTCGGACCATCTGGAAAAGCTGCCGACGGACGGCGTTCCCCAGGAATTGCTTCCTTTCGTCGCTTCCATCAATCGCCTTCTCGATCGCATCGGGACGATGTTCGATAAGCAGAGACGGTTCGTCGCCGATGCCGCGCATGAACTCCGCAGTCCAATCACCGCGCTTTCGGTCCAAGCCGAAAATCTGGAGCATGCCGGGCTTTCGCATGACGGACGGGTGCGGCTGGATTCCCTCAGAACCGGAATCCGGCGAACCGCTCATCTGCTGGAGCAGCTTCTTGCGCTGGCGAGATACGATTCAGACGCATCCAGAGAAATGCCGCTAAGCGCGTTCGACCGCATCGTCAAGGAAGTGGTCGCCGATCTGCTGCCGGCCGCCCAGGACCGCTCGATCGACCTGGGTTTCGCGCGGATCGAGACGGCCTCGGTACGTGGCGAACCCGTTGCCTTAGCGATACTCGTCCGAAACCTGATCGACAACGCACTTCGGCATACGCCGGCAGGCGGTCGGGTGGACCTGAGCCTGTTCCGTCAAAGCGATGCTGTCATCCTCCAGGTCGCCGATACCGGACCGGGCATCCTTGCTTCGGAAATCGACCGGATCTTCGAACCGTTCTTCCGTGGAAGTCGCTCGCGGGGCGAAGGGACCGGCCTCGGTCTTTCGATCGTCCGGCGCATCGCAGAACGGTGTCACGGTTCGATCCGACTCGAGAACGCGAGGCAGCCCGGCGGGCAAGGGCTAATTGCCAGCGTCAGCTTTCCCGCGGTCCCGGAGATCACGTCCTAAGCGTGGTTGGCGAATTGTCGAATGTACACGACCTCTTCAGCGATAGACGCCCGAGGGCCCCTATAACGCGGTACTTTCCCTTTCAGTTTGCGCCGACGTCCAAGGGGCAATGCACGTCGTACGTGAGTCAATCAGACCACCGTACCAAACAATTTGCCTATTACCGCAGTCGTCGCGAGGGCGAGCGCTCCCCAGAACGTCACGCGTACCGTTGCACGCAGGATGGGCGCGCCTCCAGCCTTCGCTCCAACGGCACCCAAAAGCGCGAGAAATCCCAAAGACGCGGCCGATACGACCGGAACCAACGCGCTCGCGGGCGCAACAACCACCATGAGCAAGGGCATGGCTGCGCCGATCGAAAACATGGCGGCCGATGTAAACGCGGCTTGAACAGGCCTGGCCGTCGTAAGCCCAGTTATTCCAAGCTCGTCGTGAGCATGCGTCTTCAATGCGTCGTTGGCCATAAGCTGCTGCGCGACCTGTCTTGCCAGCTCGCGTTCGAGACCGCGTTTGACGTATATTTCGGCCAACTCTTCGAGTTCGAATTCCGGGTTCTCACTTAGCTCCCGCCGTTCGCGAGCCAGATCGGCAAGTTCGGTGTCGGACTGAGAGCTTACGGAGACGTACTCTCCAGCTGCCATCGACATGGCACCCGCAACGAGCCCGGCAGTTCCTGCAATAAGCACGTCGTTGCGGGTCGCTGCAGCCGCGGCGACTCCGACAATAAGGCTGGCGGTGGAGATAATCCCATCATTGGCGCCCAGAACTGCCGCCCGCAGCCACCCGATGCGCTCGACAAGGTGGTCTTCCGGATGCTGATGGAGACGGATCATTCTGCTGTTTCCTGTCTAAGAGTCTGGAGTCGATCGCGGGGCAGAAGAAGGCTTCGTTAATCTCAAATTCCCTCGTCGTCGAATCCCACCCCTATCCGCCCAACCTTCCGCCAAACGACATGGCAATTCCGCCGGACACGATCCGCCTCGATCATCAGGGTGAACCTATGCGGAATTCCGACCGGGCTCACTACTTCCAATGCCGCGCCGGTTCTTGAAACGTTGCGGACCGTGCAGTCAATCACGGCACCGTCGAAGAGTATCTTGCCGGCTTTGAAAACGCGATGTCGCGATGCCATCCGCTTGTCGTTCATTTTGAATTCCAATGTTTCATAAAATCCGCTCGTCGCGCCCCTCACCGGCGGCGGCGCAAGTTGCTTGCGATCGACCAGCCAAAGAGATGCTCGCCCCAAATCGTCAGGCGCGCGCTGATCGTCCGCCCCATAGGCGACGCAACGACCCACGACGATATTGCGGCGACGGCTCCGGCGCCGACAATGTCCAATGGAAAATGTGCGGCAAGATATACGCGAGCCCAGCCTACGGCGAGGCCCAGGAGGGCGGCAAGTCCTCCGGCGCCACGTCCCGGTACGGAGCCGGACGCCAAGAGCGCGAAGCCCAGCGCGAAGAGCGCGGTGCTGTGATCGCTCGGAAAGGAGCTATCCGGAGTGTGGTCCAGGAAGTTTCGGGTCTGCAGGACCGCGAAAGGACGCGGATGCATCCAGAGCGATGAAATAACAACCGCTAACGCCACCGCGAGAAGCGTGGACAGTCCAGCTTCGACGGCAGCCCGCCGCTCCGCGTGTGCCCCGAATATCCAGAGGAGGACAAGCATGAAAGGCCCAAGGTAGATACCCGATTGAGCCAGAGTCATCGTGAAGGTGAGCTGCGCGCCCGCAAGAGTTGGCGCCGCCGCAATTGCTTCGAAAAGGCGATCATTGAACGTTTCGAGCATTTAGTTGGCGTCCGCATGGCCATAGGTACGGCTCAAAACACCCGTTGAGACTTAGGACAGAATGAGGAACCAGCACTGCAACACGCTGCGTCATCAAACTTCCACGGGCAAGCGGTCCGCGCAGGATCAGAACCCTCCTGGCCACCACTAACGCGGGCACAGCGACCGACCTCCAATTAGCTGTTAAATCACGTAGAATGAATTCCACCTGGTGGCGAACCGTTGCATCATGGCGCGGTCAGGATTCGGCAAAAGATTCCCCGCCCGCGATTCCGCGGTGACGAAGACACTTGCGTCGAATGTCAAGCGTCTGCGGAAAGAGAGAGGTTGGACTCAGGACGCGTTGGCCGCGGAAATCGAACAGGCTGCCGTGACCCTTATCGAAAACGGCAGAGCTAATCCCACCCTTTTGATCTTAGAAGAACTCGCGACCGCCCTCGAGGTACAGTTGCCCGATCTTCTCTCGCCCAGTCCTAAGACGAAGCGTTCCAAAGACAAGTAGACGACCGGATTTCGATCTCGCGTCGACTGGGCGGAGCTTGCCCGGTTGGTCATCCGGTCAGGCAACTCGTTCACGAAAGACTCGGGCGGTACGGTCCCCCTCCCCGCCCACGACCCGACCTTGCATCGACGGCTATACTAGCCAAGATTGAAACGAACATTTGCCCGGGGTGCGACGGTGAATCGAATACTCACAAAGGATGTCTGGACCGTAGCAAAGAAGCTCGCTCAAGGCACGGCCGCGCGCCAACTTGCCATTGCGTACATCACGAAAAATCACATTGGAATGCGCGCCGGCGACACCTTGGTGTGCGATGCCAGCGACCTCATGATCCGGACTGGGCAGACGGACGCGAAGTTGCTCAAGCGGCTTCATGACGACGGAGTAGCGGTTCACAGCGTGCCTGGATTGCACTCGAAAGTCATGCTCCTCGGCACTCACGCAATCCTGGGCTCGGCCAACATGTCCGGATCCGGATCAATCGAAGCCTCCGTAGTGACCGACAGAACACAGGTCAGATCGGGAGTGGCCTCGTTCATTGCGCAACTTGCTCGCCCCACTGCCGAGTTGGACGGCCCGGAACTCGACCGCCTTTGCCGCATCAAGGTCGTACGCACTGGCGGACGAGGAGGACCGAGAAACTTGCGCCGCACCAAGCGCCTGGATCGACGACATGGATTGTTGGGGTGCGTGAACTCGTCCGCGATCCCTCTCCGTTCGAACAGAAGCAAATCGACCGTTCGAAGGCCCATCTCAACAAGCGCCGCATGAGCGCAAACCACGATTACGACTGGATCAGGTGGCCGAAGGACAACAAGTTTGCGGACGAATGTCGCGAAGGCGACACGATCATTTCGATCTGGTCACCTCGCAGAAAAGGGCGACGATACGTAACTAGAGGCCTTCCTGTGCTACTAAAACGCAACGAGCCGCAATTCTGCCGTTTCTACCTCGGCGACCCCGTGACTACTCTCGGCCCTGAAGGGCCGAGCTTCCGCTCTCGCGAACGTCTGGTTCCTGCTTCCGGCCGATATTCTGGCTCGATTCACAGGCCATCCCCAGAAGTCCTCCGGTTGGGCTGAAGCCTATTCTCAGGATGTTCTTGGCGGCGTTGACGTCGGCATCGAAGATGCTGCCGCAGCCGGTGCAGACGAAGTTGGACCGGCTGATGCGGCTCGCCGCGTCGACGGTGCCGCAAGCGCTGCAGCATTGTGACGTTTGCGCAGGATCGACAATGATGATCCGGGAGCCGTACCACGGCGCCTTGTATTCCAGCATCGTCCGGATCGTTCGCGGCGACACGTCGAGCAGAGACCTGTTCTGGTTCGCCTGCTTTTGGACGAGCGTACCCGGATTTTCGACCGTACCTCTACCGCTCCTGGTCATCGCGGCGATCTTCAAGTCTTCGATGACGATGACACCGTGGTTTTTGGCGATCATCGTGGTTGCCTTGTGCACGGCGTCCTTCCGTCGCCGGGCGTGTCGGGCCTGCAACCTGGCCACTCTGCGCTGAGCCTTGGCCCGATTTATCGAGCCCTTCGTCCGCCGCCCGACGACGCGCTGCGCGTCGGCCAGGCGTTTCCGGTCCTCCTTCGAGATGCGTGGCATGTCGATCACGGTGCTGTCCGACAACACGATCGGCTGAACGCCGCCGAGATCGATGCCGATCTCGACGCCGCGGTTCACCGGGACGACGGGAACTTCGAGCTCGACCTGGATCGAGGCGAACCAGTCGCCGGCGATCTCGGAGACCGTCACGTTCTTCACCTTCCCGACGATGGGACGGTGCATGACCATCCTGGTCCAGCCGGCCTTTGGCAGAAAGAGCCGATCCTCGCTGATCTTGACCTGCTTGGCGTCAGGATATCGAAAGCTGTCGTGCTCGCCTTTCCGGCGAAACCTTGGGAAGCCGGCCCGTCCCTCGAAGAAGTTCTTGAAGGCCTTGTGCAGATCGTGGATCACCTGTTGCAGGGGGTGGTTAGGCGGTTCTTTCAAGAATGGGAACTCGCGCTTGAGCGAGGTCAGATCTTTCATCTGGTCGAAGGCCGTCAGCCGGCGTGGATTGCTTCGCTCACGCTCTAGCCTCTTCTGATCGAGGCACAGGTTGTAGACCCGCCGGCAGCAGCCGACGGTTCGCCGGAAGAGCTCTTCCTGCGTCGCGTCGGGGTAGATCCGGAATTTGTAGGCTTTCTGCACCAGCATCCCGGCAGCATGCGGGCCTGCGATTGCAAGACGCAAGGTTTTCGCCGTCGATTCATGTGGAGAGCGAAGTGGAATAGTCGCCGCAGCCTAGCTTGCCGACGCTGAATTTAGGGTGTCGCAGCGCGCCTCGACTCGGCCTGAAGGGCCAGGCTTGCGGCGCGCAAGAGGGTCAAGGACAGCGACATGATCGGTTGGACGGCCTTCCAGCGCGTTCTGTCTGCCGCCAACTACGACAAATACGTCGGCCCTAACAGCGTACAGGCGCTCTCACTGGAAATGGCGGACGCGATCGATCGGAGCTGGAAACGGGCTGCTCGGAAGCAAGTATAGCGTCGGTCGCCAGGGAGCTGAATCCGCTATTCCGCGATACCATTGCCCAGCAGCCGGCCTACGAATGGCGGTGCAGAAACAGGCCTGCCAACCCACCTAAAAGGAATACCGCACCTGCTTCGAGGACCGGCAATAGCGCGAGCCCGGACAGGAACGTGCGCATGCTCGGCAAGCCGCCGTTGGGTACAGCCCCACAAAATCGAAGAGCCGCCTCCAGCAACACGTACGTTGAAAAGATCCCCACCAACATAGCGCCAAGGAAAAACAGTTTCTGGCCTCCGGTCCAGCGGATCCGCCGAAGCATGTTGTCGATAAGTTGCGGGCCTCCGGGAAGTCGCCGAAACGCCTGCTCCTTCCCATCGAGAAATGCTTCGACCTGCCGCTGAATTCTGTCGGCGCTTACCAACACGGTCGATATCCGCCCCAGGCACGCGAAAGCCCAGGCGAGAACGATATAGAGGGGCAGGACAAGCGTCGTAGCGTTGTCCGACAGTTTCATCTTCGCCAGGATCCAGACTACAACCCAGAAGATCGCAAATAGCACCAACTTCATCGACACGGCGCCGATCAAGTTCACCGGATAGGCCCGAACGTAGTCGAGGACACGAAGCCGCAACGGACGCGTCGGCCCTGCGATTGGCGACAAGTGCACGCTCTTAAAGGATCCGGCCGTAGGCCCGAACACGATCTTTCCGCCGACGGCGACGGTGACAACCGCCAAGAGCGCAGCGACGGAATTCCATTCGGTCGCGTGAAGATTGCAGTTGCCCTGGTTGAATTTCGCGAGCAGCCCCAGAACGACCGTCCAGGCCAGCGCGACGGGCTGAAAGAGGGACGGCGTCGCGTCGAAGGTCATTTCGGGCGCATCGTCCTTTGCGCCTTCGAGGTGGACGAATGTCTTCAGATTCGGATCGAAGGTGTGCAGCCAAAAGAAGCCGTAGGTCGGAAGGAGGAGCAGGAAAAGCGCGACGTTATCAACGGCCACGACCCCCTCCCTAGCTGCGCTCCGGTTTCTTAAGGTAGGCGACTAGCGCATCCTCGACGATCTCGTAGGCGTTACGATCCTCGTCGATAGCCCTCTTCTTTAAGGCATTCATGATTTTGGGCTTCAGGTAGATCGAGGTCATCTTGCGTCCGTCAAGCCTTCCGGCTTTGTCGGAATCGTTTTTCGATCCTGGCATGCGCGCGTTCTCCGTCTATCTGATCAAGTTAGCAGATGCAACGTATCGCGAAAGCCTCTTGTGGGACTTATCCAAAGCTACCTGATTTCCAAATGTCTAACCGTCTCAATATTTCGATATCTAGATATCTAGATATCTTGACATCCGATGCGGATTATGTATACATAGCCCCATGGACGGGGTTGACCCAGAGAGGTTCTCTCGATGACCATCAGGAAGTTTGACAACGGCGGCGAGCGGAGCTTCGATCCGACGCTGCCGTCGAAGGCGAGCTTTCGCGGACCCAGAGCGCACGGGCTCGAATCGTTCGGCTGGTTCGGAAGCTCGCACAAGAGCGTGGCGGTACGCTACCGCATCCCGGATCAGCGGACATTGCACCGCCCTCGCCGCACGCCGTAAGCGGATCCTACCGACCTTGAATCGACCTGCCGAAACACGTGGTTCGGCAGGTTTTTCTTTCGATGCGGGATATCCTCTCCATCCAGACCGATAGGCAACGCCATGAACGAAGAACCCGACCGCCGCCCGACGATTGCAGCCCTCACCCTCTCCCGGCCGCATCATCGAAAGGCACGCCTGCATGCGCATGACCCAACTTCGCCCTGCCCGCCATCAGCCCAACATCGTCAGCGCCACCAAGTGTCTCACCGCGATCCCGACCAGAACGTCGCTTCATCGCGACGCTCTGATCCAGAGCCTCCTGGATCCTCACGTCCGATCCGCCGAATTTCTTAACGAAGTCCGGTTCGGCACCGCCGTGGTCACCGTCAATTCCATCGTGCTCCGCCGCGACGATGGCGCCTATATGCTGGACATCGTGGGCCACACCGCCCCCCGCGACCTGGACCAGGAGGAAACTCTCTATTTAGGTCTCAAGTCGCTCGGACTGTCTATTCTCCGTCTTGACGCCGCCGACATCCGGCGGGAGCCGAAGCTCAGCAGCGCGCGGGAAATTTGGAGCTATCGCACCTTCGACGTCCCGCCCCGGGACCGCACGCGCATCCTGTCGGCCCTTTCGGAGTACGGCCCCCGGCCCATAGCGTCGCTTGAGGATATCGTCCAGTTGCGGTTCGAACTCTCGGCTTCCCTGTACCGCTTGGCATGCGAAGACCTCGTCGAGATCGACATCGCCACGTGTGCGCTCGGCCCGAACTCCATCGTCCGCGCACGCCGTTGAACCCCTGCAACGATGGTGCACCGATGACAGCCCGCATTCCCCGGCGACGCGATCTCCTTGCCCGCGCTTTCCTCGATATCCTGACGAACCGCGAAGGGGCGTCAGGCAAGGCTATGTTGCGTTCGGGAGATCCTGACGATCCGATCGAGCAGCTCCTGACCGATCTGGCGCCTGGACCTGAGAACGGGAGCAAGACCTCAATCCGGGCCGATCTGGCGGCCACCGCGATCCTGGTGGCGCGGTCGATCGAGGCGGTGGACGGCCTCACGCGCGATCTACGGCGCGGAAGCCCGGTCGTCACGTTCACCACTCACGCGGCCGAACTAGTCGCGCCGGTGCGGCACGTGCTGAAGTACTGCGCCTTCGGAAACGACGCGGTCGTCAAGGATATCAACTCGTTCAGCGACATCTTCGGGCGCCCTGTGCTCCTCGTCGCTCGGGATGGCACCGGGTCCGATCATAAGCCTGATCGCGGCAACGATGTCGTGGCCTCGGCCCTGCATCAAGGCGCTCCCATAATCGGCGTCGCCGCTGATCCGGATCGGCATCTTCCGCGCGATCTTCTCCGCTCTCGGGAGCACTCGATTCCACTGGGGCAGCTCGACGCGGAGGCGGTCGCTCTGACTATCGAGGCCGTGACCGGCTCCGCGCCCGCTGCGGAGATCGACGAGAACCTGGTCAGGGCGGCCGACGTCTGGGACCTGCCTCTTGCGGTCCGACCGGACAGGACCCCGGAAAAATGCGTGGAGCTTCTCCAGAAGATCATCAGCAACAAGACGGTCTTCGTGCATCGGGGACCGGCTCTGGAGGAGCTCGCCGGCTATGGCGAGGCGTACCAACTCGGCATCAATCTCGCCGCCGATCTAAAAGAGTATAAGGCTGGCCGGCTCAAGTGGGAGGCTATCGAAAACACCGCTTTTCTAGTGGCGGGCCCGCCAGGTACGGGTAAGACCCAACTGGCCGCCGCGGTGGCAACGTCCGCCGGCATTCCGCTGGTCTCGGCGTCGATCGCAGAATTCAACTCCGCGCAGTATCTCTCTGGGACGCTCTCGCGCATACGGACCGTCTTCGAACAGGCCCGCAGACTCAAGCCCTGTGTGCTGCTGATCGATGAAATCGACGGGGTCGGCGATCGCGCGACGATGTCCGACGAGTACAAATTGTACTGGACCCAGATCCTGAACTTTTTGCTCGAGCAGATTTCGGGTATCGGGGATGTCAGTGGCGTTGGCGAAGGCCGTACCGGCGTCGTAGTCATTGCAACAAGTAACTGGCCCGATCGGGTGGATCCCGCGCTTCGCAGGGCCGGCCGGCTCGACCGCACCATCGTGATCGATCTTCCCGACACGGAAAGCCTCGTCCGCATCTTCAGATATCATCTGGGCCCCGACCTTCTTAAAGACGTAGATCTGACACCTGCAGCGTTGGCTGCGACAGGCGGCACCGGGGCCGACGTCCAGGCGTGGGTACGGCGGTCGAAGGCGCGGGTGCGCCGCGAACAGCGCGAACTGGTGCTCGACGACCTGCTGCACCAGATCCGCGGCGGCCGCGAATGCCTGCCGGAAGGTCTGCGAAAGGTCGTATCTTTGCATGAGGCTGGCCACCTGGTGATCGGTGTCGGCCTCGGCGTGTTCGAACCCAGGGCGGTGTCGATCCTCGACGATGGCGGCGCGACGCGCGTCGACGTCATTCGAGCGGCGACCCAGACCGAATCCGGGATCGAGAACCTCATCACGATGCTTCTCGGCGGACGCGCCGCGGAGGAGGTCGTACTCGGCAAGGCAGAGCGCACGGCCGGCGCCGGCGCCGGGGGACCCGAAAGCGATTTCGGACGGGCGACGAACGCCGCGCTGGATCTCGAACTGCAGCTTGGCTTCGGTGTTCTCGGCGTCACTCAATTCTCGGCGCGCGCGACCGAAATGCTGCTGCACGACCCGGCTATTGTGGCGCTCGTCAAACGCCGCATCGACCGTCTCTACCGTCGGGCCTGCGCACTGATCTCAGCCAATCTGGCCGCTATCGCGGCCATCACCGAGCGTCTCGACCAGGCGGGCTACCTGGACAGGAAGGCCATCGAGGACGTCCTGAAAGACTACCCCTTCGACGCGGCCGTCGCTGCCGCGCGGACTATCCATGAAACCGAGGAGGCGTAATGCTGAAGATAATCGCAGAACTCGTTCCGGGCGGCGTGCCGGGGCTAAAAAGAACGATCGGGACAATGGACATCGCGAACGTGAGCGATCTGGCGCCGCGATCCGACTACGAAGCAGTCGTGCGCGAGAGCGCCAACCGTCTCACCGGCGACGGCCCCAGGTCATGCACCGTGATCGTACGCGATCACGACCGGCATCAATCCGTCTGGAAGCTCGTCGCGGCTGTGATCGCTGCGATGGAGAACGCCGAGTACGATGATGTCTAGGGAAACGAGTTGTTCGATCACAATATTGTCAGAAGGCCAAATCGGCGCGTTTGAGCGGCTCAACGACGTCCACCAAGCCGACAAGACGACGCCAAGTGGCTCTCTGATGCTTCGCTTGGCAATTGGCCCTGACTCCGCGAAACATCAACAACCATCGATCGACTCGCGGCGTAGCGACGTTCTGCCTAGACCGCACAGCGGTCGCTGAATCCTTTCAGGCGCAAGAGTCGAATCTTTTTCTCAGCCCCGCCACCTAAGCGACTCTGGAGACTCGATTTTTTCGATTCAGAGATTGAGCCATGCAGGTCGCCGGTCAATGATCAACGTAACGCGCCGAGAGTGGCGCCTCACGAAGATGGAGATCTCGCATGCCGTTCAGCACCGCCCAGTAAGATGGGTGCGCGCCTTTAGCAGAGGCGCGCACCCGAGGTCGACGGAGAGAGAGACCGAGCGACCGTCCTTTGAGCGGGACGGAGTGACGATCGCACCTGGCGTCGCATGACGCAAGTGCGACGACATGCCGGTCTTTATCTTCGTCGACCTCTCCCATCCGGAAACATTCTCGCGCCCGTTTCGGCATCGGTCCGAAGGCGCCGTGATCGGAGAGCTGAAATGAACTTGCACGTCGACTACACGCAGATGGCCGCGGACGGCGGACTGACCGACTACTCGATCAGCGCCTCCGAGCTGGCGCTTTTGGCGCGATCCATGATCGGTACGCGCGATCCCCTCGGCGACAGCCCAGGCTGGAGGGAGAGCGTCAAGAAGCGGCGCGAACGCGACTCCATCTGGCTCTTCGTCAAGGAGCTGTTCCAGCAAGCCTACATCTGCTGCCTGCTCGATCTCGAGGCGATCGTCGGACACTACATCGAACGGCCGGTCGATGTGGAGGCCGCGATCGATTTCATCGAGGAGGCGCGCCTCTTCCGGCCGCACGACGAGGGAATCCCCTGCGACCGTCCTACGTGGGCGGAAGTCCGTGAATGGCTGCCGAGGCACGCACGGTCGAACACCGTCTACGACGCCCGCGTCAGCCACCACGTCCTCGGCGCCCCCCTCGACCGGGAACGTCTCCTCGACGTCATCGGGGAGAACCGGCTCTGGTACCGCACCTGGCACGAAGTTAGCGTTGCTCTGGCGAAGTCTGTGCGCTCCATCGAGCCCGACCTCTACTGGGGAAGCCAGAACGAAGACCTCGAGCGCGCCATCAGCCAAGTGGCGCAGGAGCAGCGCCTCGCCCGCTTTCAGCCGGACCTGGACTGCGTTTCGCGCAACCTCTAGGGGCCGGCCACGCCTGCACGAATTCCGACTAAACGACTCCAGGGACTCAAGATTTTTCGCCGACGGTCATTTTTCTTTGGGACTCTTGCAGGCCCCCGGGGAATCCTACCGCACCGACGACTTCAAAGGACCAGCACCATGCCGACCACGATCATCACCTAGACGATAAGAGGGGCGCACGCCGTTAGCGCGACGCGCGCCCCCCAGGGTCGACGAAAGACAACCCTGTCCTTTCCACCGGACAGATGGACGATCGCACCGCGCGCCGCATGGCGCAAGCGCGGAAATCGACCGACATTGTCTTTCGTCGACCTCCACCACCGACACCAACCGGGGCCAAACACGTCGGACGTCGAGTCCGCGGACGCTCCTTCTTTCACTGGAGGTCTTCATGCCGTTGCACACGCACCCGCCCGCTTCCGGAGGCGGTCCCTGGATCGATCCCGAGATATGGAAACCGACGCGACCCAGCGATGGTTTGCTCGACCCGCCGCTGCGTTCGCGCAGCGCGTCCACCGGATTCATGGTTGAGGACGGCCGGCTCATCGGGTTCGCGTCGCGTCCCGAGAAGTACGCAGGCGAAGCCTTCTCGCTCGACTCCGACATCACGCATTTCGTCGAGCAGTACCCCCGTGTGCCCTACCGCGATGGCAAGACGATCAGGCACCACACCTTCGACTTCTACACCGTCCGCAAGCCGGGCATCCGCACCTGCGTGGCGATCAAGCATAGCTCCCGCGTGGAGAAGAGCGGCATCCGGGAGGTGCTCAAGCTGATCGCCGCGCAGGCCGGCAGGAAGGTCGCCGACGAGATCGTGCTGATGACGGAGGCGGATTTTTCCCGAAGCGCGCGGTTCAACGCCGAACTGGTCCACGAAGTTCGCAGGCACCCCGTGCCGGAGCACGACGATCACGTCCGCCAGATCACCGCCGAGATCGTCGGCGTCGTGACCATCGCGGACGTCGTCAAGATGAGCGGCCTCGCCGCCGAAGGATTCCGCGCGACGGTCCGGCTCATCGCCGACCGCTACTTCCGTCTCGCGGATGTCGACGACCGGATGGACTACCACAGCCGCATCCGGCGCTGCTGATCCCCAAAGATCCAACCAGGAGAACCGACCAGATGACCGCCTTCAAGCACCTCCGCCGCCGCCCCCAGGCTCCCAATCCCCGCTTCGGCGTCTCGGGCGCGCCGTCGCGCTTCGTCACCGATGCTTCGCCGTTCTTCGCCGGTGGCCCGTTCCGCCAGGCGCTCCGGGACATCAACCCCGCCGGCAAGCCGGCGAAGCCGCACCTGCGCTGATCCGGACAAGAAAGGAGACTTCGATGCGCTTCGCTTTCAGCCCGTCCTTCGACGCCATCATCGGCGGCGGCATCTCGCATTCGCCCGATGGTCAGTCGTCCCGGCTCGCGCCGGCGCCGACCGCACTCCCTAGCATCTTTCACCTGCTTCGCCCCGACCGGCGGCACGCCAGTTCGACGCAGTCGATCCCGCCGCCGGCGAATGACGAAGCCGAGTCACGGAAACAGTCATGTACGCCTTCAAAAAGCAGCCGCGCCGCTTCGCGTTCGGCCCGCTCGACCGCATCATCATCCGCTACCGCGAGTATCGCTGGATCTCGTCGAACGACTCCGGCCATGTCCTGACCCCGATCCTGGGTGCCGGAGAGCCGATCGCCGAGGGCTTCTCGCATGAAGACCTGGACGAGATCGCCGAAAAGGGCGAGCTCCAGCACGAACCCCGCTACTACGAAGAAGGCCGGGCGCTGACGCGCCTGAAGAACGGCGGCGCGATCAGCCTGTTCGATCTGACGCCCTCCGAGCAGAAGCAGTTGCTCCAGCGCCAGGAAATCCTCGAGCTCATCCGCCAGGAGGAGGTCACCGATCCCACCTTCGTCCGGACCGACGCCCATCTCAAGAAGGTGCTGCCGAGGATCACGGCGACCTTGGTCGAACGCAACCAGGCGCGCGCGGCCGAAGGCAAGACCGAGCGCTGCGACCAGCGCTTCGAGATGTCGAAGATCCCCTCCACGCGCACCGTCCGCCGCTGGTGGAAGGCCTACGAAGGGTCGGGATTCGACATCATGTCTCTGCGGGACGGTCACCATCGCAGCGGCAATCCCTACTCGAGCCTCCATCCGGACGTCATGCAGCTCATCGACAAGCATGCCGCGGGTTACTGCGACCGGCGCCGTCCGACCATGGCCGCGCAGTACGACGCGCTCACGGCGGAAATCCGCCGGATCAACGAGGGTCGGCCCGATGGCGCGAAGCTCTCCATCCCCGCAAAGGGCACCTTCCGGAAGGCGATCAAGGCGATCCCCGTCTTCGATGCCTACGCCGGACGGTACGGATTGGACGCGGCCAAGCGCCGGTTCGCCGTCGTTGGCCAGGGCTTGGAGTCGGTCCGTGCGTTCCAGCGCGTGGTGATGGACGGCCACAAGACCCAGATCTCTACCATCGCGGTCCGGATCAGCAAGTGGGGCTCGCTCTCGCCCGAGGAGAAGAAGAAGGCCGAGCGCGAGCGCCTCATCCTGCACCTGTCGATCTGCGCCGCCAGCCGCTGCATCACCGGGATCCGCTTCGCCAAGACCGAGAACAAGGAAGCGGCGAAGGCGCTGCTGCGCATGAGCGTGACGGACAAGAAGCGCTACGCGGCCGCCGCCAAGTGCAAGAGCGACTGGCCGATGACCGCTCGCCCCGCCTCGGTCCATACCGACACGGGCAGCGCGTGGATTTCGGCGGAATTCCGCGCCTGCGTCGCCGATCTGCGCTGCACGCTCGAGACGGCCCCGGTCGGCCTCCCCCAGATGAGAGGTCACGCCGAGCGCGTCTTCGGCACCATCGACCGCAGCCTCCTGCCGAACTTCACCGGCAGGACGTTCGGCAGCATCGAGGAGAAGGGCGACGACGATCCGGCTGCTGAGGCGAGCATCTTTTCCGAAAGCATCGGATCGGCGTTCGTCAGGTATGTCGTGGATCGCTACCACCACACGCCGCATGCGGCCCTATGCGGCATGACGCCGTACGACAAGTGGCTCGAGCTCGTCGAGCGCTACGGGGTGCTGCCCCCGCCCGGCCGCGACGAGGTCCGCAACATCTTTGGGCCGCGCATCGAGCGTGCGCTCGATCATCGCGGGGTGCGGGTCGCAGGTGTCCACTATCAGTCGGCCAGGCTGCAGGAGTACCGGCGCAAGGTGGGCGACGCCAGGGTGGCGGTGAAGTTCGACCCGGAGGATCTCGGTCGCGTCTCGGTCTGGATCGACGACGCGTGGCTGACGGTGCCGGCGATCGTCGGATCCCTGGACGGCGTCCACCTCGATCACTGGAGCGAGGCGGTCAGGGATCTGCGCCGCCGCAACCTGATCCAGTCGTCGCTGTCCCGGCACTACGTCGACGCTGCCATCCGCGATCTCGCATCGATGGGCCGCCTGGCCTTGTCCTATGCCGACGTCTCGGCGCCGACCCTCACGGCTGAAGACCTCGAACGCGTCGAGCGCGAGCTCCTGTACGGTTTCGACATCGTCGATCCCAACGACGGCGGCGCTGCCGAGTTCGCGAATACCCGCGACGGCGACGGAAACCGCGACCGCTTCGCTAACGCGATTCCCGTCGCCGATCCGGCGCCGGGCGACGACGCCACGCCGCGCTCCACGGAACCGGAAACCCCGGACGGCGGGCCGGCCATCAAGCCCACCGTGCGCACCCGCAAGCCCAACCTCAAGCTGGAGGACTGACCCATGATGAACAAGCCCATCGACGCCGTTGCCCGCCTTCGGGAGGCGCTGCCGCCGGAGTTCAGCGCGCAGTACAACACGATCGAGTCGTTGCGTACGAAGTTCATCCGTACCGACCGCGAGACCGTTTTGGCGCAGGAGATGAACCTCCTCGTCAACAACGCCGTCCAGTGCCGCGACCCGGACCTCCCGCCTTCCCTCGATAACCGGGTCGAAGGCAGGGGCCTCGCGCTCTTCGGTCCCACTGGTGTGGGCAAGACGACTTCCCTGAAGGACTACTTCAAGAACCACGCCGTGTTCGCGGGCTACCGCGACCCGGCTTCTCCGTCGCCGTTGTTGTGGATCTCGGCTCCGTCTCCGTGCACGCTGATCCAGCTCGGCAGGCGCATCCTCATCAAATCGGGCTATCCGCTCGAGCGCGAACTGCCGGCTCACAGGCTCTTCGAGCTGGTGGGGCAGCGGCTAAACGCGATGGGAAAGATCGTCCTCTGCATCGAGGAATTCCAGCACGTGGTCCACAACGTGCCGATAAAAGACCAAGAGACCGTGGCCGACACGCTCAAGAACCTGATGGAAATCGAGCGCATTACGCTCATCTTGAGCGGTGTCGAGACCCTGGTCCCCTTTCTTGCGCTCGACCCGCAGCTCGACCGCCGAATGTCGAAGGTGCCCTTCCCGCGGCTCACGCCCCAGGACCTGGACCTCGTCGCGGACATGGTTCACGCCTACGTCGAAGAGGCCGATCTGCAGATTGCCTACTCGGACAACGATGCCCTCTTCGCGCGCCTGACGCACGCGTCGCTTCATGCCCTGGGCTTGTCGATCGAGAATACGATCGCTGCCATCGCCTTCTGCAAGCAGAAGGGCGACGCGACGCTCACCAAGGATCACTTCGCGTCCGTCTACGCGGCCAAGACCGGCAAGGCCGCGCCCGAAAACCCGTTCCTCGCGGACCGGTGGCACGAGATCGTGTGCAAGACCGCGGTCAATGAGGCCGAGCCCGCGGGGCCGCCGCTCGCGACGGAACGCGGCAAGGATCGCCGCTAGGCCAAGGAGTCGAAGCTGCAACTCGCGGAGTAGAAATCCGCCGCTCTACCAGTCGCCCCACCGAAGCGACACGCGGCCTGGCGCTGCGCTTTCCAGCGCCAGGCTCGTCTCAAATCAGGAGTATCCCTTGCAGAAGCTTGCATTGACCCTTTTTGCGGAGGTCGGCGAGACGCCGACGAGCCTGGCGTCGCGCGTGGCCGCCAGGAATTTCGTCAGCGCACGTGATTTGGCGCGAGATTTCGGCATTTCGTTCCAGAAGATCGTGGACGGTGACGAACTCGAGATCCGCCGACTGGCGGACCTGTCAAATGCCGAAATCCAGGATCTCCTGCCGAATGCAATCCGGAAGATCGGCACGATGTATGAGCTCCGGGGGCAGTCGATCACGAAGCCGGCGATCAGGCGCGCCAAAGTCCATATCTGCCCGCTCTGCATCCAAGAGGACATCGCCCGCTCCCTGCTTTCACCGCACATCGCGGCCTATGGCCGTCCCGAATGGGCCCTCGCGGCGATCCGGACTTGCGTCAAGCATGAGGTAGCGCTGGTCGAGGTCAAGCGCGACCTTCCGCCGGGCCAGCTCCACGATTTCGCGCGTAACGTGGAAGACGCGATCCCGCGGATCGACGAACTGGCCGAAAAGGCCGTGCGTCGCCCGGCTTCCGGGCTGGAGATCTATCTGCTCGGGCGTCTCGACGGCGAGAAAAACCACCCTTGGCTGGACCGGATGCCATTCTACGCCTCGGCACGTACCATCGAAATCGTCGGCGCCGTCGCTTCGTTCGGAAAGCGCGTCAACATGGACAAGCTGCTCGATGACGATTGGTACGAAGCCGGCGACGTCGGCTTCGAGATACTCAAGACCGGCGCCGGGGGCCTGACGGATTTCATGTCGGTCCTGAAGGAAGAGCATATTCCGAAGACCAACCGCGGGTCCGCCGACGGGCCGCAGGCGGTCTACGGAAAGATCTTCATGAGCTACGCGCAGGGCCTTCCGGATCCGGCATACGACTCCGTGCGCAAGGCGATGACGGAGCACATTCTGGCCAACTTCCCGCTGGGCCCGGGCGATGTCCTGTTCGGCAAGCCCGTCGACACGCGGCGCTTCCACTCCATCCGCACGGCTTCGGTCGCCTACGACATGCATCCGAAGCGGTTGCGGAAGCTGATCGAGGCGGAGGGACTGATCTCGGACCGGTCGCTGAAGGACAGGGACATCCTGTTCGACGCCGCGGTGGCGGACCGTCTCTTCAAGCGCGAAGCGGACTCGCTCACTTTGACGGACGTCGAAAAGTACATCAACGCGCCCCGGCCCATGGCGCAGGTCCTCCACCAGGCAGGCCTGATCCGGCGGCATGCGGTCGGGATCGGCCGGATGAACGAGGTATTCCTCAAGCCCGAGCTGGACCAGTTCGTCGGCGGCCTCTACCGAAAGGCCCTCGTCGTGGCCAACCCGACCAGCGACATGTGCGATGTCGCCTCCGCAGCCAAGCGCACCAACGCGTCCACCGCCGAGGTCGTCCGACTGATCCTAGAGGATCGGCTTGCCTGGGTCGGACGCCTCGTCGACGCAAAGGGGGTCCTGGGCCTCCTGGTGAACGTCGAAGAGATCAGGCCCCTTGTCCGCCTGCCGGAGCTCGCAGGCATCGTTCCTGCCGACGCGGTCAAGACGCTGCGGGTCAACAGCAAGGTGATGAAGGCGCTTGTCGGCAAAGGTCTCCTTCAGACAATCGAGCAGCGCCATCCGGTAAAGCGGAACCTGACGACCGTCATTCCCCATGAGGAGATCGCTCGGTTCAAGCAAACCTACGTCTCCTTGTTCACCCTCGCCCGCGAACGCGGCAAACACATGCCCATTCTGCTGCGCGAGCTCAGGGAGCTCGGAATCCGGCCGGCTCCCGAGGTGGAAGGTGTCGGAGCAACATTCTTCAAGCGATGCGAGGTACCCGACTGAGCGGTGCGGCTTGACTTATATAGGGTACCCCCCTATCTTATCGCGATGGCGCACACGATCAAGCACAAGGCGAAGCTCATCGGGCGGGTCCGGCGCATCAAGGGACAACTTGATGCGGTCGAACGCGCGCTCGAGTCGGAAATCGGCTGCACCGACGTCCTGATGCTCGTCGCTTCGGTCCGCGGAGCTGTCGGAGGCCTAACCACGGAACTGCTCGAGGACCACATCCGTCACCACGTCGTCGATCCCGATCACGAAAAGGATCCGGACAAGGCTAAGGGCGCCGCTGACCTGATCGACGTCGTTCGAACCTACTTGAAGTGAACCACATGACCGACCTGGCTTCTCTGCTCCAACTGAGCAGCGCACACGCATGGCTGTTCGTTCCCAGCGCCATCCTGCTCGGCGCATTGCACGGGCTCGAGCCCGGCCATTCGAAGACGATGATGGCCGCCTTCATCGTTGCGATCCGCGGTACGGTCTTCCAGGCCGTACTTCTCGGGCTGTCGGCGACGATCTCGCATACGGCGGTCGTATGGGCGGTCGCGCTTCTCGGCCTCTACTTCGGCCAGGATCTGTCGGGCGAGCGCAGCGAAGCGTACCTGCAACTTGCCTCCGCCGTCATCATCCTCGGCGTCGCCGCGTGGATGGTTTGGCGTACCTGGCACGAGCAGAACGAGGCACAGGATCATCATCACCACGACGAGCCGCAGGTCGTCGCGCTCGCGAACCGCACTCTTTCGATCGAAATTATCGAGCATGGCGCCCCGCCGCGCTGGCGGATCCGGAGCGAGGCCGGCGGCCTGCCGTCCGCAGACGATATCCGGATCACGACGATTCGCGCCGACGGCTCCGAGCAGATGTTCGAGTTCGACGCCCGCGACGGATATCTGGAAAGCGCCAACGAGATTCCGGAACCGCATGCCTTCAAGGCCCGGGTGGCGCTCGCCGGCGACAGCGCTGAAATGCTGTTCGAAGAACACGATCACGACCACATGGATCTTGGCGAAGAGGACGACGCACACGCGCGGGCCCATGCTGCCGACATCCGCAAGCGGTTCACCGGACGCACCGTGACCACGCCCCAGATCGTCCTGTTCGGTCTGACCGGCGGCCTAATACCGTGCCCGGCGGCGATCACCGTCCTGCTGCTTTGCATCCAATTGAAGCAGTTCAGCCTCGGTTTCGTGTTGGTGCTTTGCTTCGGCATCGGCCTCGCAATCACGATGGTATCGGCCGGCGTCGCCGCCGCCCTCAGTCTTCGGCACGTCGAGAAGCGCTGGAGCGGCTTCAGCCGTTTTGCGCACCGCGCGCCCTACGTCTCCGCCACGCTGATCGTCTTCTACACCGGCTGGTCCGGCTGGCACGACTTAATGATCTAGTGCGGACCAGGCATCAGTGACTGGGGGATGTAGACCGAGCCGCTCGATAGCAGCCATAGTTGAACGACGAACGCAATTATCGAGAAAAAGGCAAGAACGCCGACCAACAAGTGCAAATCATAGTACCGCCCGTAGCTTTCATGAGGTGGCGCAAATCCCGTTTCGGTTTCCTGCTCAATGAGTGGCGCCATTCGATATGCAATGAACGCACGCAAGCCTTGATAGGACAGCACCAACAAGGCCAGGTACCAGAGAACACCGTTCTCTTGGAATAGCAGAGACGGCACGGATCGCTCGACGAAATGATGCTCGCGCCAGAAGTCGGGGGCAAACTTCACCTGCGCCGCCGCAAGGGCCGACCAAAAGATGATCTTGCCGAGCAGAGGCAGGAAGTACGCAAAACCAAACAGCAAATGATATATCTGCCGGTGAGGACCGTAAGCCGACCTGAGTACAAGCCAGGGATGATTTGCTCCCTCGAACATTGCTCCTTTGGCACTGTTTCGGTCCAGAAACAGGCCCTTGACCCTCACAATTCTGGCATTTTCTAAATCTGCGTCGCGAACCGAAACGCCGTCCTCCAGAATGCAATCTGACAACCTGCTATGCCGCAAGACGACGTCCTTCAGCGAGCACCCCTTTGCGAAGGTACACCCTTGAAAGATCGACGATTCGAAGTTCAAGTGGTCAAGCTGGACGTCGATTGTTTCGGAAATCAGGATTGTCCCGTTGAAGTAGGTCTCACCTTTAGCAATTCGCTCCTTCAGCTCGTTTGCCGTCCTCGGCTCAGTGTAGTCTGGCGGGCGCGTTATTCTCGCATTACGGAGTCTGGCGATCCGCTGCCGCTCGCGCAGCTCGGCTTCGGCCCTTTGTCGGTCGGCTTCCAGGCTCGCTTCGTATTTGCGGAAGTCCTCTGCCGTTGGCTCCCGGTCCCCAGAGTACATCTTGGCACCTCGCCGGCTGCCGCAGTATAGACGTACGGCACCCTATCCTGGCTTGAGATTGTTGGCGATGTCCGCGGTGGGCGGCCTGAGCCTCAATTCACCGGGGCGTTGCCCGTATGGCGGCCGATCCGCGTCACTTTTTCCAGTGACGTAGATTCGCCGGTGATCAGTGGAGTAGCCCGGCCGGCGGCGCAAAGCCGACGGAAGTCTCTTCAACCCCCATTTTGCTCGCAACGTATTCCGCGTCGGTCGAAACGCGTCCCGGCCATATTTCGTGGTGCCTCTCAACCGTCTGAATGTCGATCATCCGCATCGCACGTCGGCGATCGCTCTCGACATCACCGGTCTTGGGCACGGTAGCACCAATCACCACGACCAAGCTGCCGTCGGAGTCGTACTGATGGAGCTCGAAAGCCCGAAACGTACCGTAGTCGCGGCTAAGAATGTAAGGGTTGGCATTACCATACTTACAAATGAGCTCCGCCGCCTCGGCGACGGTCAGGCCGCGCGCCAAGACCTGGTCATCGGCGTCGCGATCCTTGCTCTCGATCCAGATCGTGTATCCAGTTTCATCCGACATGAGACGTCCTCTCCGCTGGCAGAAGTCAGCAGCTTCGACCCTGTCCGCGCAAATGAACTATTGGTAATCCGCTCAATCTGCAACGCACCGAAGTGAGTGAGATTGTAATGTCGTGACACCGTCTGGCGTCACGTACCGCTCCAATGATGGCAACTTGCTCCGCTCAAACGCATGCAACGAATGAGAAATTTCGTTTTCCACATTAGTCATTTTGACCAAAACTGGTTTCGCTTCCTTCTACACCATCCTCCAACGCATAATCGTCGCGGATCAGACTGGCTTTGGAGAAGGGGCGTGCATAACGAGCGAACGAACAAGGAAGGAAAGCCGTTCAGCTTGTTTGTTGGCTTTCGCGAAACCTCATGGGAAATCGAATACGGCAGGTCCATCGTCGAAATCACGCGCCAGAGCGCCATCGACAATGAAAGTGCGCTGGATCGGGAGACATTGATCCATATCGCGACTCGCTCCATCGATCACACCAGGGCCCAGTTTGCTATTGCGAGCGAATTCGCTCAGGAGGTCGGTGCCTTTCTAAACGAGACCTTCGGCCTCGATTTCACCACCAACGCTACCTGCTATTCGAAGAGCTGCATCCACGGCAGGGTTACCCATCCGAGAACCGATGAGGAGCTGGTCGCTTTCGTAGAAGTGCAAATGGCTCAACGATGTGGCTTCGTCCCGGACTACGCCACGCCGCTCGAGGGGATCGAATTGTTCGAATGGCTGCTCTGGTGCGCCGAAACCCTGGATCACCCGGACCCCGATTATGTCCCCGGCGATGAAGTGTATTGTCACTTGGCGCAGCGCTACCGGCAGACGGGCGCCGTACTACGGCATGTTCGCGCGGCGTTGGACACCAACAAGCTCAATGCGCTCCTGTCCCGTCCCGTCGAGGCCATCCTCGAGCGGGTTCTCCGCGGGTGACCAGATAAGTTCCCTTTCCGGCCACAGAGACATCGACATGAAAACCAAACATCCCTGTCACGGCATGAGCCGGGCCGAGATCAACGCGTTCGAAGCCATTGCGGTCAACCACGACCCCCGGTGCTCTAAGAAGATCCTGGAGCGGCTCCTCGAACGTGGCCTGATTGCCAAGCAAGATAGGCTAGTACACTTCCGCGATGGATTACCGCCTTCCATCGCCACGGACTTCTATGTCCCCCTCCCGGTCCACATTCAGTTCTGCGAATGGGCTGGCGAAAAGTACGGCTAAGCCTCAGTTACAGCTCTCCCTCGGGCAAATCGAAAAGAGCGCTCTCGTCCCCAATTGAACGAGCGACCGGCACCTGATGTCGGCGGCGGAGGCTCGCCGGCTTCATTGGCGAAGTGCTTCGCCAGGTAGAGCCGCAGCAAGTCATCGACCGTGCCCAACCTGCGGGAGCCGCCGGTCGAGGCTTCGTAACAGTGAACATCGCCGCCGGGCTCGATCCAGACGTGGTCGTTGCCCTCGCCCAACTTGTTCTCCTTGAAGAAGCGCTCGAGGTACGTCTGCGACCGAGGGCTCAAGTGAAGCGCCGGCTCGAGCAGAGACTTTCGATCGCGATCGATCGAATTCCAGCGACGTACGTTTTCGAGCGAGTCCCGGATCACGACGTCGGCCGCCTCGAGTTCGAGTTCGACCGCGATCTCGACCGCGTACTCGACCGCCTTGGCAAGGTCGTCGAAAAGACCGCGAAACCTGTTCCGAGTGTAAACGCCATACTGAAGCATTACTGAACCTTTCGAGCTCGAACCTTACGAACTAGCGAACGAACGCGTTGCATGGGCGAACCTTGGCCTGGACTGCGAGTGTACAATCCAGCTCGCAGAAGCCGCCAAAAGGCAAGAGCGCAAGCGCGCTCTCCGCATCTTTCTTCAGATTCAACGCCTGCCTAGAGTCACGCTGCGGATCGCACGGTGCACGGACCGCTTCGTACCGTGCGATAGACACCTGGTCGCAAGAATGAATTGACCTTTGGCTGCGCAATGAGCACTCAATCGAACCAGTTCAGGTCCGAAACACGGTCAATGATGGCAACTCGCCTTACTCAAACTCATGCAACGAATGAGTATTTTCGCTCTGCCGATTTAGTCATCTTGACAAAAATGAGCTGCCTTCAATTTGCGGGGGCCAGCGCGCTGCCTACACGTTTGGTGCGCAGCCTGACTTCGCCCTGTCCGGCACAAGCAGAAATCTATCTGCGCTTCTTGCCGCTAGGCCATGGAAGCACCCCGTCGAGCTCGCGCAGCCTGTAGGAGTCCTCGTCCCACTGCTTTCGTTCCGGAGCCGGCGCCGACATCTGCTCGTCGTCGAACCACAGCAGCGTCAGTGTCTGGTCCCAATGCCCCAAATGCATCGCATCTTCGAAGAGCTCTCCATCCCGCGCCAAATCCTCGAACCATGAATCCGGATCGGCGTCCTCAGCCCCCGACGGCCTTTCACCGGCGCGAACACGGGCGCTGTAGGAGTCTGTCGGCAGAGGCGAGCCCGGCCTGATCCACCCTTTCGCTTCGCGAAGCCGGGCAGATCGGGCGCTGTACCTGACCTTGCCTCCCTCGGAGATGACGAAGGCGCACAGCTCGCGAGAAAAGGTCGCGAAGCGCGAGCCGGTGGAGATCAGGGACGCGTCGAACTCTTCCGCCAGACTGCCGATCGCTGCGATCGACATGTCGGCGCCGTCGACGCGCGGCTTGAACAGCTGATACGGCAGCAGCAGCTCGGCCGCGAAAACGTCACAGGCGATCTCACCCGGGGGACGGCGCGAATAGCTCCAGCTCGGCGTCGCGTGATCGGAGGTGATCTCCAGGACGACATGGGCCACTTCATGGCAGACGCTGAACCGCTGACGCCTCGCGTTATGGGTGCAATTCACGCAGATGCGGTACTTGCCGCCCTTGTCGCGAAAGGACCAGGCGTCCTCGTTCTCCTCCAACGTCTCTTTAAGCACTTCCCCGCCGATCTGCGAAGCGTAGGCATCGACCGAAACCGGCAGCGCCAACGGTCCGCAGCGCTTGATGAACTCACGCGCTTTTATAGCGATGCCGAGTTCATCAAGCATGATCCAACCCTATGTCATGAATTTGCGGATGCGGGCGAGCGAGGTCGCATAGTCCGGGCGCGCGCCGCGATTTACGACCGTCGTCAGCATGTGGAACTGGTCGAAGGTGATGCTTGGATCGCCTCGGACGAACTCGACGAGCTGGACGTCGACGTTGGTGTGGTCGACGAGGAAGCGGAGTATCTCGGCGTCGCGTTCGGGAGGCGCCAGCGCCGATATCAGCTTGTCGACCACCTCCTCCGACGGAGCTTCCTTCGTTCCAGTCTCGAGCCGGTAGATGTAGGCGTGGTCGACGCGGCTGCGTTCAGCGACCTCCCGCAAGCTCATGCTGCGGCGGTCCCGCAAATCCTTCAACCAGGTCCCAAGCGCCGTTTCCGGCATTAGTCCTCCCGACAAAATCCTGCCACAATCATACTGTTGTCTGGCTGGACAACACGCCCTCACCCGCTCCGCAGACTGGGCGTTTTTAAGAGCCCGGGTGTTGTCTGGCTGGACACCAGCTTTACAGCCTCGTTGGCGAAATGCAAGCGCCGAGAGGCAGGAAGGTCCTGGAATGTCTGTCGAGGTCGCCGCGCACTTGGTGCGCATCCACATCAACCGCGAGCCCTACGACTCGCCGAACCCCACGACTGGCGGTGCCCTGTACGGGCTCGCCCAGATTTCACCCTACGAGCGGCTGTACCGGGAGGTCGACGGGGAAAAAGAAGACAAGCCGATTCCTCGGGGCGGCGAGACCATCCACCTGAAAAAAGACGAGCACTTCTACAGCCAGAAGGTGGTCGAGATCTTCGTCAACACCGACGAACACGAGATCGACCAGAAACACATCTCGTACGCCCAGGTCGTCGAGCTTTATCTCGGCAGCGGCGGAAGCCCTTCGAACGAATACCTCGTGAAGTATTCCCACGGCCCTGCGGAGAACCCCAGCGGCACTTTGGCTCCTGGACAGAAGGTTAAGGTGAAAGATGGCATGCGCTTTAGGGTTGCCGGAACTGGCGAGTCATAATCCGTTCGTCAAGGATCTCGAGGAGCTCGGTTACGAGCTCGGCTTCGTGTGCGGCTACTTCGTCATCTACGGCCTGCCCTATCTGGATGATCAGGGCGCGCTGCAGCATGGCGATTGGGCCAGCCCGCTGGACCTGAACAACGCAGTAATCGACCCGCCGTCCAATCATCAGGCATGGTGGCGAGGCACCCGACCCTTCGACCAGCAAAAGCGCGAGCTCAGGCTTGGCGGCGGACCGAACCCCGTAACGATCTCTCCAGATCTTGTTGCCAATCAGTCGTTCTCGTTCAAGCTGCAGGAAAACGGGGCGAACCGCGACTATCGCTCGTTTGAAGAGAAGGTGCAGACCTATCTCGACGCGATCATGGCCCCCGCACTCGCCGCCTATCCGGATGCGACGCCCCTTCGCGGCATCGCCGTGAAGGCAGCGGCGCAGAACAGCCCGCTGCGCTTTCCGGACACGATGTCCTCAAGGTATCACATGAACGACATCTCCTCCCTGCTCCGCGGAAAGCGCGTGGCGATCATCGGCCTGGGCGGCACGGGATCCTACATCCTGGATTTCATCGCGAGAACGCATCTCGACGGTATCGCGCTGTTCGACGACGACAAGGTGCACGTCCACACGATCTTCCGGATACCGGGCTTCGTTCCCCGCGCCATCGGGGAGCTCAAGGTGGACGCCTTGGCCCGACAGTACGGAAACTGGCACGCGGGCTTAGAGCCGGTGCCGGAGCGCATCACCGTCGCCAACATCGAACGCCTGAGCGCCTTCGACTTCGTCTTCGTGTCCGTCGACGACGGCCCGGCCCGCCTCCTGATCGTCGATTGGCTCAGCGCGCGCGGCATTCCCTTCGTCGACTGCGGTATGGGGCTCGATCGATCCCTCGTCGGCCTGAGCGGATTCGTCCGCGTGACCGGCACGGACCGCAAGGCGTTCGACGACAACGTCGGAACCGCGCGGCTGCCGACGGAGAACGCCAAGGCCAACGAGTACCGCAAGCAGGCACAGATCACCGAGCTGAACGCTCTCAACGCCGTCATGGCCGTGATCAGGTTCAAGCAGCACTTCAAATTGCTCGAACGCCTCGACGAGGCGACCTGCAGCATCTTCGACACCGCGACGCTGGAGGTCGACAAGTAGGATGACCGCGATGCGCTTCACTTACCAGGCCGTCGAGCGCTTGCCGAAGCAGCTCGCGCAGGGAGTACTGTATCACTCCGAGGAGTTCGAGGTGGCGGCCCTGTCCTGCGCGTGCGGCTGCGGGCATCGAGTAATGCTACTGGTACCTGACAGCCACCAGGTATTTGCTCAGAACGGCACGCCCACCGTCCAGCCCTCGATTTCGGTCTGCGACGCACCCTGCAAGTCGCACTACTTCGTCGTGGGCGGCAACGTCGAATGGCTGCCTGCGTTCTCGGCAGCCCAGGCGTCGAACGTCATGCGCAATCAGATCGCGCGTCATGTCGTTCACGACGATCGGCAGCGGCCGTGGATCAACCGACTCTGGATCGCGATCGCGCGTGCTTTCGCCAGGCTCAGGTCGGCGCTGCGCATATAGCACCGCGCAGTCGCCGACCAGCGCGTCTGGCGCGACTCGAAGTTACCCCTGATGAAGGCGTTCATTCGCCGGGTGAATCGGCTCGAGATCGGCCAACACACCCGGGCGGTCAACCCTGCCTTCAGGGTTTCTTGTAGCTCCCGCTACCGTCCACTGACGCGGCGGCGGCCGATCACGCGGCATCTTACCGTACGATCGCTGGAGCCGTGGCCCACCATTCCAGTCAGTAGCAGCCCAATCGGCCCGGCCCCGTGCGCCGGCGCGGAATTCTGAGGCGCTAGTCATCGAAGAAAATCGAATCTCCGCCCGCTCCGGCCAGACAAATTGGTCTGCTCACCGTGGCCAAGCTAGAGCGCGCAGCCTGGACATCCCGATTAGCACGCTGAATCGAAAACGCCTTAAATTGCTGGGTCTGCGTTCATCGCAATGGCCAACTTGGGATGAATTTCACAACGTTACTCTCATCCAGAAGTCTACTCAGTAAACCACGAGCAGGACCCTGCTCGTGGTTTACAACTATTCGGGAGCATGATTTCATCCTTCAACCAATCGCCCCATTGGAAGAACAGGCACGGCTGAGATGGCTGACGTTGAAGACGACGATGTCGAGGACTTCGTTGACGAGAACCGCACGTTAGCGGTGGACATCAAGTATAAGATTACCAGCTTCGGGGCCGACTTTCTGGTCGATGGTCTCGTCGATCGCTTCAAGAATGGAGACATTTACGTTCCAGACTTCCAAAGGAGCTTTGTCTGGACCAAGCCGCAAGCCTCTCGATTTCTCGAATCCATCTTATTGGGACTACCAATTCCTGGTATCTTTCTCTTTCGCGAGGAAGACACAAACAAAATGCTGGTCGTGGACGGCCTGCAAAGACTCTCGTCTTTGACTGCCTTCTTGACTGGGAAATTTCCGGACACAGACAAGACGTTCCGACTCGAAAACGTTTCTGAAAGATTTGAGGGAAAGGCGTTTGCTGACCTCGAGCCTGAAGACAAGCGCCAGATCAACAACACCATCATACACGCAACGATTTTTCAGCAGAGTCTCCCCTCTGATGATGACAGCTCCGTCTATCTGATCTTTGAAAGACTAAACACCGGCGGCACGCCACTTCAACCGCAGGAGATCAGAGCCGCCCTATATCACGGGCCATTCTCAGATTTCCTCAGCGAGTTGAACGAGATCGAGTCTTGGCGAAAGATATTTGGCCGAACAAGCCGCAGGCGAAAGGACGAGGAGCTCATCTTGCGTTTCCTTGCCTTCCTGTATTCGAAAGAGAACTACCAATCGCCGATGGTAAGATTTCTCAATCGCTTCATGTCTGCCAATCGGCATCTTACAAAGCTAAAGAAGAAGCAGGTCTCTGAACAGTTCGAAAAGACCTTCAATTTCATTTATGAAAGCTTAGGAAGCTCTGCATTTCGTCCTTCTCGGTCCCTGAACGCTGCGGTGCTCGACGCAGTTGCCACCACTGTTGCAAAGCATCAACTATACGATGAGCTAACCCCAAAGCAATTTGCAACCAAATATAACAAGCTTCTTCGCAAGAAGGGCTTCCAAGAAGCTATCAGCACAAGTACAGCCGATGAAAGCGTAGTCGATCAGCGCTTCACGGAAGCTGAAAAGACAATTGTCTAATGCAGAAGCCGGCACAAATTGCTGCGCTCGAAACGAAGCTCACTTATTCTGTGACTAAATTCGATGCACTTACGGATATCTATCTGCAATCTCATCTGGCCAAATACTTAATCATCGTTACGGCGGGATACTTTGAGCAGGTTGTACAATCTTCGCTAACCAACTACGCTCGACCGCGCGCCCAAAGTGAGATCGTCAATTACATCGACACGACTCTTTCTTGGGAAGGCAGCATTAATCGGCGCAAACTAGAAAGAATTCTAGCTCGCTTCGATAGCGCTTGGTTCACGGCGCTGGAGGCGATCGCCCTCGATGCAGAAAAGCAGGCCGTCGACAGCGTAAAAGATTTGCGCGATCAACTGGCTCATGGAAACGACAACGGTATAGGTTACGGCACAGCTCGCACCTATCACTTCTTGGTTCGAAACTACGCTTCCCGCCTCATCCAAATTTTGCCTTAAGTAGGTTCAACGATCGAGGATCAGTACCTAACTCGGCGCAGCCGAAATTGCTCCATCCTCGGCATCTCCATCTCGAGGTAGGATTGAAGCTTCTTGAGCGTAACGTGGATGTAGACGACGTCATCCCATATGCCGTTTTCTTCCCGTAGAGCTCCGAGAAAGGCTAGAGGCGCCATCGGGAAAGCTGAACGGAATTTCTTTTCAGCCAGATAGAGCGTCCTTACTCCAGCCTCGAGCTGACTACGCGTTTCCGCTCTAAACACCGCATGAATTCGCCCCAGCCCTTCGATGTACCCTCTCATCACAGGCTTCAACTCCACCACACGGCCGCTTGGAAGAAGTTCCTCGAGTACTCTCAGATTGAACTTACGATCCATATGAAGTTCTTCGGGATCCAAGTATGGCTGAATGCAATACTCGAAGACATCCGTCTCAGGCTGCGTCGACTTCCCAATCAGCCCATGAACGGCAAGCGCTCGATGTTGGGCATAGTTACGAAGAGATTCGGCAAGTCGATATTCGCTGGATGAATCGTATTGCGCTCGTCGCGCCGTCTCTACTTTCGCGAGACGTCCTGGATCGTCAGACAGTATTTGCGCGGCGTGATGCGCTAAAGAATCCAAATATAGACGAGCCGAGGACAGAACATTTAAAACTCTCCTGGCAAACAGGCGACGAAGACGTTCGTGCTCTTCGGCACCTCTTTGTGTCCCGATGAGGTCTCGCGCGGCCTCACAAAGAATCGAGGTCTCAAATTCTAAGTAGTTTTGAACGGTCACATCGAACTTGTCCTCAACTCCGATAGCGTGATTTAGGTGACTCTCCACAAGCAATAATTCATTGTGCTCCGAAACATCGATGTCGATAAAATCGTTATTGTCGTCCATGACCAAGCGCAATTGATACTTTTTCATCTAACTCACATTTCGCTCTGTGCCAATTGGCGCGGCACTGCCGTGACAGCTCGTAGGGATTACGGTGACACCCCTAGGATGGGTAGGGTCCTTACGAAACCCATCGTTCGACGATAGGCCTTGATGGTTTCGCTACGCTCTACCGGTCGTAGAGCAGTCACGAACGGCTCACCACGCGAACTACGCGCGTTTTTCTTAGGAATTTACCCAGAACCACTTAATCATAGTTGCGGTGGCGACGAAGCATAATAGCCATAGAATTACTTCACCCGATGCGCCCTGAAATTCTAGGCCGAGGCCTTTGAATGCCATCGGAGCGTCGCCCTGCCGAAACAGTGCGACGACAACAAACGATGCAATAAACGCAAATGGTAGACCTATAATGGTCGGAAAATTCTTGAGTACCATATCCGTTACGACAGGATCGAATCGGTTTCTCCATAATGCGAAAATCAAAACTCCAACGTTCGCCAACAGCAGAATCGCTATCGTGATATTGAGTTTCTGCCTCCAGTCCATCGACGCAGCCCCCGGTTGTCAGTAACCCCATCAACAGCCTAGACATCACAAAGTTATCGTCAAGCCCGTAGGATGGGTAGAGCACTGCTAGACCTATAATCTGTCCGCGCGTATGGCGGTGAGTTTCGCTTTGCTCCACCCATCCGAGTTGTCTCCGGAGTCGCAGATCAGTTTCAGCTTCACTGTCCATGAATACCCGCCGCCGAATTTCCTTTGCGGTCGAGCCCTTCCCTCCTAAACTCCCCTCTCCACCGGCATGGGTTCCAACGGCCCCGGTAGAAGCGGAGTCAGATTATGCCCAAACCGGAAAGCTTCCCGATCGAGACAATCTTCGTTCCCACGAAGCAGAAGAAAGCCATCAAGCCCGAGATCGTCGCGGAGATCGCGGAAAGCATGCTGGACATCGGGCAACAGACCCCCATTTCCGTGCGGCTTGACGGAGACCGCCTCGTTCTGGTCGAGGGCCTGCATCGGTTGGAGGCCTGCAAGGCGCTCGGCGAGGCGACCATTCTCGGCGTCCTGGTCCCGGCTGAGTTGGCTCAACCCAAGCCGCTGCTCGCCGAGCGGCCCGAAGTCGAGGCAGAGCGCCTCAAGATGGCGCGGTTGAAGCAGTTGCGCCTGGAGAAGGAAGCCGCGGAGGCAGCGACGGCGGCCTCGAGAGGCAACGCAACGCACGCGCCGCGCGCAGGTTCGGCGAAAGGCCTGCGCGACAATCCGAAGGCATCACCCGTCCGGATGGTGAAAGCGAAACCGAAATCATTGTCGGACTGGATCACCCAGCAGAAGGGCAGCGGCAGCCGCTATTGATGGCCCTGATTGCGGCGGGACTGATCCAGACGGCCCATCATCAGCGTCGTAGGGTGGGTTAGCGGAGCGTAACCCACCAATTATTTGTCCGCGGGAGCAGAAGCGGTGGGTTACGCCTTCGGCTAACCCACCCTACGCGCTACGTGCAACGCGCTGACATCGAGGCATTGCGCCAAGCCTGCGCTTCCACCTTCGCATTCGCCGCCTTACACTCCCGCCAAACAAATTATCGGGAGGACCGCCTGATGACCGACGCCCCGCTCTTCCAGGACGTCATTCGCAAGCGCCGCAGCGTGCGGAAGTTCGAGCCGGGCCGCAGCGTCGGGCGGGACGTGCTGGAGCGGATCGTCGATTGCGGGCGATGGGCGCCGTCGGGGGCGAACGTGCAGTGCTGGGACTTCATCGTCGTCGACGATGCCGCGATACGCGACAAGGTGCTGGCGGTGTTCCTGCGCCAGGCGCAGCGGCTGGTCGATCACGCCAAGGGCTTTCCGGCCGTGAAGAAGACCTATCTCGCCAACACGGTCGCGATCATCCTCGTGCTCGGCGATCCCCGGTGGAAGGTCTGCTTTCCGCAGGCGACCTCGCCCGAATTCGACGCCGAGTATCGCGACAACAACGAGGCGATCTTCTACTGCTCGCTCGGCGCGGCCATCCAGAACATCCAGCTCGGCGTCACCGCGGAAGGATTGACCTCGGCCTGGCTGTCCGGCGGCGGCGAGGCCGAGACCAATCGCGAGCTCGCAGGCGTGCTCGGCTATCCCGAATGGATGATGGCCTATGGCACGATCCCGATCGGCTATCCCGCCATCGACCAGGATCGCCGCTATCGCCGGCCGCTCGGCCAGCTCCTGCACTGGAACGGCTACCAGCCGGCGCAATATCGCCGGCATGCGCAGGTCGATTTCTACGAGAGCACGCTGCGCCCCTTCGCCATGTACCGCGATCAGGAATCAATGGACGCCTGGCCGGATCGCGACGAGATGCTGGGCGAGTGGACGGACGCCTTCACAGGCCGCGTCAGCAACCCCGCGCAAACCCTCGAGAGCGAAGCCGACTTTTCCCATCCCAGGGTGATCGGCCAGGCCACCAAGCGGCGCCGGAGCTGAAGCGCCTGACATCCGCAGCTTCGCGCCGTAGCGATAGCCGCAATCCCGGGATCGCGGCCATCTCTCCTCTCCCATCAATCCGCGAGCCTCACGCCGCCTTCGCCTGCTCCGGCGAGGCCGTCTCCATCGCGCGCATGTAGAGGTCGAGCAGGCTTTCGCGCTCGTCGCGCTCGTTCTTGTCTTCCTTGCGCAGCTTGATGATCTCCTTGAGGATCTTCACGTCGAAACCCTCGCCCTTGGCTTCCGCGAAGACTTCCTTCTTCTGCTCGCTCAACTCCTGCATTTCCGTGTCGAGGTTCTCGATCCGCTCGACGAAGGACCGGATCTTGCCGCCGGGAATGGTGATGTCGGACATGGTGTCTCCTCGCTGACTGAGGTCGCGAAAATGACCGCAAAGACATAACCAATGTGTTAACCTCGAAAGCCCCGCGCATTGCCCTGTGGAGAAACGCAGAGGGAGCCGTTCCATCGCCAAGGCCCGCTTCCTTGTCAGTGCCGCGATGACCGAAAAATACTCCAAACGGATGACGCCACAGAGTCAGGCCTTTGCTATCCCTGCGCGCGTGGGCTGCCGCAGATATCCGCGGGATTCGCGCTGGATTGCAGTCGAATGATTGGCGTCGATCAAATGAGGGCTGTCGTGAAGAAGATCCTGTCTTTGGCTGCGGCCATCGCCGTTTCCGGCCTCTGCAACGCGAACGCCGCGGATCTTGCCGCCCGCCCCGCTTTCAAGGCTCCCCCTCTCGCTGCGGCCTACGACTGGACCGGCTTCTACGTCGGCGGCAATGTCGGTTATGGCTGGGGTGGGAACACCGATCCGCGTCTCAGTCTCGTCAATCCCGGAGATGCCGGCGGCATCACGACGTTTCTGACCACCGGCCTCCCCGGTTTCGCCAGTGGAAACGCGTTCCCGAACCTCAATCCGAATGGCGTGTTCGGTGGGCTTCAGTTCGGCTACGACAGGCAGTTCGGCAACTGGGTGCTCGGTGCCGTCACGGACATCCAGGCCGCTGACTTTCACGCCGGCCGCCTGGTCACGACCTCGGCAGCAGCCACATTCGCCAATGTCGACGAAAGTCTTTCTGCAAACCTCGACTGGTTCGGCACCCTGCGCGGCAAGCTCGGCTATGCCGTGAATGACTGGCTGCTCTACGGCACGGGCGGCCTCGCCTATGGCCGCACCAGGGCCAGCATCGGTTTTGCCTGCACGCCCGGCGGGACCGGATGTACGGACATCAATATGACCGGCACGGCGGCCGAGACACGGCTGGGCTGGAGCGCGGGCGCTGGCGTCTCGAAGGCTTTCGGCAACTGGAACGTTGGGCTCGAATACCTGCACGTCGACCTCGGGCGCTCATCCGTGACAGCGCTCGACCAAGTGGGGGTGTTTCCCTCGACGACGATCACGCAGAGCCAGCGGTTCACCGTGGATACCGCCCGCCTGACGCTCAACTACAAATTCGGCAGCACGCCCGATCGCGCAACGTATTGAATGGCCGCGTCGCACATCGCTCGAAACGGACCGGCGGCGTAGGGTGGGCAAAGGCGCACCGCGCCGTGCCCACGATCTTTCCGATCCGGCCAGAGATGCGTGCGCCCGCTTCCGCCTTCGCTCTTCGAGCTACGGCGGACAAGTCGCTTTGCCCACCCTACAGATTGTCGCTTGCTACCACCAATACGGCCAGCGCCAGCCCTCGTAACGGACATAGGACGGCACGATCGGCGGGCCGTAGGGATCGACCTTGTCGTCCTCGGGGCGGTAGCGATAGCGCGGAACGACATTGTAATCCCACGGCGTCGGACGCAGCACGGGCGCGGTGACGATGAGGCGCTCTTGCGGCGCGCGGACGACGACGGCTTTGCGCGTCTTGGCTTCAACGCCTGATGTTGCAAGGCTGCCCAGCACCAGGGCGGTTCCGAGCACGCAGGCGGTGGTGATTTTTGTCATGCAGGGGTCTCCTTCGCGCCAAGAGTGCAAAAGGACTCGGGGCAAGGCAAGCAAATTTCGCGCGAGGTGCGGGCTGGTACAGGCGGCTTTGGCGCGCCACCGCTCTTTCAGCGTCATTGCGAGGAGCTCTTGCGACGAAGCAATCCAGACTTCCTTCGCGGAGGCAGTCCTGGATTGCTTCCGCCTTCGCCAAGGCTTCGGCGGACAAGTCGCTACGCTCGCAATGACGGTGATAGGCCGGTGCGCCAGCCCGAACGACGACCCTTGCCGCTACGAAGCCCTACTCCGCATCCACCTCCTCCGGCACCGGCCCGGCCACCAGGCCGTCCAGCCCCACCATCAACACATCCGCAATTCGCATCAGCTGGTACAGCGGAATATCCGCCTCGCCCTGCTCTGCCGCGACGATGAACGCCGGCGTGACGCTGAGGCGCTCGGCGAGCTGGCCTTGCGTGTAGCCGCGCTTGTCGCGTGCGGACCTGACGCGCGCGCCGATGCCGAGGCGGTGGCGGGCCTGCTCATCCGCGGTCATCATCGCGGCCTGCTCCTCCACACTGGCATAGCCGTCGGCGAAGGCGCTGCCGATCAGCCGCTCCTTGCGCCAGGCGACGCGGCACGCCTTGCGCAGGCCGCTGGCGAACACCAGCGTGAACGCCTCGGCGATCCAGGCCGAGCTGTTGAGTTGCAGGCGCGCGCCGGTGGCGGAGACGTC
>RXJC01000157.1 GCA_003963435.1 Bradyrhizobiaceae bacterium | reverse complement strand
TCGCCGCTCTTCAACAGGCCGAAGATCTCGTCATAGGTCTGATAGCCCGTGACCTTGGCATGCTTCAGATGCGCGATCGCGCCGCGCATGGTCGTCGTGGCGTTGACGGCGGCGACCTTGATGCCTGGCTGGTCGAGCGTGGCGAAATTGGTGACGGTCGAGCCGGGCTTGACAATGTAGGTGGCGTCCGCGACCTCGTAGATCGGGCCGAACAACATCTTGGTCTCGCGCTCGGGATCCCTGGGCAGCCAGGTGACGTCCCAGGTGCCTTTCGACGCGGCATCGGTGATCTGCCCGGAATTCTGGTGCACGACATATTCGACGGGCAAGCCGAGCTGGGCGGCCATCGCCCTGCCGAGATCGACGGGGACGCCGGCATAGCCGGCGTCGGTCTTGGTCGACCAGAACGCCCCGCCCGCGGGGCTGATGGCGATCGCGACCCGCAGCTTGCCGGTCGGCGCGATCTCGTCCTTCAAGCCGTCTGCTAGCGCGGGCATGGCCACCATCGCAGCAAGCGCGAGGCCGGCAAGGGCCGACCGGATTGGCGTTGGCATGTCATGGGCTCCTCACCTTTTCTTCTTCTTTTCATTTTCCAGGCCGCTCTGTCCGGCTCGTGCGGCCTTTGACACAATTGTGGTCGATCATGCCCGCGGTGAAAAGCGGTTTGTCATGGGGCCGTCGCAAGCACACCGCGGTTTCCGGTGCAAGGCCGATCACCGCCATGGCCATGGTGGTTCCACGGCTTGCGGTTTGTTGGTAGCCTGCGGCATCGATAGGCTTTCCATCGGGGGCGACCGCATGACCTCAGCAAATCCCGCATCTTCCGCAGGGCGATATCGCGCGCGGAGGCATTCCGGGCTGGCTTTGGCCGCGACCGCCTCCGTTCTGCTGCTCGCCGGCTGCGAGGACAAGAACACGTTCGTGGCGCCGCCGCCGCCCAAGGTGGACGTCGCAACGCCCGTGCAGCGTCCGGTGACGCGCTACATCGAGGCCACCGGCAACACCGCGCCGATCAAGAGCGTCGATCTCGTGGCGCGGGTGCAAGGCTTCCTGCAATCGATCGACTACCAGGACGGCAGCTTCGTCAAGCAGGGCGCGCAGCTGTTCACGATCGAGCCGGACACCTACAAGCTCAAGCTCGAGCAGGCACAGGCGGCTGAGATCGGCGCGCAGGCCTCGCTCCGGCAGTCGGAAGCCGACTACAAGCGCCAGGCCGAGCTGGTGCAGCGCCAGGCGGTCTCGCAAGCCACGCTCGACAACTCCACCTCGGCACGCGACAACGCCCAGGCCAATCTGCAGCAGGCGCAGGTCAACACCAAGCTGGCCCAGGTCAATTACGGCTACACCAACGTGACGGCGCCGTTCGACGGCATCGTCAGCGCCCACATGGTTTCGGTCGGCGAGCTCGTCGGCGTCTCCTCCCCGACCCAGCTCGCGACCATCGTCGCGATGGACCCGATCTATGTGAACTTCACCGTCAACGAGCAGGACGTGCTGCGCATCCGCGCCGAAGCGGCCCGGCGCGGGCTGACCCCCGCCGACATGAAGCAATTCCCGATTCAGGTCGGATTGCAGACCGAGACCGGCTATCCGCACGAGGGCAAGCTCGACTACGTCTCGCCGACGCTCAATCAATCGACCGGCACGCTCGCCGTGCGCGGGCTCGTGCCGAACGACAAGCGGTTGCTGCTGCCTGGCTATTTCGTCCGGGTGCGCGTGCCCTTCGACCAGGAGAAGAGCGCCCTGCTCGTTCCCGACACCGCGCTCGGAAGCGACCAGGGCGGCCGCTATCTGCTGGTGGTCAACGACGACAACGTCGTCGAGCAGCGCAAGGTGCAGATCGGCCCGGTCGACAATGGCTTGCGCGTCATCGAAAGCGGCCTGAAGGCAGAGGACCGCGTCGTCATCGCCGGGCTGCTGCGGGTGATCCCGGGCCAGAAGATCGATCCGCAGGTGACGAAGATCGAGCAGCCGCAGGCCTCGAGCAAGTAAGGGCCGCCAGCCATGATCTCAAAGTTCTTCATCGAGCGGCCGGTCCTCTCGAACGTCATCGCGCTCTTGATGATCCTGATCGGCGGCGTCGCGCTGTTCAATCTCGCCATCGCGCAATATCCCGACGTGGTGCCGCCGACCGTGCAGGTCACCACGCGCTATCCCGGCGCCAGCGCCAAGACCGTGATCGACACGGTTGCCTTGCCGATCGAACAGCAGGTCAACGGCGTCGAGGACATGCTCTACATGCAGTCCTACAGCGGCTCCGACGGCACCTACACGCTGACCGTGACCTTCAAGATCGGCACCGACCTCAACTTCGCGCAAGTGCTGGTGCAGAACCGCGTCTCCAGCGCGCTGTCGCAACTGCCGCAGGCCGTGCAGAACCAGGGCGTCACCGTGCAGAAGCGGTCGACCTCGATCCTGCTGTTCGTGACGCTGACCTCGCCGGACTCCAGGTACGACAGCCTCTATTTGAGCAACTACGCCACCATCAACATCCGCGACGAGCTCTCACGGCTGCCCGGCGTCGGCAACGTCACCGTGTTCGGCGCCGGCCAGTATTCGATGCGGGTCTGGCTCGATCCGAACAAGCTGCAGGTCCGCGGCCTGGTGCCGCAGGACGTCATCAACGCCATCCAGCAGCAGAGCCAGCAGGTCGCCGCCGGCCAAGTCGGCGCGCCGCCGACGCCGCCGGGCCAGGCGTTCCAGTACACGCTCAACGTCAACGGACGGCTCGACGACACCGGCCAGTTCGAGAACATCATCGTCAAATCGGGCTCAAGCGGCGACGTCACGCGCGTGCGCGACGTCGGCTGGGTCGAGTTGGGGGCGCAGACCTACAGCCAGATCTTCTCGCTCAACAAGCAGCCGGCCGTCGGCATCGGCGTCTTCCAGTCGCCCGGCGCCAACGCGTTGCAGGTCGAGAAGGCCGTCGAGAAGAAGATGGCCGAGCTCGCCAAGCGTTTCCCGGAAGGCATCAAATACGACACGCCGTTCGACACCACCAAGTTCGTCGAGGCCTCCGTGCACGAGGTCTACATGACCCTGATCGAGGCCGGCCTCCTGGTGCTGGTCGTGATCCTCGTCTTCCTGCAGGACTGGCGCGCGATGCTGGTGCCGGCAACGACCGTGCCGGTCACCATCATCGGCGCCTTCGCCGCGATGGCGGCGCTCGGCTTCACCATCAACATGTCGACGCTGTTCGCGATCGTACTCGCGATCGGCATCGTGGTGGACGACGCCATCGTCGTGGTCGAAGGCGCCGCACACAATATCGAGAAGGGCATGAACGGCCACGACGCGGCAATCAGGGCGATGGACCAGTTGTTCGCGCCGATCGTCGGCATCACCCTGGTGCTGATCTCGGTGTTCTTGCCGGCCTCGTTCCTCGCCGGCCTCACCGGCCGCATCTATTCGCAGTTCGCGCTGGTGATCGCGGCGACCGCCCTTTTGTCCGCCATCAACGCGGCGACCCTGAAGCCGACGCAATGCGCGCTGTGGCTGCGCCCGGCGGTGCCGCCGGAGAAGCGCAATTTCTTCTACCGCGGCTTCAACGCGGTCTATAACCGCGTCGAGCGCGGCTACACGCGGCTGATCACCTTCCTGGTCAAGCACGCCACCGTCTCGGTCGCATTCGCGCTCCTCGTCATCGGAGCCAGCGGCTACGGCCTGTCGCGGGTGCCGACCGGCTTCCTGCCGATCGAGGACCAGGGCTACCTGATCGCCGCG
>RXJC01000184.1:2176-3153 GCA_003963435.1 Bradyrhizobiaceae bacterium | reverse complement strand
AGCATCGTGACCTGTCCCTGCGGGACGGCGAGGTCGATGCCCTGGAGGATGTGGTAGCGGCCGATATGGGTGTGCACGCCGGACAGCGTCAGGAGATCGGTCATGCGACGCTCTCTGCCTTCTTCGGTGCGACGCCGAGATAGGCCTCCTGCACGATCGGCGAGGCGATCACCTCGGCCGGCGGGCCGTCGGCGACGAGCTGGCCGTTATGCAGCACGATGATGCGGTCGGCGAGCGAGCGCACCACGTCCATCTTGTGCTCGACCAGGAGGATGATCTTGCTCTTGTCCAGCTTGAGCTGCGCGATCAGGTTGAGCACGACAGGCACTTCGTCGATGCTCATGCCCGCGGTCGGCTCGTCGAACATGAAAACCTTCGGCTCGAGTGCGATCATCAGCGCGACCTCGAGCTTGCGCTGATCGCCATGCGACAGCGCGGTGGCAGCGACGCTGCGACGGCTGCCGAGCGCGACCTGGTCGAGGATGGCGTCGGCGCGCGCGATCAGGTCGCGGCGGACCATCCAGGGCCGCAGCATGTCGTAATGCGTGCCGTCCGCCGCCTGCACCGCGAGGCGGACGTTCTCCTCCACGGTGAGGTTTGGAAAGAGGTTTGTCAGCTGAAAGGCGCGCCCGAGGCCGGCGCGGGTGCGCAGCGGCGCGGAGTGCTGGGTGATGTCGGTGCCGTCGAACAGGATGCTGCCGGCGGAAGCGCGCAACTGGCCCGAGATCAGGTTGAAATATGTGGTCTTGCCGGCGCCGTTCGGCCCGACGATCGCGGTGAGCTCGCCCGGGCGGAACGTGCAGGAGACGTTGTTGACCGCGACATGGCCGCCGAAGCGGATGGTGAGGTCACGGGTTTCGAGGGTGAGCGTCATGGGCAGTCTGGCAATTGATGAAACGGGATATGTCAGCGGGCTGCGCTGCGCGCCCTCCCCCGCTTGCGGGGGAGGGTTGGGAAGAGGGTGCTTCCGCGGCCGA
>RXJC01000184.1:0-2126 GCA_003963435.1 Bradyrhizobiaceae bacterium | reverse complement strand
GACCCCCCAAGAGGCGAGAGCCCTCTCCCGGCCTCTCCCGCACGCGGGAGAGGTGAAGCAAGAAAGTTCAGCGCTTGTTCTTGATCGGAACGTCCATGTCCTCGATCTTCAGCTCGCGCACCGGCTCGAGCACGGCCCAGGCGACGTTCGGATCGACCTTGACCTTGAAGGCGTACATGCTCTGCAGCGCCTGATGGTCCTCTTTCCGGAACACCATCTTGCCCTTGGGCGTGTCGAACTCCATGCCTTCCATCGCAGCGATCAGCTTCTCGGTGTCGGTCGACTTGGCCTTGGTGACGGCGGCGACGACGGACATCGCGGCGGCGAATCCGCCCGCGGTGAAGAAGTCCGGCGGCGCCTTGAAGCGCTTCTGGTGCTCCGCAACCAGCCAGTCGTTCACCGGGTTCTTCGGGATCTCGTAGTAGTAATAGGTCGCGCCTTCCATCCCGGGCAGGCCCTTATAGGCGGCGAGCGCCGGCAGGATGTTGCCGCCGGTGGAGAGCTCGATGCCGTAGCGCTTCGGGTCCATGTCCTGGAGCTTGGCCAGCGGATTGCCGGCGCCGGCCCAGATCACCCAGATCACCTTGCGGCCCGGCTTGTCCTTCAGCGCGTCGAACAGGCGCTGGCCGACCGCGGTGAAATCGGTGGTGTTGGTCGGCGCGTATTCTTCCGCTGCCAGCGTCGCGCCGGTCTTGGCGAGCGCTTCCTTGAAGGCGGCGACGCCGTCGCGGCCAAACGCGTAGTCCTGCGCCAGCGTCGCGACGGTGACGCCCTGCTTGCCGATCGCGACCGCGTTCGAGATCGCGTCCTGCGAGGAATTGCGCGCGGTGCGGAAGATGTAGCGATTCCATTTCTCGCCGGTAATCTGGTCCGCGACGGCGGGCTCGACGATCAGGATCTTCTTGTTCTCCTCGGCGACCGGGAGAATGGCGAGCGCGGCGGCCGACGAGGTCGTGCCGATGGCGATATCGGCCTTGTCGTCCTGATAGGCCTCGGCGAGCGCGGCCTTCGCAAGGTCGGGCTTGCCCTGGTCGTCCTTGGTGATGACGACGATCTTACGACCGTCGATCGTCATGGTGCCCTTGGTGGCGTATTCGAAGCCCAGCTGCAGGCCGGTCTCGGTCTGCTTGGCGTAGGCCTCGAGCGGGCCGGTCTTGCCGTAGATCAGCGCAATCTTGAGATCGTCGGCTTGCGCGGAGGTGCCCGCGCCGAGCGCGAGAATGGTTGTTGCTATGATGAGTGATCGACGCACGATGGTCCCTCCTGATGTAAAGTTTCTGGCAACAGCGATTTGCACAACACTACGAATATTGCAATCGAACCTTCCGGCCGGGCGTGTCGGCCGTTCGAACATGCATCATTTTTGAGCTGGCCGCGCATCGCCGGCTCCCTCGGACTGACGCAGGTCCGACTGCGCTTCCTCGGCGCTTTCGAAGATGTGCGGCGCGACGCCGCGCTTCTCCAGGGCTTCGCCGAGCTTGATGCGCAGGAAGCCCGACGTGGTGTAGCGCGACACGCCGGAATAGAAGCGATCGACCAGGCTGCGCACCATGGCTGAATAATCGTCCATCAGCTCCGGCAGGATGGAAAAATGGTCATAATTGACGATGGCGTAGACCCGGCGGCCGAGCGGCGCGAGCCTGGCCTCGACGATCGCAGCGATGGTGTCGATCTCGGCCTTGCTGCGCAGCGGATAGCGTTCCAGATTGACGAAGAACAGGTTCTGCTGCTCGTCCAGCGTGAAGCGCTGGTCGAGCGGAATGGTGAGCAGGCGCTCGCGCAAATCCATCAGGCCTTCGCCGAAGATTCGCGCATCCATCAAGGCGGGATCGCGCGGGATCAACGGCTTGAAATCCATCAGGCGCAGAATGTCGCGCTCGATGTCGACGCCGGGCGCGATTTCCGTCAGCTCCAGCCCGTCGGGCCTGAGCTCGAACACGCAGCGCTCGGTGACGTACAGCGCGCGCTGCCTGCGCGCCGCCGCGAACGGGCCGCTGAAGGTGACATGCTCGACGCGATCCACGAACTTGCGCGACTTGGCCTCGTCGAGAATGACGAGCTTGCCGTCGTTCACGGCGATGCGCTGCTTGCCCGCGCCGAAGGTGCCGACGAAGACGACCTCCTTG
>RXJC01000501.1 GCA_003963435.1 Bradyrhizobiaceae bacterium | reverse complement strand
CACCATTGCCGGCGTGCTCGGCGCGCTCGCCATCTGGCGGTTGGCGCTACGCTTCAATGCGCACTTCCTGTTCGAGCGGCCGGAGGCATTCTGGATCGCGCCGAAGAAGGCGGCGCAAGTGCTGCAGGCGGCGGAGTAGCCGCGCCCTCACTGTCGTCGCCCGGCTTGACCGGGCGACCAAGTATTCCAGAGGCGGTTGTGATTGACCGATAAGCCGCGGCGTACTGGATTCTCCCGGTCAAGCCGGTGAATGACAGTGGGGATAGCGGCGGCAGCGCGCCAAAAATCCCTCTCTCCAGGCTGTCAAAGCCCGCAAAAATTCATACATTGCGGCCATGCCCAAAACCTCGTCAAAGACCTCCGCCAAAGCCGCCGCGCCAGCTGCTGCCAAACCGGCCAAACCAATCGCGGCGAAGGCCGCCGGCAAGGGCGACCACATCTTTCTGGTCGACGGTTCCGGCTACATCTTCCGCGCCTATCACGCACTGCCGCCGCTGAACCGCAAGTCGGACGGGCTGCAGGTCAACGCCGTGCTCGGCTTCTGCAACATGCTGTGGAAGCTGCTCCGCGAAATGCCCGCCGACAACCGGCCGACACACCTCGCGATCGTGTTCGACAAGTCGGAAGTCACGTTCCGCAACAAGATCTATCCCGACTACAAGGCCCACCGGCCGCCGGCACCCGAGGATCTCATTCCGCAATTCGCGCTGATCCGCGAAGCGGTGCGCGCCTTCGACCTGCCTTGCCTGGAACAGGGCGGCTTCGAGGCCGACGACCTCATCGCGACCTATGCGCGGCAGGCCTGCGAGCGCGGCGCCACCACGACCATCGTGTCCTCCGACAAGGACCTGATGCAGCTCGTGAACGATAAGATCATGATGTACGACACCATGAAGGACCGCCGCATCGGCATCCCCGAGGTGATCGAGAAGTTCGGCGTGCCGCCGGAGAAGGTGGTCGAGGTGCAGGCGCTGGCCGGCGATTCCACCGACAACGTGCCCGGCGTGCCCGGCATCGGCATCAAGACCGCGGCGCAGCTCATCACCGAATATGGCGACCTCGATCAATTGTTGTTCCGAGCCACCGAGATCAAGCAGCCGAAGCGGCGCGAGGCGCTGCTGGAGAATGCGGAGAAGGCGCGGATCTCGCGGCAACTCGTGCTGCTCGACGACAAGGTCGATCTGGAGGTGCCGCTCGACGAGCTCGCCGTGCACGAGCCCGACGCGCGCAAGCTGATCGCGTTCCTGAAGGCGATGGAGTTCACCACGCTGACACGGCGCGTCGCGGAATACTCCCAGATCGATCCCGCCAATGTCGATGCCGACCCCGGCTACTCCAGCGGCGCCAGCGTGTTCACGCCGCTGCCTGCCTCGGATGTCGTGCCCGCACCGGGCACCGGGACGCCGGCGCAAGCCGCCCCTAGCCAGCCCAACAAGTCGGCCGGCAAGGAGGACAAGGCCGCGAGCCCGAAGGGTGCGCCGATCTCGCTCGCCGCCACGCGCGAAGAGGCGCTGCGCAAGCTTGCCGTCGACCGAGCCAAGTACCAGACGATCAAGTCGCTGACGGAGCTCAACGCTTTCATCGCGCGCATCCATGATGCCGGCCAGGTCGCGATCGAGATCAAGGCCAACTCCATCGACCCGATGCAGGCCGATTTCTGCGGTATCGCGCTGGCGCTGGCGCCGAACGAGGCCTGCTATGTGCCACTGGCGCACAAGCAATCGGGCGGCGGCGGCGACCTGTTCGACGCGGGCCTCGCGCCCGACCAGGTCAAGCACGCGGATGCGATCGAAGCGTTGCGGCCGGTGCTGGAATCGGCCGGCATCCTCAAGATCGGCTTCGACGTCAAGTTCACCGCCGTCATGCTGGCACAGCACGGCATCACCCTGCGCAACATCGACGATGCGCTGCTGATCTCCTACGTGCTCGATGCCGGCCGCGGCTCGCATGCGCTGGAGCAACTGTCGGAGCGCTGGTTCGGGCATGCCATGCTGAAGCAGGGCGAGCTGCTCGGCAGCGGCAAGGGCAAGATCACCTTCGACCAGGTGCCGATCGACAAGGCTGCCGCGCTGTCGGCCGAAAGCGTCGACGTCGCCTTGCGGCTCTGGCGCGTGCTGAAGCCGCGGCTCGTCGCTGAGCACATGACGACGGTCTACGAGACGCTGGAGCGGCCGCTGGTCTCCGTGCTCGCCCGCATGGAGCGGCGCGGCATCTCGATCGACCGTCAGGTGCTATCGCGCCTCTCAGGCGACTTCGCCCAGACCGCGGCGCGCGTCGAGGCCGAGATCCAGGAGATCGCGGGCGAGCCGGTCAATGTCGGCAGCCCCAAGCAGATCGGCGACATCCTGTTCGGCAAGATGGGATTGTCAGGCGGCACCAAGACCAAGACCGGCGCATGGTCCACCACCGCGCAGGTGCTGGACGAGCTCGCCGAGCAGGGCCACGACTTCCCGAAGAAGATTCTGGAGTGGCGCCAGGTCTCGAAGCTGAAATCGACCTACACCGACGCGCTGCCGACCTACGTCAATCCGCAGACCCATCGCGTGCATACGACCTACGCGCTGGCCGCGACCACCAC
>RXJC01000669.1 GCA_003963435.1 Bradyrhizobiaceae bacterium | reverse complement strand
TCCTGAAGGGCCTGAAGGGCCAGGACGTCGAGGTCACGCTGGCGAGCCTCACCGTCGGCTGCGATGCGCTGCGCGCGGGCGAGCAGACCATCAACATGTCGGTCGATCCCGAGCGCGCCGGCGCGCTGCTGGCGAAATTCAAGGCGATGCCCGGCGTCACCGCCGCGGGCTGGACCGCGGGCATGACCGAGATGGACCGCACCATCCGCTTCACTGCTGCCGACTGGCGCGAGGGCGACAAGATCAACCGCAACAAGCTCGCGGCCACGGTCTCGAACGTCCTGAGCCGAACGCTTGCGGCAAAGCCGGTCTCGCAGAGCTTCAATCCCGCCACGGGCAAGCTGAAGCTGGTCTTCAAGCGGCCGAACCAGGATTTTCCGGCGCTCGAGCTGACCGACACGATCGAGGTCGCAGGACTGGTGTCGCCCGACAAGCCCGGCACGACCGACAAGCTCATGCTCTGGATCGGCAGTCCCGCGACGACGACGGCCGACGAGGGCAGCGGGCCCAAGCTCAATCTCTCCGACGACGCCTCGGTCGACGAGGAAGGCGGGCAGCCCGACGACAACGGTTCGATCGAGGCGCTCGCCAAGGAGCTTAGGGGTCAGCGCTGGGACGCCGACAAGTCGGTGTGGAAGTGACTTAGTCGCAAATTCCGCTGTCATCGCCCGCGAAGGCGGGCGATCCAGTACTCCGAGACAGTACTAATTGAATCGATAGGCCGCGGCGTACTGGATTCCCCGCCTTCGCGGGGAATGACAGCGAGAGCGCCGCTAATTCCCCGTCGTCCTGAACCGCAGCGGCTTCGGGCCGATCAGCGTCAACATGTCGCCCTGACGCTTCCAGGTCTCGACGCTGGAGAGCGCTGCGACGAGCTCATCGTCGGCCTGCGCCCTCGCCGGCGGGCAGTTGCGGTCCTCGATCTGGCCGGGAACGAAGATCACGGTGTTGCCGGCGACCGAGAACTGGCCCTTGCCGCCCTTGCACCAGAGCTCCAGCACGACCTCGCCGTGGTCGCCGATCTCGATGTTCGGAATCCGCTTGGAGCCTGCTTGCGGCAACGCTTCCAACGTCATCTCGGTGCCGAACGGGAAACCTTCTTGCGCACGGGCGCTCCCCGCCAGGAGCCACAGCGCAGCCACTGCCCACGCGATCTGCTTCACTGAAATCATCTGGAATCCCCGATCGTACTGATTCGCCGGACCTTCTATAAGAGGACGGAGGCGCTGAGAAGGTTCGAGGCCGGCGGAAGCCGGCACCCCCGCAAGGCGAAGCCTTGCAGGAATTCCACGGCGCGACGTTGCGTTCAGCGGGTGTACACCAGGCTGGGCAACCAGAGGACGATTTGCGGGAACATGATGCAGAGACCGACGCCGATCGCCTGCAGCACCATGAAATTGATCGAAGCCTTGAAGATCGTGGCCATGCTGATCTCCGGCGGCGCCACGCTCTTCAGGTAGAACAGGGAATAGCCGAATGGCGGACTGAGAAACGCCATCTGCATGTTGATCATGAAGATCACGCCGTACCACAGCGGCACGTCGGCGGTCTCCACGCCCGGAATCCCGAACACGCCGCTCCAATTCAGGCTCTTCATGATCGGCAGGAAGATCGGCACCGTCAGCAGCAGGATGCCGACCCAATCGAGAAACATGCCGAGCACGAACAGGATCAGCATCATCAGGAACAGGATCCCGTAGGGCGGCAGCCCGGTGCCCAGGATTGAATTGGCAACGAATTCCTGACCGCCCTTGAGAATGAAGAACCCGACGAACATGGTGGCGCCGAAGAAGATCCACATCACCATCGCCGTTGCCTTCAACGTGGCAATGGCCGCCTCCTCCACCGCCGGCCAGGTCAGCCGCCGATGCAGGGCCGATACGAACAGGGCGCCGAAGGTGCCGATACCGGCGGCCTCCACCGGCGTGGCGATGCCGAAGAAGATGATGCCGAGCACGAGAACGATCAAAAGCAACGGCGCGATCGTGTTCTTCAGCAGCCGCAGCTTCTCCGCCATATCGACCCGCTCCTCCGGTGGAAGCGCCGGACCAAGCTTGGGATTGATGTAACATCGAATGGTGATGTAGGCGATATACATGCCGGAGAGCAGAAATCCCGGCAGGATCGAGCCGACCAGCAATTCGCCGAGCGATTGCTGCGCCACCACCGCGTACACGATGGCCATCACCGACGGCGGAATCAGAATGCCCAGGGTGCCGCCCGCCAGCAAAGCGCCGCAGGCGATCTTCTGATCGTAGCCGCGCCTCATCATGGCCGGCAGGGCGATCATGCCCATCGTCACCTCGGTGGCGCCGACGACGCCGACCATGGCGGCCAGTGCGGTGCACGCGAGCACCGTCGCGGAGGCGAGACCTCCCTTGATCGACCCCAGCCATTTGTAGACGGCATCGAACAGCTCTTCGATGATGCCGGCCTTTTCGAGCATGGCCGCCATGAAGATGAACAGCGGCACCGCCGACAGCTGGTAGTCGGTCATGAACGGGAAAATGCGCGCCGGCGTCATGTTCAGGACGGCGGCATTGCCGAACAGGAACAGGAAGATGACCGCAAGGCTTCCGGTACAGAAGGCCATCGGCAGGCCGAGCGCGAGCAGGACGCCGAGCGAGCCGAACATCAGCAGCGTGAGCCAGGCAATGTCGATATTCCACCCCATGGCTCAGGCTCTCCCACGTGCAAGGAACGCAATGTCCTTCAAGAGTTTCGAGATTCCCTGCAGGAAGAGCAATCCGGCGCCGATCGGCATCATCAGCTTCACGGTCCAGTACTGGACGCCCCATTCGGTGAACGAGTGCTCGTCGTTGCTGATGGCATCGGCGGCAAACCGCCAGCTGGTCCAGAACAACACCCCGACGAAGATGAAGAAGAAGACGGACGTCACGATATCCGCCAGCGCTTTGCCGCGCGGCGAGAACCTGGTGTAGATCACGTCGACGCGAACGTGCTGGTCTTCGCGATAGGCGTAGGCGCCGGCCAGCATGTATTGCATGCCGTACATCAGAAACATGCTTTCGTGCACCCAGTTGGTGGGCGAGTTGAAGGCGAATCGCGCGATCACCTCGTAGTAATAGACGAACACCGAAAGCACGGCCCAGTAAGCCGCAAACTCGCCGGCACGGACGTTCACGAGTTCGATCTTGTCGGTAAGCCAGGTGTGGACGCCGAGCGTTGGATCTTCGCCCGTCCCCTGCTGATCGACGTGGGCGGCCTGCTCCGCAGGAGGCGGATGAAGCCTGCGTTCCGCAGCCTCGCTCTCCGACGCGCGTCTCACGGCGCCCGGCAACAGCACCGCGTCCGCCACCAGCATTGCTGCCATCAGGATTGCGAGCCAGCGCGAATAGCCCTGCCACCGCTCGAGGCCGGCCTTGGCGTCCGCGAATTGCTGTTCGGCCGCCTTGCCGTCGCTCTGGGCCTTCTCCAGCCGTTGGGCCATCGCCGGCGTTGCCGGCACGTTGGGCGGAATCTGCGCGCGCCGGATCGCGGTGTGCGAACTCTCGACGGCGGCACGCGTGCGCGAAACGTCCTCGCGGCCGTCGCGCATCTCGCCATTGGCATGGAGGATCAGAAGGAACACCGGAATGAAGACGAGACCCCAGAGATTGCGGAGATAGAGGCGGTGCAGGCCCATGAAGCCCGCGCACAGCCAGAAGACGTAAGCGACAAACAACGACGGACCTTGCGGGACGCCGCGTTGCTTCTGACGCTTGACGAAGTACATGGCGATCAGGGGGAATACGACCAGAGTGCCCCAATAGAGCCAATGGGGCAGCACGAAATTCAGACTTGGCATCGAGGCCTCGGTGAAAGCAGGCTAGGGCGACACTTGCAAACGCTCGAACTTGCGGAAGGAGACACTTCGTGTGCCTCCCTCCGCTTTCGATCGGGTCGTGATGGCCTCAGAGGTCGAGCTTCTGGCCGCTGTACATGTCGGGGGTGACGTAGCCGAAGCTGGGTGATTCCATCACCTCGAGTTGCGCCTTGAAGATGCGGGCCGCGTCCTTGTCCTTATTGGCCCATTTGAACCAGATCGGAACCGCCACTTTCTGGAATTTCTCGAGATCTTCGGGAGGCAGGCGATTGATCTGAACGCCCGCCTTCTCGAACTTGGCCCAGGCGTCCATATCGGCCTTTTGAATCGCGCCATGATGGAGCGCCGAATAGGCCTGGATCTCGTTCTCCACCCACTGCTGCATCTTGGGTGAAAGCTTGTTCCAGTGGTTCATACCGACGCAGAAGTCCATCAAGTCGACCGGCTGGTAGATCGATTCCAGGCCCGGAGGGCCCATCCAGATGTATTTCGCGACCTGCTGGAAGCCGAGATCCCAATTGACTGCCGGACCGGTGTAGTCGGCCGCCTCGATGGTCCCCTTTTCGAGGGCTGAGAACACTTCACCACCCGGCAGCAGAGTCGTCTTTGCGCCGATCGCCGCGAAGCCCTCCGCGATCATGCCGCCCGGCACGCGCAGCTTCAGATCCTTGAAATCGTCGATCGACCGGATCGGTTTCTTGGAGTGAATGATGTTTGGGCCGTGATGGATGCGGCCGACATACATCAGGCCCTGCTTCGCAAATACGTCACGGGCGAGCTTCAACCCACCATTGCCGTAGAAGAACACATCCCATTCATGAGGATAGCGCAGTCCCATCAGGTAGGACGAGAGGAAAGCCGTTGCGGGCACCTTGCCGGCCCAATAGAGCGTGAACGAGTTCATCGCCTCGAGCACGCCGTTCTTCACGCCGTCCAACAGTTCGAAATCGCCGACGACCTCCTTCGCGGCGAATGGCTTGAGCTCGAGCTCGCCGCCGGTCTTTTCCTTGATCGTCCCGCACCATTGCTTGAAGGTGGCGAGCCCCACGCCGGCCGGCCACGAAGTTTGCACCTTCCATGTCGTCGTCTCGGCGGCTTGGGCATCGCGAATGTAGGGCGCGGCGACGACGGCCGTGCCGGCCGCGGCAAGAAACTTGCGACGCGTGGTCTTGGGCTTGGTTGTTTCGTTGGTCATGGCATTCCTCCCTTGTGGTCGCCGTATTCCGCCCTTATGGGCAGTTATCTTTGCGGCTTAACCTCCAGACTCAGCGGTTATTCCGCGACTTTTGCGGTCAGCTGAGCCATTTCGGCCCAGCCGGACTGGCTCACATCCTCGCGAAGTTCCGAGGCCTCCCAACCCATGCCGTTTCGGCCATGCTAGGGTCGAGCGGCAGGCTGGGACAAGCGAACGCGGAATGAACAATTTACGACCTTAGTCTAAGCGGCAACGGATTTTCGCAATAGCCCCCTGCGTTTGCCTCCAGGCCCGTGCCACCACCCAGGAGACCCAGCTCTGTGAAGAACATTAGCGCCACGCTCGCGATCGTCTGGCGAATCGCCGCCCCGTATTTCCGGTCGGAGGACAAATGGGTCGGCCGCGGCCTGCTTGCCGTGGTCGTCGCCATGGAGCTGGTGCTGGTCGCGATCAATGTGCTGCTCAATCAATGGCAGAACCGGTTCTACAGCGCGCTGCAGGCCTACGATCTGCCCGAGTTCGTCAAGGAAGTCTGGATCTTCCTCGGCCTCGCCTTCACCTTCGTCGCGCTGGCCGTCTACAAGCTCTATCTGAACCAGTGGCTGCAGATCCGCTGGCGGCAATGGCTGACGCGACATTATCTCGGCGAATGGCTCGACGGCGCCACCCATTACCGCATGCAGCTCAAGGGCGACGCCGCCGACAATCCGGACCAGCGCATTACCGAGGACGTCAAGACCTTCGTCGAGCAGACGCTGAGCATCGGCCTCGGCCTTCTGTCCTCGGTCGTGACGCTGGCCTCGTTCGTCGTCATCCTCTGGGGCCTGTCCTACAAGGCGCCCTTGTACATCTACGGCACCGATATCGTCGTCCCCGGTTTTCTGGTCTGGTGCGCGGTGGCCTACGCGATCGCGGGCACCGCCCTGACCCACTGGATCGGCGCCCCGCTGATCAACCTGAATTTCGAGCAGCAGCGCTTCGAGGCCGATTTCCGCTTCAACCTGATCCGCGTGCGCGAGAATTCCGAGCAGATCGCCCTTTTGAAGGGTGAGAGCGCCGAGCGCGGGCGCCTGCTGCAGCGCTTCGGCTTCGTCATCAGCAATTGGTACGGGATCATGAGCCGGACCAAGCGCCTGACCGCGTTCACGGCCAGCTACGGCCAGGCCGCCACCATCTTTCCCTATGTGGTGGTGGCCCCTGCCTACTTCGCCAAGCGCATCCAACTCGGCGACATGATGCAGACCGGCTCGGCGTTCGGCAGCGTGCAGGACGCGCTGTCCTTCTTCGTCACCGCCTATCGCTCGCTGGCCGAGTGGCGTTCCGTGATTGCCCGCCTCGACGGCTTCGAGATGTCGGTCAAGGCCGCAGCCCGCGGCGCGGCCCAGGAGGCGGTCCAGGAGCAGGCCATCGACGTTGCGCCCGCCAAGGGCAAGGCCATCGCGATCGAGCAGTTGCTCGTCAACCTGCCGAACGGCACACCCCTGGTCGCAGCCGATGGCTTCACTATCCAGCCGTCGGAGCGGGTGCTGGTGACCGGCCCATCGGGCTCCGGCAAGTCGACCCTGTTCCGGGCCATTGCCGGTGTCTGGCCGTTCGGCACCGGCACGATCGCGATCCCTGCGAAGTCGAAGCTGATGATGTTGCCGCAGCGGCCGTATTTCCCGATCGGCCCGCTTGGCGACGCCGTCATTTACCCGGCCGAGCGCGGCTCCATCCCGCCCGAGAGGATCCGCGACGCGTTGATTGCAGTCGGCATGCGACGGCTGGCGGACCGGCTCGACGAGGACGGTCACTGGAACCGGACATTGTCCCTCGGCGAACAGCAGCGCCTTGGGCTAGCCCGCGCGTTGTTGCACGTGCCGGACTATCTATTCCTCGACGAGGCGACTGCCTCGCTGGACGAGCCGTCCGAGGACCGGCTCTATCGGCTGCTGATGGAGAAGCTGCCACAGGCCACTATCGTCTCGATCGGCCATCGCTCGACCCTGGACACCTTCCATACCCGCAAGGTGGCGTTGGTGGCGGACGGCGAGATCCACGTCCTCGGCAAGGCCGGCGAGCCGGCCCGGGAGCCGACCGCGGCGCGCTGAGGCGAGCGCTTTGTGGCTGCTGGTCATCGAGTTCGAGCCATCGCTCCCACACACTCGTCATGCCCCGGGCATCCACGTCTCCAGACTCGGAGCGAATACGTGGATGGCCAGGTCAAGCCCGGCCATGACGCCTGGAGAAAAGCAAAAGGGCGGCAGATTGCTCTGCCGCCCTTTAAGATGGTCTCGGAAGAAACTTACTTCAGGTTGGTCATCGCCGTCAGGTCGAACGAGAGCTTGGCGATACCCGCCGCGCCGCACCACTTGGAGCCGACGCCGGTTGGATTGATCGGGGTCACGTTGGTGGTGCCGGTGGCACCGAAGTCGCTGGTGAAGGCGTTACAGTCACCCTTGCTCAGGTCGGTATCGGAGTAACGCAGGTCCAGCGTCATCACCTTGTAAGTGAAGCCGACACCGATGTTCCAGGTGTTGTAGTCGGCGTACTTGATGCCGTTCGGGAACGCCGGGACGCCGTAGAAGCTGTCCGAGGTGCCGAACCACTGGCGACCGAACTCACCGGAGACATACATGCCGACGCCGCTCGAACCAAAAGTGGCGCTCGGTGCCGTCCACTTGCCGGTGATCGAGGTATAGTTGCCCCATGCACCGGTGTTGAGGAAGTTCGGCGAGTAGAACTCGTTGATGCCGAACGACCAGTTGTCGTTCACGGTGTAGGTCATCTTGCCGTAGACTTCGAAGAAGCTGACGTCCTTCTTCATCACGTTGCCGTTGATCAGGGCATTCGCGGCGCAGTCAGCGCCCTGGAAGTTGCCGGCATTGTCGAAGCCGGTACCGCCGAAATAGCAGGTCCCACCCGGATACAGATAACCCCAGACGCCGATGTCGAAGGCGAAGGCACCGAAGGTCGGGCGGATACCGCCGTAGACGTCGATCTCGGCGGCGGCGCGATTCGCGAAGGAGATGCTCTCACCGGCCACGCCGACATAGAGCTGCAGGTCCTTGTTGACGTTGTAGCGCGGCTCGAAATAGGCAGCGACCGACGGCTTGTTGTTCGACTGGGTAACGCCGCGGAAGACGTAGTTGTTCATGATCGCGCCGCCGAAGGCGATATCCCAGGGGTCGAAGGCCGGCGGCGGCGGGGCCTTCAATGCCTTGAGCGGCATGTCTGCCGCGAAAGCCGAACCCGTCACCATTGCCAGCGCCGTTGCCAACAAAGCCACTTTTTTCATTTCGATCCCCATCACCAGTTCTTACCCAGTCGGATCCCGGAAGCCCCCCGGGGTGAACGACCCACGTGCAAAATTGCGTTACTGCGACAATCTGGATTGAGGGACGCAAACCGTGAAGCAAAAAGCGCGGGCATCTGCCGCCTTTTTAGGCGTTTTGACGATTCCAAGAAAGGTTGTCGGGCGGTGTGTCTTCTCGATCACATTATCTGCCTGCCAAGGTGCACGAACGGGACCGTGCAAGTACGGGGATGGCAGTCGCGTGGCACTCGCGCCACGAATCAGACCAGCGCGGATAGGGACGGCTTCTGAAGGTCCTTATGGCGGTGCAAAAAGGCCGCAGCGTCACCGCCACGGCCTTGCTGTTGGCAATCACGGACGCTGGATGGGACCTAAAGCGCGATGCGATTAGGATCGATCGTCATCGCGCTTTAGGTTGTTGTTTGAGCATGATCTTTTCGGAAAACCGCTGCGCACTTTTCCGGATCATGCTTTAGCCTTGCCCCTCGGCCGGCGCCGCTTCCGCAGAAGGCGAAGGCATCGCCCAACTTGTCTCGGCCGCCGGCTCGAGAGCCGGAGTTGGCGCCGGCGCTGACGGCTTCGGAGTGGGAGCTGCCTTCGCCTTCTTCGGTGCCGCTTTCTTTGCGGCCTTCTTCGGTGCGGCCTTCTTAGAAGCTGGCTTCTTAGCCGTCTTCTTGGCAGCCTTCTTCGGAGCCGACTTCTTCGCAGATTTCTTGGTGGATTTCTTTGCAGACTTCTTGGCAGATTTCTTCGCGGACTTCTTGGTCGCCTTCTTCGCCGCTACGACTTTCTTGGCCTTTTTGGCCTTCTTGCTTTTCTTCTTTTTCGCTTTCGCCATCGTGGTCCTCCTGTTGCCGCCGAACAATGGTCGATCGGGCGCCTTCAGTCGTCGTCACCTCGGGAGGAAAGTTCAGGCGCTGAACGCTCAACCTTGCGCATTCAGTGCCGGCCGCGACCCGCCCGTAGCCCAATCGAGAAGCTCAATCGTGTGTACGACCGGAACTGACGTGCCACTGGCAATCTGCACCATGCAGCCGATATTGCCCGCGGCAATCATGTCCGGCTTGACGCTCGCGATGTTGGCGACCTTGCGATCGCGCAACCGGCCCGCAAGCTCGGGCTGGAGAATGTTGTAGGTCCCCGCCGAACCGCAACACAAATGGCTCTCGGGCACATCTTTCACCACGAATCCATTCTTGGAAAGCAATTCTTTCGGAAGGCCCGTGATTTTCTGTCCGTGCTGCAACGAGCATGCGGAGTGATAGGCGACGACGATGTTGTCCTGTCGCGCGGTCGGCTCGAGTCCGAGGCCGGCGACGTATTCGGTGATGTCCTTGGCGAGCGCGGACATCTGCGCCGCGTCGGCGGCGAAGGCTTTGTCCTCGCGCAGGAGATAGCCGTAGTCCTTGATCACCGTGCCGCAGCCGGACGTGGTCACGAGGATGGCGTCGAGCCCCTCGCCGGCCACTTCCTTCCGCCACGCCGCGACGTTGGCCCGCGCCCGCGCCAACGCATCCCCGTCGTTGCCGAGATGATGGGTCAGCGCGCCGCAGCACTGCTCGTCCCTGACAAGGACAACCTCGATACCGTGGCGGGTGAGGAGACTGATGGCGGCCTGGTTGATGCGCGGCGCCAGCACCTGCTGGGCGCAGCCTTGCAGCAGCGCGACCCGGCCGCGCTTCTTGCCGAGGGCGGCGAAGACGCTGCCCGGAAGCGGCCCCGGCGGCGGCAGCCGCTGCGGGGCCAGCGCCAGCATCGCCTTGAGGCGCAGGATCAGGCCGGGCGTGGCCGAGGGCCGCGGGGTCGGCAGGAAGACGGCAAGCGGGCGGGCCAGCCGCGCCAGCACCATGCTGATGCGAAAACGCTGCGGGTCCGGCAGGACGAAGGCCAGCACCTGGCGCAGCAGCCGCTCGGCCAGCGGCCGCTCATAGCGCTGCTCGATCCTGACCCGAGCCTGGTCGACGAGATGCATGTAGTTCACGCCCGAGGGGCAGGTCGTCATGCAGGCCAGGCACGACAGGCAGCGGTCGACATGCTTGACCACCTCGGCCGTCGGCGTCTGGTCCTTCTCCAGCATCTCCTTGATCAGGTAGATGCGGCCGCGCGGGCTATCGAGCTCGTCGCCGAGCAGCACATAGGTCGGACAGGTCGCGGTGCAGAAGCCGCAATGGACGCAGGCACGCAGGATCTTGTCGGCTTCCGCGATATCGGGATCGGCGAGCTGGGTCAGCGAGAACTCGGTCTTCATTTGGCGCCCCGGCTCAAGCGTCCCCGGTTGAGAACGGTCTTCGGATCGAAGCTGGCGCGCACCCGCTCGCTCAGGGCGGCAATGCCCGGCGCCTGCGGATGAAACACGTCGACCTCGCGCCTGACATCCTCGGCCGCCCGGATCAGCGTCGCATGTCCTCCGACCGCTTCGGCGCGCGCGCGCACGACCGAGGCATGCGCGTCGCCCTTTGGCGGCAAAGCGGCCCAGATCAATCCACCGCCCCAATCATAGATTACCTCGCCCCCCGTCTCGCCCGCCAATTGCGTGCCGAGCGCCGCGCCCGAGGCCGGCGGGCAGACGATGCGCCAGACCGGCCAGGCGCCGAGCGCGCCGCTGGCCGCGAACGGCAGCACGTCGCGGACGGTGGCCCACAGCGTCGCGGAGGCCGCGTCCTCGATCAGGGTGGCGGTTCCGAACGGCGCCAGCAAGTCGCGCAGCGAGCCGGCGCGGTGGGCGGCGGAGGCCGTGATGCCCTCGAGCCGCAGCGCGGTCAGCGCCTCGCCCTCACCTGCGAGATCGCCAAGCCCCTCCGTCTTGGCGCGGAATTCCGATTTCGGCAGATGCGCCGCGCCGGACACGTCGAAGGGCGAGCCGAGCGCCGCGGTCATGGCCTTGTTGGCGGCGGCATCGTCGAGGCCGCGGAGCAGCAGCGTCCGCTCGGCCTCGGGCTTCGGCATCACCTTCAGCGTGACCTCGGTCATGACCGACAGCGTGCCCCAGGACCCCGCCAGCAGCTTGCAGAGGTCGTAACCGGTGACGTTCTTCACCACCTTGCCGCCGGTCTTGAAGCTGTCGCCGAAACCCGAGACGGCGTGCGCCCCGAGCAGATGATCCCGCGCCCCGCCGGCCCGGATGCGCCGCGGGCCGGCGAGCCCGGCCGCGATCATGCCACCGATGGTGCCGCCTGGAGGCGCGCCGAGCAGTGGTGCCGTGTCCATCGGCTCGAAGGCGAATTGCTGGTTCTTGGCATCGATCAGCGCCAGACGTCGGCCAGCGGCGCGCCGGCCTGCAGCGTGACGATCAACTCGTTGGGTTCATAGGAGGTGACCGCGTTGAGCGCGGAGAGGTCGAGCACGGCATTGGTCGCCATGGCATGGCCGATGCCCCGCTTACTGCCATGACCGATGATCTCGAGCGGCTGCTCGTTGGCAATCGCCGCACGCACCACCTCTTCGACGTCTTTGGCGTCTCGAACTTTAAGCGTATCCACGAGTGAGCCGGTATCCAAGTTCAGGATGAAAAGCAATTCGACGCTTGCAGCGATCGCGTTAGAACCGCGGGATGTCCGGAAACGCCAGCTTGCCCGCATGCACATGCATGCGGCCGAGCTCGGCGCAGCGGTGCAGGGTCGGGAATACCTTTCCGGGATTGAGCAGGCCCTGCGCGTCGAAGGCGCATTTCAGCCGCTGCTGCTGATTGAGGTCGATCTCGCTGAACATTTCGGGCATCAGGTCGCGTTTCTCGATGCCGACACCATGCTCGCCGGTGAGCACGCCGCCGAACTCGACGCAGGCCCGCAGGATGTCGGCGCCGAAAGCTTCGGCGCGCTCGATCTCGCCGGGCTTGTTGGCATCGTAGAGGATCAAGGGGTGCAGGTTGCCGTCGCCGGCGTGGAACACGTTGGCGCAACCGAGCTGGTATTTTTCGCCGAGCTCGCGGATGCGCGCCAACGCCTTCGGCAGCGCGCCACGCGGGATGGTGCCGTCCATGCAAAGATAGTCCGGCGAGATGCGGCCGACCGCCGGGAACGCGGCCTTGCGGCCGGCCCAGAACAGGTTGCGCTCGGCCTCCGAGGTCGAGATCTGGCAGGTGGTCGAGCCGCAGGCATTGGCGATGGCCTCGACGCGGGTGATCAGCTCGTCGACCTCGATCTTGGGGCCGTCGAGCTCGATGATGAGCAGCGCCTCGACATCGAGCGGGTAGCCGGCGTGGACGAAGGCTTCGGCGGCGTGGATCGCCGGCTTATCCATCATCTCCATGCCGCCGGGAATGATGCCGGCGCCGATGATGCGCGCCACGCATTCGCCGGCCGCCTCGACTTGCGCGAACCCGACCATCAGCGCGCGGGCCGTCTCCGGCTTCTGCAGGATGCGTACCGTGATCTCGGTGATGACGCCGAGCAGGCCTTCGGAACCGGTGATGACGCCCATCAGGTCGTAGCCGGAATTCTCGCACCCCTTGCCGCCGATGCGCAGGATCTCGCCGCTCATCAGCACGATCTCGCAGCCGAGCACGTTGTTGGTGGTCATGCCGTATTTCAGGCAGTGCACGCCGCCGGAATTCTCCGCGACATTGCCGCCGATCGAGCAGGCGATCTGGGAAGAAGGGTCGGGCGCGTAGTAGAAGCCGGCATGGGCGACCGCCTGGCTGATGGCGAGATTGGTGACGCCGGGCTCGGTAACGACGACGCGGTTGTCGAAATCGATCTCGCGAATGCGCTTGAACTTGCCGAGGCCGAGCAGCACGCCGTCTTCGAGCGGCAGCGCCCCGCC
>RXJC01000087.1:2207-2560 GCA_003963435.1 Bradyrhizobiaceae bacterium | reverse complement strand
CTGCTGCGACTGGTTGGCCAGCGACAGCGCGGAGACCGCGATCGACTGGCGGGTCGACAGCGCCTGGCTGTTGGCCGCTTCGACGTTGGTGTCAGCCAGCGTCAGGTTAGACGAGCCGGCCTGGAGCACGTTGATCAGGTTCTTGTTGAAGTCCTGACGCACCTGCACGATCGTCAGGTTCGAGCCGAGGCTCGACGCTTCCGAGCGCAGCGTGCTCGAGGCGGCGTTCAGGTTGGTCAGCACCTTGTTGGTGGCAGCGTTGTCGATGAAGTCGACACCGCTGGTCAACGCCGCAAGACCCAGACCCTTGGAGTTGTAGGTCACGCCGGTGATGCTGAGGTTCGACTTGCCGG
>RXJC01000087.1:0-2157 GCA_003963435.1 Bradyrhizobiaceae bacterium | reverse complement strand
TGATGCTGAGGTTCGACTTGCCGGTCTCGTCGAACACCAGCTTGAGCTGGTCGCCGTTCAACAGGTTGACGCCGTTGAACGAGGAGTCCTGCGAGGTGGTGTCGATCTGGTTCAGGATGTTGTTGTACTGGTTGACCAGGTTCGCACGCGAAGTCTGGGCAACGGTGTCCGCGACAGGGCTGGAAGCCGTCGAGAAGGTCAGCGCCGAGGTCAGCGTGCCGCCGATTGCACCACCCGCGGCGGTCGATCCGATGGTCGAGGACGCGTAGTCGTTGGTTGTCGAGACCGTCAGCAGGCCGTTGGCGTCGATCGTCGCCGTCAGGTTGTTGGCCTGCAGCTTGCTGTTGAGCTGATCGAGCGTCTTGACGGTGCCGTTGGTGCCGTCGCCGAAGGCGACGTTGACCGCCGTGCCGCCGTTGAAGGAGGAGAAGCTCAAGGTCTTGCCGCTGATGCCGCCGATGCCGGAGGTGCGCGCCGCGGTGAAGGCGGTCGCAGTTCCGGTGTTGCCGGCGAGGCCGAACACGTTCAGCGCGTTGCCGGTGCCCGTGATCGACAGGTCGGCGTTGACGCCGGTGGACAGCTTCAGCTGGCCGGAGGCGTTGATTGACGAGACCGTCTGGCCCGCCGCCGTTGCGAGGGCGCCACCGCCGCTGCCATTGAGCGCGAAGGTCTGCACGCCGGTTGCGAAGTCGATTGCCTTCAACAAGTCAGCAACGGTCGCTTTCTGAAGATAGACCGTCGAGTTGCCGTTGCCGTCGGTGACGACATTTCCGGAGACGCCCAGGGCCGATCCCAGCGAGGCCGCGGCAGGTGTCGATGCATCCTTGAAGGTGATGACATGGCCATCGACATTGAGCGTGGATCCGGCCTGCACGAGCGAGCTCGTCGTGGCAGAACCCGTCGACCGCGGAACGTGGACTGTCGCATTTCCCGAGCCGGTCGCACTCGTGAGCCCGAGTGCCGCGAGATCGTCGGCTTTTCCTGTAATGTTGAGGTCTGCGCCCGTCGTGCTGCGCAGGACGATCGTTCCGGGCGGTATGCCCGACGGCGTTACGCCGGGCGGGTTCGTCACGCTTGCGGTGCCGTTGGTATTGGTCGTGATGGCAACCCCGCTCGCCAGGTCGAACGCCGTCACGAAGTCATAGGCGGTTGTGCTGGCATTGAGATAGACAATCGAATTGCCATCGCCGTCATTGACCACATTTTGGTAGACGCCGCTGGACGTCCCCGCAAGGCTGGCCGCGGTCGGCGTGGCCCCTGCCTTGACCGTGACCGTCTTGCCGTTGACCTCGAACGTGTCGCCGTCGGCGAATTTGCTGGCCGCCTGCGTCGTCAGCGCGCCGGATGCACCGTAGATCAGCGTGCTCGAGCTGATGGCAGTCGACGAATTGTCAGTCAGGTTGGCGCCGGTAAAGACTCCCTGCGCACCACCAAGCGTGGTGGCCGAGGTCGCCGGCGTCGTGCCTCCCGCCGCCCCCGAATAGAGCACGTTGCTCTCGGCCGTCGCGCTTGCAAAGGAAGTCGTGCCGCGCAGGTCGGCCGCCGTCGCACCGGCGATCGTGGTGGAGACGTTGGACTTGGTGGAGTAGCCGACGGTGGTCTGCAGCGCCTGGTTGGCGATCGACTTCGCGGAATCGATCAGCTTCCGCAGCGAGGTGATGCCGGCGTTGGCGGACTGGAGAACCTGCACACCATTGGCGATGCCGTCGAGCAGGTTGCCGATGTCGCCGGCGCGGTTGTCGAGCGACTGCGCCGTGAAGAAGTTCGTCGGATTGTCCAGCGCCGAATTGACACTCTTGCCAGTGGACAGGCGACTCTGGGTGGTGGCGAGAAGATCGGCGGTCGACTGCAGCGACAACAGGTTCTGGCGAACCGACGCCGAGAGAACAATTCCGGACATACTCACCCTTCTGGGAACGCGTCCACAGCCCCGATCGCAATGGATCGGATCGACCGAAGGACCTTGCCGCCCAAGTCTCTAACAAAGGCTGAAAATGGAACCTCGGCCTGAAAAGAAAGCGGCGGGGCCGAAGCCCCGCCGCCGGATCTTGTTGCGATGTCTGCCGCTATTAGCGGAGCAGCTGCAGCACGCTCTGCTGCGACTGGTTGGCCAGCGACAGCGCGGAGACCGCGATCGACTGGCGGGTCGACAGCGCC
>RXJC01000538.1 GCA_003963435.1 Bradyrhizobiaceae bacterium | reverse complement strand
GAACGCTGTCGGCACCATCCCCGAATTCGAATGCTTCGACGTCGGCATCGTCCGCTGCGTCGGCATGTATCACCAGGTCGGCATGTACAAGGGTCCACTTGAATATAACTTTGTGATGGGTGTTGCCTCCGGCATGCCCGCCGACCCCGAGCTGCTGCCGATCCTGATCAAATTGAAGCGTCCCGAAGCGCATTTCCAGGTCACGGCCATCGGTCGCGAGGAAATCTGGCCGCTGCACCAGCGCTGCGCCGAGCTCGGCGGCCACCTCCGGACTGGTCTCGAGGACACGTTCTATCTCGCCGACGGCAAGAAGGTGACGTCGAACGGCCAGTTGATCGAGGCTATCGCCGCCTGCGCCCGTCGCGCCGGCCGCGAGATCGCGAGCCCGGCTGAGGCGCGGAAGATCTTTGGGACGAATCGCTGAACGTAACCTCAGCCGTCATTGCGAGCGAAGCGAAGCAATCCAGAGTGCATCCACGGAGACAGACTGGATTGCTTCGTCGCTTCGCTCCTCGCAATGACGGGTAGGATCAAGTCATGTCCATTCTCGAAAACACCATCTCCCCCGGCAGCGCCGCCTACCACGCCAACCGCGACGGCATGCTCGGCCTGATCGACCGCATGCGCGCGCTGGAAGAGCGCACGCGTGCGGCGTCGGCTGCTGCAAAGGACCGCTTCCACAAGCGCGGGCAATTGCTGCCGCGGGAGCGCGTCGCGCTGGTGCTCGATCCCGGCGCGCCATTCGTCGAGCTGTCGACGCTTGCCGGTTACATGTTCGACGTGCCGGATGCCAGCAAGAGCGTACCCGGCGGCGGCGTCATCGCCGGCATCGGCTTCGTCTCGGGCATCCGCTGCATGGTCAGCGCCAACGACGCCGGCATCGATGCCGGTGCCCTGCAGCCTTACGGCCTCGACAAGACGCTGCGGGTACAGGAGCTGGCGCTGGAGAACAAGCTGCCCTATGTGCAGCTCGTCGAAAGCGCCGGCGCCAATCTGCTGCGCTACCGCGTCGAGGATTTCGTCCGGGGCGGCAACATCTTCCGCAATCTCGCGCGGCTCTCGGCCGCAGGCCTGCCGGTCGTCACCGTCACGCACGGCTCGTCCACCGCCGGCGGCGCCTATCAGACCGGCCTGTCCGACTACATCGTCATGGTTCGCGGGCGCACCCGCGCCTTCCTCGCCGGCCCGCCGCTGCTGAAGGCCGCGACCGGAGAGATCGCGACCGAGGAAGAGCTCGGCGGCGCCGAGATGCACACGCAAGTGTCCGGCCTTGGCGACTACCTCGCCGAGGACGACCGCGACGCCCTGCGCATTGCGCGCGAAATCATGGCGGCGCTGCAATGGGAGCGGCCGGGCCGGGCGGCCCCCGAGTTCAAGCCGCCGCGCTACGACCAGGATGAATTGCTCGGCATCATGCCGATGGACCACAAGCGTCCGGTGGACATGAAACAGGTGATCGCGCGCATCATCGACGATTCCGACTTCACCGAGATGGCGCCGAACTACGGTCCGGCCACCGTCTGCGGCCATGCCCGCATCGAGGGCCAGGCGATCGGTATCATCACCAACAACGGTCCGCTCGATCCCGCCGGCGCAAACAAGGCGACGCACTTCATTCAGGCCTGCTGCCAGACCCGCACGCCGATCCTCTATCTCAACAACACCACCGGCTACATGGTCGGCAAGGCCTATGAGGAGGCCGGCATGATCAAGCACGGCTCCAAGATGATCCAGGCGGTGACCTCCGCAACGGTACCGCAGATCACCATCTATTGCGGCGCCTCGTTCGGCGCCGGCAATTACGGCATGTGCGGCCGCGGCTTCCATCCGCGCTTCTGCTTCTCCTGGCCGAACGCGAAGACCGCGGTGATGGGTGGCGAGCAGGCCGCCGAGACCATGGCGATCGTGACCGAGGCCGCCGCCGCGCGCCGCGGCAAGCCGATCGAGAAGGACAAGCTGGACGCCATGAAGGCGCAGATCGTCGGCGTCTTCGATGGCCAGATGGACGTGTTCTCGACCAGCGCCCGCGTGCTCGACGACGGCGTGATCGACCCGCGCGACACCCGTGCGGTGCTCTCGGAGGTGCTCGCGATCTGCCGCGAGGGCGACGCGCGCACGCCCCAGCGCATGCAGTTTTCGGTGGCCCGCCCATGAGGAACGGATCATTGCAGCACCGGCCGTTCTTCAAGGTCCTGGTCGCCAATCGCGGCGAGATCGCACTGCGTGTGATGCGGAGCGCGCGCCAGCTCGGCCTCGGCGTCGTCGCGGTCTATTCGGATGCCGATCGCGATGCGCTCCATGTGCGGCAGGCGGATCAGGCCGTGCGCATCGGCGAGGCCTTGCCGGCGCAATCCTATCTCAACATTCCCGCGATCATCGCCGCCGCGAAAGCAAGCGGCGCCGATGCTGTCCATCCCGGCTACGGCTTCCTCGCAGAGAACGAGGGTTTCGCGCAGGCCTGCAGGGATGCCGGCCTCGTCTTCATCGGCCCGTCGCCGCAGGCGATCGAGGCGATGGGCAACAAGGCCGGCGCCAAGGAGATCATGAAGAAAGCCGGCGTCCCCGTAGTGCCCGGCTATCAGGGCGCCGATCAGGGCGACGAGGTGATGCTGGGCGAAGCCAAAAAGATCGGCTTCCCCGTGATGATCAAGGCCGTC
>RXJC01000536.1 GCA_003963435.1 Bradyrhizobiaceae bacterium | reverse complement strand
CGCGTTCAGCTCCACATGGATCGGGCCGGCGCCATCGGGATAGGCGTATTTCACCGCGTTCATCACCAGCTCGTTGACGATGATGCCGACGGCCACCGCGCGGTCAGGATCAATCTCGATCGGCTCGGCCTTCAGCGTCAGGCGCGACATCCGGTTGCCTTCGGCCGAGCGGCGGAGATCCTCGAGCAGCGAGTCCAGATACTGGTTCAGGACCACGCTCTTCAGGTCCTGCGAGGTGTAGAGGCGCCGGTGCACCTGCGCGACCGCGGCGACGCGGCCCATCGCATTGGTCAGCGCCGCCTTGACCTCGTCCTGCGCGGCGGAGCTCGCCTGAAGGTGCAGCAGCGAGGCGATGATCTGGAGCGAGTTGCCGACGCGGTGGTTGACCTCGCGCAGCAAGAGCTCGCGTTCGGCGGCGAGGGCGGCGTAGCGGTCGCGCGAGGCGTGGATCTCGGCCTCGGCTTCCTCGCGCGCCCTCTGCAGTTCAGCCTGACGTAGCGCGCCTTCGGCGGCGACGTGGAGCAGGGGGATGAAATCGCCGGTGACGTCCTTGACGAGATAATCGGCGGCACCCGCCTTCAGGGCGGTGACGGCGATGTTGGAATCCTGCGAGGCCGTGACGAACACCACCGGCGGCGCCCCGGGGATCGCCATGATCTGTTCCAGCGTCTCCAGGCCATCGAGGCCGGGCATGTACTGGTCGAGCGCCACCACGTCGATGCCACCCTCGGCACCCGCGCGGCGGATGCGCTCCAGACCTTCCTCGCCGCTTGCGGCATGGACGACCTGGTAGCCGCGCCGCGTCAGGCCGCGTTCGACCAGGCGCGCCAGCGCACCGTCGTCGTCGATGTAGAGCAGGGTTGGCGTGGGCTGGTTCATGGGGCGGCGGGCGGGACCTGGATGACCGAGAAGAACAGGCCGAGCTGCCGGATGGCATTGGCGAAATTCTCGTAGTTGACGGGCTTGGTGATGTAGACGTTGCAGCCGAGCTCGTAGCAGCGCTTGATTTCCTGGGAATCGTCGGTCGTGGTCAGCACCACCACGGGCGAAGCCTTGAGATATTTGTTTTCCTTGATCTGCCTCAGGATGTCGATCCCGGTCATGTCAGGCAGGTTGAGGTCGAGCAGGATCAGAAGCGCGTTGCCCTTCTGCACGAGCCCAGAGCCGTCGGCGCCGAACAGGTGCTGCATCGCGTCGGTGCCGTTCTGGAAGGACACGATCTCGTTGTTGACGCCGGAGCGGCGGATGTTGCGCTCGATCAGGCGGGCGTGGCCCTCGTCGTCCTCGATCATGATGATGGTGACAGGCTGGGTCATCGATCTCTGTTCCGGTTGCTCACATTCCAGGCGATCGGCAGCGTGATCGTGAAGGTGCTGCCCGCGTTCAGTTCCGATGATACCGACATGGTGCCGCCGAGGCGACGCACAAGTGCACGCACATGCGCAAGACCAATGCCCTGGCCGGGCTTGTCCTGGGTTCCCGCGCGGCGGAACAGGTCGAATATCCGCTGGTGATCCTTGGGATCGATCCCGCGGCCGTTGTCGCTGATCTCGAAGATAGCGTAGCCGAGCTTGGTCCGCCCACGGATTCTGATCTCGCCGGGTACACCGTTCTTGAGGTACTTGATGGCGTTGTCGATCAGATTGGAAAAGATCTGCTCGATCGCGAGCCGGTCGCTCACGATGTCAGGCAGCGGCTCGATATGGATCTCGGCTCGCGCCTCGGCCGCCTGGTGCGCCAGCGTCGACACGATGGCCTCGATCAGCTCTCTGGTGTCAATCTTAACGGGCTGGAATTCGCGTCTTCCCTCGCGGGTGAGGTTGAGGATGGCCGAGATCAGCCGGTCCATCTTGGCGATCGACGTCTTGATGAAGCCGAGCGCTTCGGAAAAGTCCTCCGAAAGTTGCTTGTCGGCGCCTTCGAGCACGATCTCGCCCGGCCCGGCGGGGGCCAGCGGCGCCCCGTTCGCGGAAACCTGCGCGAGGCCGCCGATGCGGCGGAAGATGTCGCCGCCGAGCTCTTCGAGCTCGCTGGTGAAGCCCATGATGTTGACGAGCGGGGAGCGCAGATCGTGGCTGACGATGTAGGCAAAGCGCTGGATCTCGTCGTTGGCCTCGCGCAGATCCGCCGTGCGCTCGTCGACGACGGACTCCAGATTGAGGTTGGCATCGCGCAGCCGCGCCTCGGCCTCGTCACGGGCGCGGGCCGAGCGCCGCACCAGCCAGGTCGAGATCAGCGCCAGCACCACGACGAGGCCGGAGCCGATGCCGGTCATCGAGGCGGCGAAGGTCTGGCTGCGGTCGGCATTTTCCGAGCGCAGGCGGAATAGCCGTTCCTCTTCGTGAATCATACCCGTCGCGACCTTGGTGATGGCGGCCGTAGCGTCGGTGGAGACGACTTCGCGGATCAACGCGGCGGCCTTATCGGGCTGGCCCTGGCGGATGAACTCCATTTCCTGTGCGAACTGGCCGAGGCGAGTCTCGATCGCCGCTCTCAGCTTCTCGACGTTCTCGCGTTGCGCGGGATTGTCGGCGCTTTGGCGTGTCAGCTTGTCCAGTGCCGGGGTGATCGCCGCAACGGCCTTTTCGTGGTCGATCTTGAAGCTGTCTGCCTGGGTCAGCAGGAAACCACGGGCGGAGCTTTCCGCACGCCGGATTTCCAGCAGCAGGCTGTTGATCTGGTTCTCCACCTCGATGGTGTGAACCACCCACTGGTTGTCCTCGCGCGCCTTGTTGACGAGATAGACCGAGCCGGCGCTGATTCCGGTCAGCACAAAAAGGCCCGCCGCAAACAGCAGGATCTGCCAGAATGTGCGCCGCCGATGGGCTTCAGCCGTCACGACGGTTGACCTGTCGATGCAGAGTGGAATTCAAAACGCCCCCTTTGGAACACGCCCCAACCGTCCAGAACGCGATTGGGACCAAAGGGTTCCACGAGAAGGCGAATATTATTGGGGTCTGGGTTCCTTGCCGGCCAGGTACTGTTCCAGCCAGTGGATGTGGTAGTCGCCGTTGATGATGTCGTCTTCGCGCACCAGTGCGCGGAACAGCGGCAGCGTGGTCTCGATGCCTTCCACCACCATCTCGTCCAGCGCCCGGCGGAGTCGCATCAGGCATTCGGCGCGGGTCTTGCCGTGCACGATCAGCTTGCCGACCAGGGAGTCGTAATAGGGCGGGATCGTGTAGCCCTGGTAGACCGCGGAATCGATCCGCACTCCCAGTCCGCCCGGCGGATGGTATTGCAATATGCGGCCGGGCGAGGGGCGGAAGGTCTGGGGATTCTCGGCGTTGATGCGGCACTCGATCGCGTGGCCGATGACCTGGATCTCTTCCTGCTTGGCCGGCAGATCGCCGCCGGCGGCGATGCGGATCTGCTCCAGCACCAGGTCGATGTCGGTGATGCTCTCGGTGACGGGATGCTCGACCTGGATGCGGGTATTCATCTCGATGAAGTAGAATTCGCCGTCCTCGAACAGGAATTCGATGGTGCCGACGCCGAGATATTTCATCTCGCGCATCGCCTTCGCGCAGGTCTCGCCGATCTTGGCCCGCGCGGCTGCGGCGAGCACGGGCGAGGGGCCTTCTTCCCAGACCTTCTGGTGGCGGCGTTGCAGCGAGCAGTCGCGCTCGCCGAGATGGATCGCGCCGCCGCGACCGTCGCCGAGGATCTGAATCTCGATATGGCGCGGCTTCTGGAGGTACTTTTCCAGATAGACCGAGGCGTCGCCAAAGGCGGATCTGGCCTCGTTGGACGCCGTCGACAGCGCCAGTTGCAGGTCGGCCTCGCTGTGCGCGACCTTCATGCCGCGGCCGCCGCCGCCGGCCGCCGCCTTCACCAGCACGGGAAAGCCGATCTTCCTGGCGATCGCCATGGCGTCGTCGTCGGGGCCGACCGCGCCGTCGGAGCCGGGCACCACGGGAATGCCGAGCCGCTTGGCGGTCTTCTTCGCCTCGATCTTGTCGCCCATCAGGCGGATGTGCTCGGCCTTGGGTCCGATGAAGTGCAGATTGTGCTCGGCGAGGATCTCCGCGAAGCGGGCATTCTCCGACAGGAAGCCGTAACCGGGATGCACGGCATCGGCGCCGGTGATCTCGCACGCCGCGAGCAGCGCAGGCACGTTGAGATAGCTGTCCTTGGACGCCGGCGGGCCAATGCAGACGCTCTCGTCCGACAGGCGCACATGCATGGCGTCGGCGTCGGCGGTGGAGTGCACGGCGACGGTGGCGATCCCGAGCTCCTTGCACGCTCTGAGGATGCGAAGGGCGATCTCGCCGCGATTGGCTATGAGGATTTTGTCGAACATGTTGTCCTGCAGCGAATGGCGAGTGGCGAATGGCGAGTAGGGACGGCTGAGGCCATTCGCTATTCGCTATTCCCCAGTCGCGTCACTCAATGATCACCAGCGGTTCGCCGTACTCGACCGGTTGGCCGTCCTCGACCAGGATCTGAGTCACCGTTCCGGCACGCGGCGAGGGAATCTGGTTCATGGTCTTCATGGCTTCGATGATCAGCAGCGTCTGCCCGACCGAGACCTTGGTGCCGACTTCGATGAACGGCTTGGCGCCGGGCTCCGGCGCCCAATAGGCGGTGCCGACCATCGGCGAGCTGACGGCACCGGGATGCTTCGACAGATCGGGGCCGGCGGCGGCAGGCGCAGCCGAGGCAACGGGCAGGGCGGCTGGAGCTGCAGCCATCGGCATCGGCATGGTGGCGGCAACACTGATGTTGCGGGCGACGCGCAGGCGAAGGCCCGCACGTTCGATTTCGATCTCGGTGAGACTGGTCTCGTCGAGCAGCAAAGCAAGCTCGCGGACGAGCGCGGAATCCTCGCTGGAAAACTTTGCGGCTGCTTTGTCGTCTGGCTGGCGCGCCATGTTGTTTGATCCGAATGTTCTGTTTGATGAGAAGGCGTCAGGCTTTGGGCTTGATGGCAAGCTTGGCGGCGAGGCCCTGGATGGCGAGGCGGTAGCCCTCGATGCCGAAACCGCAGAGCGAGGCGAAGGCCGCGCGTGCCGTGTAGGAGTGGTGACGAAAGCTCTCGCGAGCGTGGATGTTGGTCACATGCACCTCGACCGTCGGAATCTGCACCGCGAGCAGCGCGTCGTGCAACGCGATCGAAGTGTGGGAATAGCCGCCGGCATTGATGATGATGCCCTTCATCTTGCGCGCATGCGCCTCGTGGATGAAGTCGATCAGTTCGCCTTCGCGGTTCGACTGCCGGCAATCGGCCTTGAGGCCGAAGTTCGCCGCCGTGTTCCGGCACAGCGCCTCGACGTCGGCGAGCGTCGCATGGCCGTACTTCTCCGGCTCGCGCGTCCCCAACAAGTTGAGGTTCGGCCCGTTGAGGACGAGGATCGTGTCGGTCGCAGGTTCTGCCATTCCAATCCCGGAGGTGCTTCGGCGTGGCGGGGTTATAGGTAACAAAGCGCGTGAGGGGAAGCCTTGAAGGGCCTCCGAAGGGCCTTAAGGTACCTCATCTCAGGTGCAAAAATCTGTGCGCAAGCTACGGAAATTGCTTGTTAACCAGCCCAAAGGATGGCTGGCAGGGAAGGCACGCGGGTGAGATCGGTCCATAAGGCCAAAAGCCCCTGCCGATCTCTCGGCAAGGGCCCATTTGGTGGTCAGCGAAGCGGCTTAGCCCTCGATGACGTAGACGATCTCGCGCGTCTGCGGACGGACGATCACGTACTGACCGTGGACGAAGATCACTTCATAGCCCCGCCACTCCGGGTAGATCTCGACGATCCGGGGCGGAAGCGGGTGGAGACGGACGGAAGCCGGGATCGCGGTGCCGACCGAGATGTTGAAGTTGACGTTCGTGGTCTCTTCGATCTTGGTCGACTTGATCGCCGTCGAGATTTCAGACCGCTTTTCTGCCGGCGGGGCCGAAGCCGTCGCCGGGGCGGTGCCGGTCGTGGTCTGGGACTTGTCGGTCGTCGCCGCATGGTTGGTCTTGGCGGCGCCGCCGGCCTTGTTGTCCTCGGCCTTCATGTCCTTGGCAGACTTGGTCGAGTCGGACTTGGTCGTCGAGTCCGAGCTCATGCTCTTCGACTTGTCCTGCGCACCCTGGGCGTGCTCACCCTTCATGCCGGCCTTCTCGTCAGCCGCGTTCTTGTTCATCGCGCCGGACTTTTCCATTCCGCCGGACTTCTCCATCGCACCGGACGACTTCTGCTCGGCGGCTCCGCCGGGCTTCATGGCGCCGCCGGCCTGGCCGACGGTGCCCTTGTCGTGGCTCATGGAGTCGCGGCCCATCGCACCGCCGCGCTCAGCGGCGCCGCCAGAAGGCTGCGAATGCTGCATCTGCTGGGTGCCGCCGGCGCCGCCACCGCTGTCGCGGCCCATCGTGCCTTGTGCGTTCGCCAGACCGGCGCCCGCGACGAGGGCGACTGCGGCAACCGAGATCATAAAACGGTTCAACATCGAAATTCTCCTCACGTGTTTCTTGCGTCATTGCCCGCGCCGACAACGAAAGGAGATTTCAGTTGTTCCGGAACTTCGCCTGTTCCGCGGCATTTGTTTGTTGAACGCCAGATGAACGACTTTGCACGAAGACGCCAACGTTCGGCGCAAGAAAAAGGCCGGCTTTGCAGCCGGCCTGTTCGCGCCTCTGTATCTTAGAACGTGTGGTCAGCAGGTTGCCTTGCCGCAGCGGGCAATGCCGATCTTTTCCCTGAGGCCTTCGAGGCCGACGGCACCGACCACGATCTGCTTGCCGATGACGTAGCTCGGCGTGCCGTTCATGCCCATCGCCTCGGCGAGCTTGAAGTTCTCCTCGATGGTGGCGCGCACCTCGGGGCTGGCGATGTCCTTCTCGATCCTCGCGGTGTCGAGGCCGGCTTCCTTGGCCGCTTGAAGCGCACGTGCCTTGTCAGCGGCGCCGCGGCCGCCGAGCAGCTTCTGGTGGAAGTCGAGATATTTCTTGCCGGTCGGATCCTGCATGCGCACGGCGACCGCGACCTGGGCAGCTTCCACCGAGCCCTGGCTCAGCACCGGAAACTCCTTCAGCACGACCTTCAGCTTCGGATCGCTCTTCATGAGGTCGAGCATGTCGCCCATCGCGCGCTTGCAGTAGCCGCAATTGTAGTCGAAGAACTCGACGAAGGTGACGTCACCGTCCTTGTTGCCGAGCACGACCTGGCGCGGCGAGTTGAAGATCGCGTCCGCATTCTGCGCGATGCTGGCCTCGTGCTTCTGGGTCTCGGCCGCGGCCTGGCGCTTGCTGAGCTCGGTCATCGCCTCCTCGAGCACCTCGGGGTGGGTGACGAGGTAGTTCTTGATGATCGCCTCGATGTCGGTGCGCTGGGCATCGGAGAAGCTGTCGGCCGACGCCGGCACGGCTGCGCCGAACATGGCGAGCGCAAACAGCGCGGGGGCAAGCAGGCGCAGCGAAGGCATGGGTAAATCCTCTTATCCAAAGCAGGTTTCGGAAAACGTCCCGGCGGACTCAAAGCTCGGTGTCGTGACGTCGTGGTCTCAGGCGTCGTTCTGGCTTTCGTCAATTGCGCGGCGGCTTGGCCGCCACGATGTCGTCGGCCTTGACCCATCCGGGCGTGCCGACGGCAAAACGGGTTTTCGCGCGCGTGGCGAGCTCGCGGGCGGTCTTGTTGTCGCCGCGCAGATAGGCGGCCTGCGCCGAGGCAAGATCGGCCTCTGCGTATTCTCCCTTCCGGCCATACGCCATCGCGAGCTGGGTATAGCCAAGGGCCGCTTCGGGCTCTCGCGCCACCGCGGCGCGGAGAATCCGAACGGCATCGTCGGTGTAGGCCTTATTATCGGTTCCAACCAGAGCCTGCCCAAGTAACATCTCGATGAGGGGTGAATTGTTCGAGAGTGCGACGGCCTTGCGCAGGGCAGGGATCGCCTCGGCCGGCTTGCCACTCTCCAGCAGAGCCTGGCCGCGCACCTCGTAGAAGTACGGGTTGTTCGGCTGGACCTGGATCAGCGCGTCGATCTGGGTCAGCGCGCTGCGCAGATCGCCGTGCAGATAGGTGCTGATGGCGCGGGCATAGCGCGCCGGCAGGCTGTCGTTGGTCTGGGGATAGCGGCGGTACACCGTCTCCGGCCGCTCCATGAAGGCGGATATCTTGGCGCGCACCATGTCGTGGCGGAGCTGGAGCGCGGGGTCGTCCTTCTTGTTCCAGTAGGGGCTGGAGCTTGCGAATTCCTGCAGCGCGGCGACGCGCTCGGCCGGCATCGGATGCGACTGCAGATAGGGATCGGCGCCGCGCGCGGCGAACAGGCTCTCGCTGGTGAAGCGCTTGAAGGTCTCGTACATCCCCTTCGGCGATTGCTGGGTCGCGGTCAGGAATTTCACGCCGGCGCGGTCGGCGTTCTCTTCCTGCTGGCGCTGGTAGGACAGCAGCGTGCGGCGGATCACCTCCTGCGGAGCGGAGATCGCGGCGGCGCCGGCATTGGCGAGCCCGTTGTTGCCTGCGGCGCTGCGCTGGGTGCTGCCCGCGGCGATCGCGCCGGCGCCGAGCAGCATCGCGATGATCATCTGGGTCTGGGCGGCGGCGAGCTGCTCGCGCAGCTTGGACAGATGGCCGCCGGCCAGATGCCCGGTCTCGTGCGCGAGCACGCCGATGATCTGGTTCGGCGTCTCCGATTGAAGGATCGCGCCGTAATTGACGAAGATGCGGCGGCCATCGGCGACGAACGCGTTGAACGAGCTGTCGTTCAGGATCACCATCTGGATGTTCTGCTTCTCCAGACCCGCCGCGCGCAGGATCGGGCGCGTGTACTCGCGCAGCAACTGCTCGGTCTCGGTGTCGCGCAGGACCGGCGGCCCCTTGGCTTGCGCGTGCGCGGCCGAGAACGGCGTCAGCGCGATCGCCGCAGCCGTGACGAGGGCGGTGAGGGCGGAGGCCTTCTTGCGCAATGCGATCTGGAGCAACATCAAGCGGTCTTGGTCAAACGGTCTGGAAGCAGTTTCGTGATTGGTTTTGGCGATTGGCGGCGGACCGGATACACGATATGCCCTTGCGGGCCGTTCCCCTTATGAGCCCTACAATGCGGCCAGTCTGGGGCGCAAGCGCCCCGTTTCTTGGACCGGTCACGACCGGCCCGCCAGCGAAATAGCAGAATTCGATGCACGATGCGACATTGAGGAACCGGTTGGGACAGTGGCTCGCGCCCTCCCAGCGCAGCGATGTTCCCCCGTTCATGGTGATGGACGTCATGGCCGCGGCGGCCCGAATCGAGGCCGCTGGCGGCCATGTCATCCACATGGAGGTGGGCCAGCCCGCGGCCGGGGCGCCGAAAACTGCAATTGCAGCCGCCCATGCGGCGCTCGAGGCGGGGCGGATCGATTATACCTCCGCGCTCGGCATCCCCTCCTTGCGGGCGCGCATCGCGCGCCATTATCGCGATGTCTATCGTTGCGATGTCAGCCCCGACAGGATCGTGGTGACGACCGGCTCCTCGGGCGGGTTCATCCTGGCCTTCCTGTCGATGTTCGAGCCGGGCGATCGCGTTGCCGTGACGGTGCCGGGCTATCCGCCCTATCGTCACATCCTCACTGCGCTTGGCTGCGAGCCGGTGTTGATCGAGACCACCAACGAGACGCGCCATGCGCTGACCGGCGAGGCCTTGCTTGCGGCCCATCGCAAGGCGCCGCTCAAGGGCGTGCTGGTCGGCAGCCCCGCCAACCCCACGGGGACGATGATGTCCCGCGAGGCGCTGGCCGGCCTGATCGCGGCGGCGGAAGACGCCGGCATCCGTTTCATCTCGGACGAGATCTATCACGGGCTCGACTATGCTTTTCCGGCGGTCACCGCGGCCGCGCTTTCCCAGCACGCACTCGTGATCAACTCGTTCTCGAAATATTTCTGCATGACGGGCTGGCGCGTCGGCTGGATGGTCGTGCCTGACATCCTGGTGCGGCCGATCGAGCGGCTGCAGCAGAACCTGTCGATCTCGGTGCCGTCGCTGTCGCAGATTGCCGCTGAAGCCGCCTTCGACGGCGCGGCCGAGATGGAGGCGATCAAGCACGGCTATCAGGAGAACCGGCGGATCCTGATCGAGGGATTGCCGAAGGCGGGCATCAGCACATTCCTGCCGGCCGATGGTGCATTCTATCTCTATGCCGACGTCTCGAACTTTACGTCAGACAGTTTCGAGTTCGCCAAGCAGATGCTGGAGCAGGCGCGCGTCGCGGCCACACCGGGCCTCGATTTCGATCCCGTTCACGGCCGTTCGTTCATACGGTTCTCTTATGCCCGTTCGGCCGAAGAGATGCGGGAGGCAGTTGACCGGATCGCTCACTGGCTTAAATAGCCGCCAGTTTTCGACCCACATCCGGAGTTCATCTTGTCTGACCGATCTGTCCCAACCGCTGCTGCGCCGCATTTCTCCCTCGCTGCATTGATGTGGCCGACCCGGCCCGGCGAGACCGTTGGCGCGGTGCGCGCTTTCGTGCTGATCGCGCTCGGCACCGCCTTGATGGCGTTGTCGGCCAAGGTGAACCTGCCGCTGCCCTATGTGCCCATGACGCTGCAGACGCTGGTGGTGCTGATGATCGGCGCGGCCTATGGCTGGCGTCTTGGCAGCGCAACCATGATCGCCTACCTCGCTGAAGGCGCGCTCGGCCTGCCGGTGTTTGCAGGGCCGGTGGGTGGAATTGCACCGCTGCTTGGCCCGACCGCGGGATATCTGTTCGGCTTCGTCGCGGCTGCTTTCGTGATCGGCTGGCTCGCTGAGCGCGGCTGGGATCGCGGCGTGGCGCTGCTGTTTGCAGCGATGGCGGTGGGCCATATCGTCATTCTCGCCGCCGGCTTCGGCTGGCTGGCGTTCGGCCTCGGGCTGGGCGCTGCGAAGGCGTGGCAGGTCGGCATCATGCCGTTCGTTGCGGCTTCGCTGGTCAAGAACGCGCTTGGCGCGGCGCTGATGCCGGCAGCGCGCAGGCTGATCGAGCGCCGCCGGTAAGCGCGCAAAGAGTTCGCGGTTCCAATTGACAGGGCCGGCCAAGTTGATCTTGGCTGGCCCGGCGTTTTGAGGGGGAGTGAAGCGATGACGACGACAACGATGGCGGGGGCGCCGATCGCGCCGCCCGCAGCAAAGCCGTGGTACAAGGTCCTCTATGTCCAGGTGCTGATCGCCATCGTGCTCGGCGCCATCGTCGGCTGGCTCTGGCCGACGGTCGCCACCAACGATTGGATCAAGGCGCTCGGTGACGGCTTCATCAAGCTGATCAAGATGGTGATCGCTCCGATCATCTTCTGCACCGTCGTCTCCGGCATCGCCCACATCCAGGATGCCAAGAAGGTCGGCCGCATCGGCGTCAAGGCGCTGGTCTATTTCGAGGTCGTCTCGACCTTCGCCCTGCTGATCGGACTCGTCATCGGCAATCTGGTGAGGCCGGGCGCGGGCTTCGGCAGCGGGGCGGCCAGCGAGGCGGCCGTTGCCAATTACGCCAAGCAGGCCGCCGGCCAGAAGTCCGTCGACTTCGTGCTGCACATCATTCCCGACACCGTGGTCGGCGCTTTCGCGCAAGGCGAAATCCTCCAGGTGCTGCTGTTCTCGGTGCTGTTCGGCTTCGCGATCATGAGCTTGGGCGAGCGCGGCCACACCATCCGCAGCTTCATCGACGACGCCGCTCATGCCGTGTTCGGCGTCATCTCCATCGTGATGCGTGCCGCTCCGATCGGCGCGTTCGGTGCGATGGCCTATACGATCGGCAAGTTCGGCACCGGCGCGATCCTCAATCTGATCGGGCTGATCGCCACGTTCTACCTCACCGCGGCGCTGTTCGTTTTTGTCGTGCTCGGCACCATCGCGCGCCTGGCCGGATTCTCGATCTTCAAGTTCCTGGCCTACATCAAGGACGAGCTGCTGATCGTGCTCGGCACCTCGTCCTCTGAAAGCGCGCTGCCGTCCCTGATGGAAAAACTCGAGCGGCTCGGCTGCTCCAAGTCGGTGGTCGGCCTCGTGGTGCCCACGGGGTACTCGTTCAACCTCGACGGCACCAACATCTACATGACGCTGGCGACGCTCTTCATCGCGCAGGCGCTCGGCTACGATCTCAGCTTCAGCCAGCAATTGACCATCCTGGTCGTGGCGATGCTGACCTCGAAGGGCGCTTCCGGCATCACCGGCGCGGGCTTCATCACGCTGGCGGCAACGCTCGCCGTGGTCGATCCGCGCCTCGTGCCGGGCATGGCGATCGTGCTCGGCATCGACAAGTTCATGAGCGAGTGCCGCGCGCTGACCAATCTGTGCGGCAACGGCGTCGCCTGCGTGATCGTCGCCTGGTGGGAAGGTGAGCTCGACCGCGACAAGCTCAACGCCAACCTCGCCAAGCGGATCGATCCGACCGACATGGAGACGGCGATCACGACGGACTGATTGTGCCTTCGGGCTTGGAAGTATGAAGGGCTGGTCGAGATCCTCGATCAGCCCTTTTTCTTTCTTTGGATTTAGAACCGCTCCGGCCGGTACGGCGCAGGATCGATCGCCGGCGTCTCGCCGCTCATGATTTCGGCGAGCAGGCGTCCGGTCGCCGGTCCCAGGGTAAAACCCTGGTGGCCGTGGCCGAAGTTCATCCAGAGGCCGGGATGACGCGGAGCCTGCCCGAGCACCGGCAGCATGTCGGGCGTGCAAGGCCGCGTGCCGAACCACGGATCAGGCTCGACGCGCTGGCCGAGCTCGATCAGCTCGCGCGCGGAGGCTTCCGCGCTGGCGAGCTGCACGGGCGTTGCGAGCGCATCCATGCCGGTCAATTCCGCGCCGGTCGTGATGCGGATGCCCTTCGCCATCGGCCCCATGGCGTAGCCGCCGCCCTTGTCGACGAGAGGAAGATCGAGCGAGACGCCGCCGCTGTAATGCATGTGGTAGCCCCGCTTGCGCACCAGCGGAATGCGATAGCCGAACTTGTGGAGGAGGTCGGGCGACCACGGTCCGAGCGTCACGACGGCGTGGGGGGCATCGAGGCGCCCCTGGTCCGTGTCGACCGACCAGCCGGTCGCGGTCTGCCGCAGCGACTGGGCATCGCCGAGCACGATGCGGCCGCCGCGGCGTTCGAACAGCTCGGCATAGGCCGTGACCAGCGCGCCGGGATCGGACACGGTCCAGGTGTCGAGCCAATGGATCGCGCCCGGCAGATCGTCACGCAGGATCGGTTCGGCCTTGGCAAGCTCGCCGCCGGAGAGCACGCGAAAATTCACGCCGAATTCGCGTCGGTCTTCCTCCGCGGCCTTGATCGAGAGATCGAGGTCCGCGGCGTCGCGGTACAGCGCGCGATAGCCGGCGCGGCGGATCAGATTGTCGGCATGGGCTTCGCGAATGAGGATGTCGTGCTCCGACGTCGCATAGGCAATCAGCCGCGCCCACGCCTCGATCGACTCGCGATGCCGTTTCGGCGCCGAGTGCCACCAGTAGCGGAGCAGGGGCTCGACATGGAGGTGAAGCGACGACAGGCTGTAGCGTACGTCGTTGGTGCGGCCGGTCGCGATCTTCAGCAGCGTCGCGAGGTCGCGCGGCATCGGATAGGGGCGGACCGCTTCGGCCTGGATCATGCCGGCGTTGCCGTAGCTGGTCTCGCGGCCCGGCTCCCTGCGATCGACGAGCGTGACGGCCCAGCCGCGCTGCTGCAGGTGTAGCGCCGCGCTCACGCCGATCATGCCGCCACCGAGAACGATCGCACTTTGCATCGGAAGAATTCTCCTGTCGCCTCGCGTTATTCCAAGATCATTCCCAGGTGAGGAAGCCGGGAGCGGACGACAGCGGCGGCGCCGCGGCAAGCCGCGCGAGGTCGGGCACGGGCCGGCGCAGTTGCGTGTCGTTTGCGAACGCCGCCTCGATGCCCGCCGCAACCGAGAGCACGATGGCGTCGCCGCCACGCGGACCGACGATCTGCAGGCCGAACGGCAGCCCGGCTTCATCGACGCCGAGCGGAATGCTGATGGCGGGATGACCGGGAAGCGTGACGGCGTAGGCCAGCGCGAGCCAGTGGAAGTAGGATCGCGTCGGCACGCCGTCGATCTCCGCCGGATGAGGTTCCGACCACGGCCGCGGACTCAGCGTGATGGTCGGGCTGATCAACACGTCGCAGTTTTCGAAGAAGGTTTGATAGGCGCGATAGATCCGCGTCTGCGTCGTCGAGGCCCGCGCATGGTCTTCCAGCGTATAGCCGAGCCCTTCCTCGACGTTGGCGCGGACATTCGGGCCGAGCATCTCGGGACGTTCCTTGTAGTTCTTGCCGTGCGTCGCCAGGAACATGCCTGCGCGCAGCACGGCAAAAGCGTCGTCGGCGCCGGAGCAATCCGGCGTCGCTTCGCGGGCCTCAGCGAAGAGTGGCGCCAGCCGCTTCACGCGTGCGCGAAACAGGCGCCGGATCGCCTGCTCGGTCGGGGCGAAGCCGAAATCCTCGGTGAAGGCGAGGCGTAGCTTGCCGAGATCTGCGGGGCGTGGCGCGGCCCAGCGCTCGGCGCGCGCACGCACGGGCTCGCCGGGCAGCGTATAGGCGAGCGGATCGCGAACATCGTCGCTCGCCATCACCGACAGCATCAGCGCGGTGTCGGCGACATTGCGCGCCATCGGTCCGTCGGTCGACAGATTGGACCAGCCGAACGCGCGCTTTTCGCTGGCGACCAGGCCGTAGGACGGACGCATGCCGACAATGCCGGCGAAGCCTGCCGGATTGCGCAA
>RXJC01000452.1 GCA_003963435.1 Bradyrhizobiaceae bacterium | reverse complement strand
GCAATGCAGACGCAGCCAGAGGCCGAATTCGGCCTGCCCGACGCCCGACGCATCCTCGGCGAGGTTTTTGCGCCCTGGGTCCAGGACCTCAACCTCGCGGTCGAGCGCATCGAGCACGCGCAGCCGGCGGACGCGCCCGACTGGCAGCCCGGCGCGCTCCTGCGCATGCCGTTTTCGGAGCGGTTGTGCCGGCACGGCGGCGTGGTTTGCGGCCAGGCCCTGATGGCGCTCGCCGACACCGCGATGGTGATCGCGATCCTGGCGGCCAATCGCGGCTATCGCCCCATGACCACGGTCGACCAGACCACGCATTTCATGCGCGCGGTGGCCTCAATGGACGTGCTGGCGGACGCCCGCGTGGTGCGGCTCGGGCGCACCATGAGCTTTGGCCGCGTCACGCTGCTCTCGGCGACCGACAACAAGCCGGTGGCGATGGTGTCGAGCGCGTTCGCGATGCTGCCGGGGTGATCGGAACGACATGAGCCGCCGAAGCGCGATGCGATCGCGCTTCGGTCGGCAGCTTCGCCGGCGTTACTTGCCGAGAATTTCGTCGGCCGCGGTGACGACGCTGACGGTCGGATTCTTTCCGCAATAGGCACCGAACTTCTTGGCGTTCTCGATGAACACCTCGGTGTCGATGATCGCGTTGTCCTCGTCGCCCTTGTACCAGCCGTCCATCCAGGTCAGCACGACCGCGATGTTGTCTTCACCGCTGTCGAGGAACTGCTTGCAGCTCATGGTCGAGAGGTCCCATTTGACCGCGTGGGCCGGCATCGACGACAGCGAGAACGCTGCGGCAAGCAGAAGCGAAAGCGTGGTCTTCATCAGTATCTCCATCGGCGCGTAGCGCCATAAAAGAAGGAATATCGGCGGAGCGGCTCTCCGCGCGAACGTCGTAAACGAAGTCTGAAACGCCATCGAAGTAGCGCCAGTATTGAGTTTAGTTCAACGTAATTTCTATGCACTACTCCACGATCAACATGATGGACCGACGCCGATGATCGAGAAGCGTACAGCGCAGCGACACCGTGTCTTCAAGGGTGGAAAGATCACCTTCGAAAACCGCGGCATCCCCTGCACGGTGCGAAACATGTCTGCAGGCGGCGTGGCGATCGACCTCGACGCTCCCGTCATGTTGCCGCAATCGCTCACGCTCTCGATCGCGTGCGACGATTTCGTGCGGAATTGTCGCACAGTTTGGCGCAGTGACAAGCGCGTCGGCCTCGCCTTTGTGCAATAGCGCGCGCGATGTGAACGATCGTTCGCATCGCATCCACACCACGATGATGATTGCGCGATCCGACGAGGCGCGGCCGGCGCAAGGCTTGCGGGCGCGACGGTCGCAGGCACGAATGGGAAGATCGGGCGCAGAGCCCGACTTGCGCTATTTCGGTTTCTTCGACGACTCGCTCGGACGGGCGCCGCCCCAGGGGTCGTACTTGTCCTTGGGTTCGGGAATGCGCTCGAGCGCGGCCTTGTAGGCTTTCTCGTCGACCTTCGGCCTGTTGTCCGCCGGCTTGGCTGCGTCCTGGGAGTGCCGCCGGCCCTGCGCCTGCACCGGGGCAGCCGTCAGGGCCAGCACGGCGGCCGCGATGACCAAAATCCTCATTGGCGCAATCCCCTTCCTCGGGGGTGGAAATTAGCCCGCAATCGCGGAATAGCAAATGTCGCGGGTTCCGGGCCTCAGCAGAGACTTCAGCAAATCTTGATCGCTCAACTTGATGGCCCAAGACTTCGACGGATTGTGTTCGTGCCTATCTGTTGGCCCGCAGGGGACCCTCAGGGATGTTGCGGATCATTGCTCATACGGCGCTGCTCGCCGGCGCGCTCGCGCTCGGTGGCTGCGGCTTTGCCGACAGCCGCGCGCCGGTGCCCGAGTTCATGCGCATGAAGGAGGCCGAGCAGCCGCCCCCCGAAGCGGCTCCCGACGTCAAGCGCCTGGTGCGCGAGCAGATCGACGTCGTCTTCCTCACCACCTCCAATCCGCGCGAGGTGCACGTCGCCCCGCCGCATCATGAGGTGCGGGGACCGGGCTGGACGGCTTGCGTCCGCGCGCAGCTCACCTCCGCGACCGGCAGCCCGCTCGGTCCTCAGACCTACGTCGTGACGATAGTAGGCGGGAAGGTCGTCGACCGCCGGCGCGCGGAAGAGGTCGACATCTGCGGGACCGAGACGTACGAGCCGATCTAGGAACCGGCCGCGAAGACGGCACAGTTCCCTAGAAGAACCACCGAACGGAAATCAGGCGACGACCGATTGCTGCTGAAACTGCTCGTACGCGGCGATCGCGTCGGCCGCGTACATCAGCGACGGGCCGCCGCCCATATACACGGCCATGCCGAGCGTCTCCTCGATCTCTTCGCGGGTCGCACCGAGCTTGACCAGCGCCTCGGCGTGAAAGCCGATGCAGCCATCGCAATGCGCGGCGACGCCGAGCGCCAGCGCCATCAGCTCCTTGGTCTTCTTGTCCAGCGCGCCGTCGCGCGTCGCGGCCTGCGCGAGCAGGGCAAATCCCTTCATGGTATCGGGAATGTCGCCTCGCAGCTTCTTCAGGTTGGCCGAGATGTTCCTGGTGATGTCGACGTAGTTCTTGTCCATCGGACCCTCGTTAGCTGGATTTGGCAGTGGACGAAGCCGCCTCGCGCGGCGCGCGC
>RXJC01000042.1 GCA_003963435.1 Bradyrhizobiaceae bacterium | reverse complement strand
GTCAGGGCGTTCTGGTTGAAGCGCTGGCCCGAAGCGGTGCGGCTGCCGGACTCATTGCCGTAATAGGAGGCCATGCCGGAGAAGCTGCGGCCGCTGCCCGAGGTCGGATTCATCGACGCATTGGCGTTGCGCCAATCGGAGGTCGGGTTGGTATCGGCCTGGGCCTGGTGGCGGTGGTGATGCCGGTGGTGGCGGGATTTGGCGGAAGCTTCGGTGGCAGTTCCACCGATGAGGAGAGTTGCGGCAACGAAAGCGATTGCCGTACGCGGCCGGGTCACAGAGCCCAGCGTCTTCAAAGACAGCATTTAGTGGTCCCTAAGCTAGTATTGCCACATATGTGGCTAGTGGAGCCCCCATCAGTTTGTGAGCGGTCTGGCGTTTCGATTCCCAATGCGGCGTGAATTGGGCAGTAAATCTGTTCTGTGTCGTCATGAAACATCTTGTGACTGGCACTGATATTGCAGTCGATGTTCCGTAATATTTGGCTTTAACGATTTTTTAACCTATCCATTACTTATTAATACTGTAAAGCAAAGTCATCGCGCGCCGCATTTAGAATTCGGTAAGTATTCGGGGAGCACTGGCCAGGGGCCTTTGGGTCACGCCTCAGCGAGCCGTGTTCATGGCCGCTATGCGCTGAGGGCAGGAACGAAAGGCCGGGCCGCCGCCGTTCGGCTCACGGCAATTCCGTGGCGTGGTCGTCCGCGCTTCAGATCTCATCCGAAGTGTCGCAATGTGCGACGAACTGGCGACAGAACCTCGTGCCTTTAATTTGGCGTCATGTTGCACCTGCGCGCCTGCTATGTTAGCAAAGCCGCGATTTTAACGAGCCCGGCACGTTCCGTGCTGGTCGAAAATCGAAGTCCCGCTTGAATTCCAAGGGCTTGGATCGCTAGGCGCCGCTTCGTGGCGACGGTTTTTCCCTTGCGAGTTTGACAGCAAAAAGAGCGCGTCTGTGGCTGCAGAAGATACCTCCGTTTCAGGTGTGTCGGGTCGTTATGCAACGGCCTTGTTCGAACTGGCCCGCGATCAGAAAGTGGTCGACGAGGTCAAGGCCGATCTCGAGAAATTCGAGGCCCTGCTGGACGAGAGCGCCGATCTGAAGCGCCTCGTCCGCAGCCCGGTGTTCGCGGCCGATGCTCAGTCCCGGGCGCTTTCGGCCGTGCTGGCCAAGGCCGGCATCGCCGGCATCTCCGCCAATTTCCTCAAGGTGCTGACCGCCAACCGCCGCCTGTTCGCGGTGACGGACGTCATTCGCGCCTACCGCGCCCTCGTCGCCAAGTTCAAGGGCGAGACGACGGCCGAGGTCACGGTGGCGGAAACGCTCTCTGACAAGAATCTCGACGCCCTCAAGGTCGCCCTGAAGTCGGTGACCGGCAAGGACGTCGCGCTGAACGTGAAAGTCGATCCCTCGATCATCGGTGGCCTCGTCGTCAAGCTGGGCAGCCGCATGGTGGATGGTTCGCTTCGCACCAAACTCAATTCGATCAAGCACGCGATGAAAGAGGCAGGCTGATGGACATCCGCGCCGCGGAAATTTCCGCGATCCTCAAGGACCAGATCAAGAATTTCGGCCAGGAAGCTGAAGTCTCCGAAGTCGGACAGGTGCTGTCCGTCGGCGACGGTATCGCCCGCGTCTACGGTCTGGACAACGTCCAGGCCGGTGAAATGGTCGAGTTCGAGAACGGCACCCGCGGCATGGCGCTGAACCTCGAAACCGACAACGTCGGTGTCGTTATTTTCGGTGCCGACCGCGAGATCAAGGAAGGCCAGACCGTCAAGCGCACCCGCGCCATCGTGGACGCGCCGGTCGGCAAGGGCCTGCTCGGCCGCGTCGTCGACGCGCTCGGCAACCCCATCGACGGCAAGGGCCCGATCCAGGCCGACAAGCGCATGCGCGTCGACGTCAAGGCGCCCGGCATCATTCCGCGCAAGTCGGTGAGCGAGCCGATGGCGACCGGCCTCAAGGCGATCGACGCCCTGATCCCGATCGGCCGCGGCCAGCGCGAGCTGATCATCGGCGACCGTCAGACCGGCAAGACCGCGATCGCGCTCGACACCATCCTGAACCAGAAGCCGCTGAACGCTCAGCCGGACGAGAACATCAAGCTGTACTGCGTCTACGTCGCGGTCGGCCAGAAGCGTTCGACCGTCGCGCAGTTCGTGAAGGTGCTGGAAGAGCAGGGCGCGCTCGAATACTCGATCGTCGTCGCCGCCACCGCATCCGATCCGGCGCCGATGCAGTACATCGCGCCGTTCACCGGCTGCACCATGGGCGAGTACTTCCGCGACAACGGCATGCACGCGGTCATCATCTATGACGATCTGTCCAAGCAGGCCGTCGCCTACCGCCAGATGTCGCTGCTGCTGCGCCGCCCGCCGGGCCGCGAAGCCTATCCCGGCGACGTGTTCTATCTGCACTCCCGCCTGCTCGAGCGCGCGGCGAAGCTGAACAAGGACCAGGGCTCGGGCTCGCTGACGGCGCTGCCGGTCATCGAAACCCAGGCCAACGACGTGTCGGCCTACATTCCGACCAACGTCATCTCGATCACCGACGGCCAGATCTTCCTGGAAACCGACCTGTTCTTCCAGGGCATCCGTCCCGCGGTGAACGTCGGTCTGTCGGTGTCGCGCGTGGGTTCGTCGGCGCAGACCAAGGCCACCAAGAAGGTCGCCGGCAAGATCAAGGGCGAGCTGGCGCAGTACCGCGAAATGGCGGCGTTCGCGCAGTTCGGCTCCGACCTCGACGCCTCGACCCAGCGCCTGCTCAACCGCGGCTCGCGCCTGACCGAGCTGCTGAAGCAGCCGCAGTTCTCGCCGCTGAAGATGGAAGAGCAGGTCTGCGTGATCTGGGCCGGCACCAACGGCTATCTCGATCCGCTGCCGCTCAACAAGGTGAAGCCGTTCGAGGA
>RXJC01000474.1 GCA_003963435.1 Bradyrhizobiaceae bacterium | reverse complement strand
AGAGCGCGGTGTCGCCCTGCATCTCGCCGTCAGCCTCGATCTCCGGATGCTTGTCCTTCAGAAGCTGCGTCGCCAGCCGCATCTTGCGCGAGGAATCGGTGTCGTAGCTGCCGAAATCCGAATGCGAGATGAAGGCGATCTTCGGCTTGATGTTGAAGCGCTGGACGTGGACTGCGGCGAGCGATGCGATCTCGGCGAGCTCTTCCGCGCTCGGGTTGGGACGGACTTGCGTGTCGGCGATGAAGAAGGCGCCCTTGGTCGTGATCAGCAGCGCCAGCGCCGCGTAGTCGCTGATGCCCGGGCAGAAGCCGACGATCTCGCGGACATGGCGCAGATGGCTCATATAGCGGCCCTCGACGCCGCAAAGCATGGCATCCGCCTCGCCGCGCGTCACCGCGAGCGCGGCGATCACCGTGTTGTTGGTGCGCACCACGGTGCGGGCCGCATCCGGCGTCACGCCGCGTCGGCCGGCCACCTCGACATAGGACTGTACGTAGGAGCGGTAGCGCGGATCGTCCTCGGGATTGACGAGATCGAAATCCTTGCCGGCGCGGATCGACAGGCCGAAGCGCTTGATGCGGGCTTCCACGACCGAAGGACGGCCGACCAGGATGGGCCGCGCCAGGTTCTCCTCCAGCACCACCTGCGTGGCGCGCAGCACGCGCTCGTCCTCGCCTTCGGCGTAGATCACGCGCACCGGCTGGGTCTTGGCCTTGGCGAACATCGGCTTCATGACGAGGCCGGAGCGGAACGCGAAGCGCATGAGCTGCGCGGCATATTCGTCGAAATTGGTGATGGGACGCGTCGCGACGCCCGACTCCATCGCCGCCTTCGCCACCGCCGGCGCCACGCGCAGGATCAGCCGCGGATCGAACGGGCTCGGGATCAGCGAGCCCGGACCGAAACCGCCCGCCTCGTTGGTTTCGACCCCCAGCGCCACCGCATCCGACGGCGCCTCGCGCGCCAGCTGCGCGATCGCCTCGACGGCGGCGTGCTTCATCTCCTCGTTGATCGCGGTGGCGCCGACGTCGAGGGCGCCGCGGAAGATGAAGGGAAAGCACAGGACGTTGTTGACCTGGTTCGGATAGTCGGAACGGCCGGTGCAGATCATGGCGTCCGGGCGCGCTTTTCGCGCCTCCTCCGGCATGATCTCCGGTGTGGGATTGGCGAGCGCCATGATCAACGGCTTGTCGGCCATCGCTTTGGCCATCTCCGGTTTCAGCACGCCCGGTGCCGAGAGACCGATGAAGATGTCGGCGCCGCCGATGACGTCGCCGAGCGTGCGCTTGTCGGTCTTCTGCGCATAGACCGCCTTCCAGCGGTCCATCGTGGTGTTGCGGCCCTCATGCACCAAGCCATCGATATCGCAGACCCAGATGTTCTTGCGTTGCGCTCCCATCGACACCAGGAGATTCAGGGTTGCGATCGCAGCCGCTCCTGCGCCCGACGCCACGATCTTGACGTCGGACAGCTTCTTGCCGTTCAGCCTGAGGCCATTGGTGATGGCGGCGGCGACGATGATGGCGGTGCCGTGCTGGTCGTCATGGAAGACCGGGATCTTCATGCGCTCCTTCAGGCGCGTCTCGATCTCGAAGCACTCAGGTCCCCGGATGTCCTCCAGATTGATGCCGCCGAAGGTCGGCTCGAGCGCCGCAACGGTCTCGACCACACGCTCGATGGTATCGGCGGCAATCTCGATGTCGAACACGTCGATGCCGGCGAACTTCTTGAACAGGACCGCCTTGCCTTCCATGACGGGCTTGGAGGCCAGCGGGCCGATATTGCCGAGCCCGAGCACCGCAGTTCCGTTCGAGACGACGGCGACTAGATTGGCGCGGGTCGTCAGGGTCGCGGCTTCGGCCGGGTTCTTGGCAATCTCGGTGCAGGCCGCGGCAACTCCGGGCGAATAGGCCAGCGCGAGGTCGCGCTGGTTGGCGAGCGGCTTGGTCGCCTGGATCTCGAGCTTGCCGGGGCGCGGCAGACGATGATAGGCGAGCGCCGCCTGGTGGAGATCATCAGAATAGGACGACATGCGGTGTCTCGCCTTGCGTTACCGGCCTCAAAATGCACGATCCGAAAGCCGCTGTCCAAGCGAGCCGAATTTCCGGGTCATGGAAACGGGATGAAGCACGCCGGGTGCCCCGGTGGCAACATCCGATTGCGCGCCCATCAACAGGGCGCCCGGTCAAATACCTGAGAACCATAGCTTTCTCTGGACCGCGCGACGTTTCGCGAATATGGCAGGTTGCGCGGCGCGAGACGAGCAACTGGAGCTCCCAATGAAGCGAATCCTGATCGGCCTGATCGTAATTATCGCACTCGGCGCGGGCGGATGGTTCGGCTTCAATCTCTATGTCCAGCACCGGGCAACGAGCGAGGTCGAGGCGGCCTTCGAGCAGATTCGCGCCGGCGGCGGCAAGGCGAGCCACGGCAAGATCGCCTTCGAGCTGGGGACGCGGACCCTGACGATCGAGGACATCGCGATCGCTCCCGGCGAGCAGACACAGATCAAGATCGCCGGCATCAAGGGCACCGGCGTTCGCCTGATCGACGACAGCAGCTTTTCGGCCGACAGCATCGACATCACCGGCATCGACGTCGCGCTTGACCAAGTCGGTCAGGCCAGGGTGAAGGCGTCCTACAAGATCCCGCAGCTGACGATGAGCGACTATGCCGGCCCCCTTCACGCCGGGACCGCGCCGGCGAACGGCTCCCTGATCGAACTCTACCGCTACGTGCTCGGTCAATACGCGAGCGTCACGGCGTCCTCGCTCACGGCGCCGACACTGACGATGAGCTTCGATTCCGGGAGCGGTCCCGGCGGCAGCAGCGAGATCACCTATTCCGGATTGGCGATCCAGAACCTAAAGCGCGGCAAGATCGATGCGATGAAGGCAGACCGCGCCGCCATCTCGATCGAAGTAAAGCAGCCAGGCAAGCCGGACAAGCTGACCGGCGAGGTGTCGAACGTCATCGTGAATGATTTCGATGTGACCGCGGTCATCGCCGCGCTCGATCCAAAGACCAGTAGTGACGAGACCTATCATCGCGTCTACCGGCAAATCCTGGCCGGTCCCTATGCGCTCAAAACGGCTCAGGGGATGCGTATCGATATCGATGGCTTCTTGATGGAGGACATCGACATACAACCGTCGAAGTTCCGGCTGGCCGATCGATTTGACGCGCTGTCACAGGATCAATCGTCCGTTCCGACGCCGGCACAATCGCGCGAAATGCTGGAGAAGATCGCCGGAATCTATGAGGGTGTTCGCATTGGCAAGGCCGAGCTCAGCAAGATCTCGATAGGCGCGCCGGAGGGGACCGGCAAGGTCAACGCGATCAGATACCGCGAGGGCGAATTCGTGATCGAGGGCGTCGATACGCCGGTACCGCAGGGGCGGTTCAAGATGGAGCGCTTCGCGCTGAAGTCGTTCAGCGCGGCAAACCTGATGCGCTTGGGGGCCGGTCTCAGCGATCCCGGACAGACGCCCTCACCGGAGCAGATGCTGGGTCTGTTCCGCGTGTTCGAAGGCGCCGAGGTCAAGGGCGTGGTTGCGCCCTACAAGGCCACGCGGCAGCTCTTCACCATCGACACGATCAGCCTGAGCTGGGGCCAGCTGGTCGGATCAATCCCGAGCAAGGCCAATCTGGTCGTGAAGATGGTCACGCCGACCGATCCCGCCAATCCGGCGCTGCAGCCGCTGACCATGGCCGGCATCGACAAGCTCGCGATCGACCTCGATCTCGGCGCGGCCTGGACGGAATCGTCGGGCGCGTTCGCGCTTAGCCCCGCCACGATCGATCTCGGCAACCTCGCCAAGGCGCAGGCCCGCTTCGCGCTCGCCAACGTGCCGCGCGGCCTGTTCACCATCGATCCGGCGCAGGCGATGGGTCAGGCGGCGCAGGTCGAGACCG
>RXJC01000607.1 GCA_003963435.1 Bradyrhizobiaceae bacterium | reverse complement strand
TACCGAGCTCGGTGCCGCGATCGAGCTGGCGCAACAGGTCGCGTTGAAATCCGCCTACACCGTCAAGCTCGGCAAGGAGGCATTCTATCGCCAGGCCGAGATGAGCCTTGCAGACGCCTATCGCTATGCGGCCGAAGTGATGACCGAGAACATGATGGCGCGCGATGCCGAGGAAGGCATCGGCGCGTTCATCGAGAAGCGCACGCCGACCTGGCGGGATGAGTAGAATCGTCATTGCGAGCGCAGCGAAGCAATCCAGAAACCCCTCCGCGGAGACAGACTGGATTGCTTCGTCGCTTCGCTCCTCGCAATGACAAGCAAGAAGATCGATAAATGAACCACGACGCCTATCCCGACAACTACATCCGCGGTATCCTCAACAGCGTGAAGTCGATCGCGATGGTCGGCGCCTCGCCGGTCAACGTGCGACCGAGCTATTTCGCGTTCAAATATCTGGCGCAGCGCGGCTACGACATGATCCCGGTCAACCCGGGCCATGTCGGCAAGGATCTGCTCGGCAAGCCATTCGTCGCCTCGCTCTCCGACATCGGCCGTCCCATCGACATGGTCGACATCTTTCGCAACTCCAGCCACATCCTGCCCGTGGTCGAGGAAGTGCTGACGCTCGATCCGCTGCCCAAGGTGATCTGGATGCAGCTTGGCGCGCGCGATGACGCCGCGGCGGCGAAAGCGGAATCGGTCGGTATCAAGGTGGTGATGAACCGCTGCCCCAAGATCGAATATGGCCGCCTGTCCTCCGAGATCTCCTGGATGGGCGTGAATTCGCGCACGCTCAGTTCCAAGCGCGCGCCGGCACCGACGCAGGGCATGCGGCTATCCCTCAATCGAATGAGTGTCGGCGGCGGCGACACCGCGGCCTCCGATCGCGCTGCGAAAAACAAGAGCGAGCAAAGCTGACGCAATCGCGAAGGATTCATTTCGCGAACGCGACAATGCGTAGCACGATCGTTCCCAAATGGCCTTGATGTGAAGCGGCGCCTTGACGGCGAGCGCGGCGCCCATCAGCATGCCGCGCGATTTCAGACCACAAGAACAGGACGCCCTCAATGAGCGATCGCCTTCCGGGATTTTCAACCCTCGCCGTGCATGCCGGCGCACAGCCCGACCCCACGACCGGCGCACGCGCGACTCCGATTTATCAAACCACCTCGTTCGTCTTCAACGATGCCGATCATGCGGCCTCGCTGTTCGGCCTGCAGGCGTTCGGCAACATCTATACCCGCATCGGCAACCCGACCAACGCGGTGCTGGAAGAGCGCGTCGCCGCGCTCGAAGGCGGCACGGCGGCACTGGCGGTGGCCTCGGGCCATGCCGCACAGGTCGTGGTGTTGCAGCAGCTGCTGCAGCCCGGCGACGAATTCATCGCCGCGCGAAAGCTCTATGGCGGCTCGATCAACCAGTTCACGCACGCGTTCAAGAGCTTCGGCTGGAACGTGGTGTGGGCCGATCCCGATGACATCGCCAGCTTCGAGCGCGCGGTGACCCCGCGCACCAAGGCCATCTTCATCGAGTCCATCGCCAACCCCGCCGGCAGCATCACCGACATCGAGGCGATCTCGACGGTGGCGCGCAAGGCGGGCGTGCCGCTGATCGTCGACAACACGCTGGCCTCACCCTATTTGATCCGCCCCATCGACCACGGTGCCGACATCGTCGTGCACTCGCTGACGAAATTTTTGGGCGGCCACGGCAATTCGCTCGGCGGCATCATCGTCGATGCCGGCACCTTCGACTGGTCCACGGGCGGCAAATACCCGATGCTGTCGGAGCCTCGCCCCGAATATCACGGCATCCGCCTGCAGGAGACCTTTGGCAATTTCGCCTTCGCGATCGCCTGCCGCGTGCTGGGCTTACGCGATCTCGGCCCGGCGCTGTCGCCGTTCAACGCCTTCATGATCCTGACCGGCATCGAGACGCTGCCGCTGCGCATGCAGAAGCACTGCGACAATGCGAAAGCGGTCGCCGAATTCCTCGCCGGCCATCCCGCGGTGGCCTCGGTGAACTATGCGGGCCTGCCGAGCGACAAGTACCACCAGCTCGCGCGCAAATACGCGCCGAAGGGCGCGGGTGCCGTGTTCACCTTCAGCCTGAAGGGCGGCTATGACGCCGGCGTCAATCTGGTGTCGAAGCTGCAGCTGTTCTCGCACCTCGCCAATGTCGGCGACACCCGCTCGCTCGTCATCCACCCCGCCTCCACAACGCACAGCCAGCTCGACGACGCCGCCAAGATCAAGTCCGGCGCCGGCCCCGACGTGGTGCGGCTCTCGGTCGGCATCGAGGACAAGGAAGACCTGATCGCGGATCTGGAGCAGGCGCTGGGGGCGTAGGACGCGATCGTCGTTCCGGGGCGGTGCGCAGCACCGAACCCGGAACCTCGACCCTGTCTGGTGAGCCCGAGATTCCGGGTTCGGTCCTATCGGACCGCCCCGGAATGACGGTCGCGTCGGCGACCGTCAGTTAACAGTCATTAACCATATCTGCCGCATACATCGTCGTTGGATCGCCCCTTTGATTCGGAGCCGACGATGCTGCGCTGGATGGTGCCTGCCTTTGCCGCGATGCTGACGGTTTCAAGCGCGCTCGCTGCTGACTTGCCGGCTACGCCGAAGCGGCGAGCCGCCGCTTCGCCGCAGGAGCCGCCCCAGGTCTATGTCGACACCGATCCGGATGCGCTGATCTCGCCGGCCTATGGCGTCGGCAGCTACATCCGCAACCTGCCGGGCACGCCGCTGCTCCCGGGCTCGCACACGCTGCCCGGCTATTACGGCCGCCCCTGGGATTACGACTATCAGGGCGCCTATTACGGCGGGAAGCAGGTCGATTACTTCTGGCGCCTGCCCTACTCGTGCGGCATCTACGGCTATTGCTGATCAGCCCGGCTGATGGTGATCAGCCGGGCAGGCCAGCCGGAATCGCGCGCGGCTGCGTCTCGGTCGACTGCCGCGACGCAAGCCGTTCCACCTGCATCACTGCAAGCGTCAGCACGGCGATCGCGACCGCCTGGTGCGACAGCGCAAGATCGATCGGCACCTGGTTGAGCAGCGTGAGGATGCCGAGCACCGCCTGCAAGCTGATCGCGGCAAACAGCCAAAGCGCGCCGTTCGCGGCCGCGCCGGCGCGCGAGCGCACCGCGTCGATCGCGTGCAGCAGCGCCAGCAGGAACAGCGCATAGGCGGTCATGCGGTGCTCGAACTGCACCGTCAGGACGTTGTCGAACATGTTGCGCCACCACGGCGTCTCGAACCACAGCCGCCCGCTCGAGGGAATGAACGCGCCGTCGATCTGCGGCCAGGTGTTGTAGGCGCGGCCGGCGCGCAGGCCCGCGACCAGCGCGCCGAAATAGATCTGCACGAAGGTCACGACGAGCAGCAGCGCGCTGGTGAACCGCAACCGCGCGGACGCAGCGATCGGCGGCCGCTCCTTGAGCCGCCGCACGGTCCAGACGATGCCCGCAAAGATCAGCAGCGCGAGCACGAGATGCGTCGCCAGCCGATATTGCGAGACCTCGACCCGCTCCGTCAGACCAGAGGCAACCATCCACCAGCCGACCGCGCCCTGGAGGCCGCCAAGCGCGAACAGCAGCCACAGCCGGCGCTTCAACTCACCGGAGAGGCCGCCGCGCCACAGGAAGAACAGGAACGGCAGGAGATAGGCGATGCCGATGAAGCGGCCGAGCAAGCGGTGGCTCCATTCCCACCAGAAGATCTCCTTGAACTCGGACAGGCTCATGCCGGCATTGAGCTCGCGATATTGCGGGATCTTCTTGTAGGCTTCGAACGCCTCGGTCCACTGCGTCTCCGAGAGCGGCGGCACGCTGCCCGTGACGGGCTTCCATTCGACGATGGACAGGCCGGATTCGGTCAGCCGCGTCGCGCCGCCGACCAGCACCATCAGCGCGATCAGGGCGGCGACTGAGATCAGCCACCAGCGCACGGCGCGATGCGGATTGGTTGTAACGGATTTCGTCGTCATTTCAGGGGCTAAAAACCAGGGCTTGAACCGGATTGTGTGCCCCTTATAGTCCCCCGCTCCCACAGCGCAAGTTACGCGAAGGCACTCATAGTCCGCCATGAATATCCGCACCCGCAAGTTCCTCGGCGCCATCCTGCTCCTGGTGCTGGCCACGGTCTGGGCCCTGCTCGGCATGGCCGCGGCGCAGATGCCGTGGATCGCCGAGTCTGGCTGGCGGCAGGCGATCTATTACGTCGTGGTCGGCATGGGCTGGGTGCTGCCGGCGATGCCGATCGTGAGCTGGATGCAGCGCCCCGATCGCGTCAAGTCTGGCCGGTAGTGCTGCCGGTCGGCTTCACCGGCGCAAAGGCAACGCCCGACACCAGCACGCGCAACATGCGCAGCGAGCGCACACGACCGTCCCAGGAAATCCACGGCAGCGCGCGCAAGTTCGTGCGTCCCTCCGCGTCCACGATCCCCGGGATCGTCGACACCGCGCTGGCAAAGCCCGCCTCCTCCGCCATGATGACATGACCGCGCCGGAACGAGGCGCGATCGCCGAAAGGAAAGGCGAAATGCGCGACATTGCGGCGGAAGGCTGATTCCGCCACCGCCTTGCCCATCGTCATCTCGCGCAGCGCGGCTGCGTCCTTCATGTTGGCGAGAACGGGGTAATTCACGGTCGCGCAGCCGATCGTGACGAGCGGATCGGCAGCGAGCTTTGCCAGATCCTCCCAATCCATCGACGCCTCGCGTGACAGCGCGGCAAGATCGATGCGGTAGCGCGTGCAGAGATCAGCGATCGCCGCCGACAGATCCGTCGGCGGCAGCGAGCGCAGCCAGCTCTCGATATGCGAGAACAGCGCCTGCTTCTCGGCGGAGCTTGTGACGACGAAGCGCTGCTCCTTCTCGCCCATCATCAGGCTGATGCGGCTTTCGCGCGCGATCACCTGTTCGAGCCCGAGCCACCAGGCCTGTCCGACGCCGTCGGGAAACGCTGTTGGGACGTAGATCGTGAAAGGCACGGCGTGATGCGCCAGCACCGGATAGGCGAAGTCGATGAGATCCTTCGCAGCGCCGTCGAAGGTGAGCGCCACGAAGCGCCGCTGCTCCGGCAACGTCACCGCGCGCCGGCAGACCTCATCCATGCCGAGGAAATCGTATTGCCAGCGCTTCAGCGCACGAATGGCGCGATCGAGGAATTGCGGCGTGATCTCGTGCGCGCGCAGCGGCTGAAACCCGCCGCGCCGCCGCGGCCGCACCCGGTCAAAGCGCAGGATGGCGCCGACACCGCGGCTGCCGAGCGCGGCCCGGCCGGTGAACCAGGCCAGCTCGAGGCGCAGCCGCTCCAGCCATCTGTCGTCGGAAGCCAATATTCCCACCCTTCGCGCCACAGGCGCCCGTTCCCGCTCCCATTGTCCTTACCCTTTGTTGACATTTCTTTGCAAAGGTCGGCCACAGGCCGATTGACGTCACTTTCTGATTTCTCGACAGGTTTCGCGGATGACCATGGCTGCGGCGATGCAAAGCCGGACGGCAGAAGCGCCAGCGCGGTCGAAAGCGAGCCGTATCGCGCAAGTCGACATCGTCACCGATCTCGACGCCGCCGAGGCGGTCTGGCGCGGCTTCGAGGAGCCCGGCCATCTCTTCACGCCCTATCAGCGATATGATCTGCTGAGCCCTTGGCAACGCCTGGTCGGCGCGCGCGAGGGCGCCCGTCCCCTCGTCGTGATCGGCCGCGACGCCGACCACGAGCCGTTGCTGCTGCTGCCGCTCTCGCTGCGCCAGAGCCACGGCGTGCGCACGGCGTGCTTCATGGGCGGCAAGCACACGACCTTCAACATGGGCCTGTGGGACATCGCCTGCGCCGCGCAGACCAATGCCGCCGATCTCGAGGCGCTGCTCGGGCCGCTCCGCGAGCACGTTGACGTACTCGCGTTGACGCAACAGCCGCTGCGCTGGCGCGACCAGCCAAACCCGTTCGCGCTGCTGCCGCGACAGAGCGCGATCAACGGCTGTCCGCAGCTGGTGATGGAGCCAGGCGGGCCGCCGCCGTCGCGGATCAGCAATTCCTTCCGCCGCCGCCTCAAGAGCAAGGAGAAGAAGCTCCAGGGCCTCGCCGGCTATCGCTATCATCTGGCGACGTCCGACGCTGACGTCACCCGCCTGCTCGACTGGTTCTTCCGGGTCAAGCCGGTGCGGATGGCGGAACAGAAGCTCCCCAACGTCTTCGCCGAGCCCGGGGTCGAACAGTTCATCCGCAGCGCCTGCCTGGCGCCGCGCGGCGAAGGCCGCGTTATCGACATCCACGCGCTCGAATGCGACGAGGAAGTGATCGCGATCTTCGCCGGGGTCGCCGACGGCCAGCGCTTCTCGATGATGTTCAACACCTACACGATGTCCGAGCACGCCCGTTACAGTCCCGGCCTGATCCTGATGCGCTATATCATCGATCGCTACGGCGAGCGCGGCTACCGCTCGCTCGACCTCGGTATCGGCACGGACGATTACAAGCGGATGTTCTGCAAGGACGACGAAGAGATCTTTGACAGCTTCGTTCCGCTGACCTCGCGCGGACGACTCGCGGCAATGGCGATGTCCTCGCTCAGCCACGGCAAGCGGCTGGTGAAGCAGAACCAGATGCTGTTCGACCTGGCGCGGCGCGTGCGGCAGGCGTTCGGGTAACATCTCTCTGCGAACGCCGATATCGTAGGGTGGGCAAAGCGGAGCGTGCCCACGTCTTTCGTTATTGCATTGGACAGGTGGTGGGCACGGCGCAAATGCGCCTTTGCCCACCCTACGATTCTGTCTCTTACCCTCCAGGGGAGGGTAACCACACCTACGCCGCCGCCACGCGCGGAGCTTCCGCCGCATTGGACGCCTGCACCGGCTTGCTTAGCATCGTCACCTCGCTGAAGCCGACCGCTTTGAGCTGCTCGCACATCAGCGTACGTGCGTCCTGGGGCATCGCGGCATCGGGGACCACGACGGCCCGGGCATGCGCCGTCAGCAGCTCGGCCGGAAGGTCGGAGGCGCTGCCGGCGTCGATCAGGACGTGATCATAGGCGCGCAGCATCGCGTCGATGGCGAGTGTCACCCGCGGCGACTGCAAGAGGCTACGGTCGAAGCCGGGCCGGCCGGCCATGACCAGATGCAGCCGCGACAGCTTGTCCCGGGTGATGACTTGCGCGAACGAGGCCTCGCCCTGCATCAGCTCGGCAAGGCCTGGCGCCGACGCATCGACGGACACCGCGGCAATCGTTGGTGAGGACGCCGCCAGATCGACCACCACGACGCGCGCCTCGCGCGCCAGGTGCCGCGCGAGCGTCAGCGTCGACAGCGTGATGGCTTCGCCTGAGGCGGTGCCGAGCACAGTGACCTTCTTGGCCGCAGCGCCGGCGGCGCGCAGGCCTTCAGCCAATCGTTCGATCTCGGTGAATTCGGTGACGTCCGCATGATCAGTCATCTCCGGCTGCAGCGGCGCGGGTTCCGCCAGAGGGAGCTCTATGTCGGGTTCGGCGATCGGCTCGACGACCGGCAGGACCGTCGCCTCCCGCCGCGCCGGCGCCTGGGCCGGAAGCACCGCCGCCACCGCGCGTGGCGCAGTCTGTCGCAAGAGCTCGCCGGTGACGACGAGGCCCGAGGACAGCAGCAGCGTCGCGAGGGTCGCGATCAGCACGATCGGCAGCTTCTTCGGATAGGCCGGCGTGTTCGAGACGATGGCACGCGAGATGATGCGCCCGTCCGTCGGCGCGGTGTCGATGGTCTCGCGGGTGTTGGCCTCGCGATACTTGGCAAGATAGGCCTCGAGCAGATCGCGCTGCGCCTTGGCCTCGCGCTCCAGTGCGCGGAGCTGGACGTCCTGCCCGTTGGTCGAGGCCGCCTGCTTCTTGAGCTGCTCGAGGCTCACGGTCAGACCATCAACCCGGCCGCTGGCGATCCTTGCGTCGCTTTCGAGCGAGCGCGAGATCTTGGCGGCTTCGTCACGGATTTGATTGTCGAGGTCGCCAAGCTGGGCCTTCAACTCCTTGATCCGCGGATGATTGCCGAGCAGCGTGGATGATTGCTCGGCGAGCTGGGCGCGCAGTGTCACCCTTTGCTCCGACAGCCGGCGCATCAGTTCGGAGTTCACGACCTCGGACGCCTCGATCGGCTTGCCGCTCTGGAGCATCTCCTTGATCAGCCGCGCCTTGGATTCCGCATCCGCCTTCATCGAGCGGGCATTGTTGAGCTGGGTGTTGACCTCGCCCATCTGCTGGTTCGACAGCGTAGTGTTGTTGGTGCCGACGAACAGGCTCGACTTGGAACGAAAGTCCTCGACCCTGGCCTCGGCGTCGGAGACCTTCTTGCGCAGGCTCTCGATCTCGCCCGCGAGCCACTGGCTGGCGTTCTTGGCCTGCTCCTGGCGCACGCCCTGCTGCAGCACCAGATAACCGTCGGCGATCGAGTTGGCGACACGGGCGGCCAGATCCGGATCGGCCGACTGGAATTCGACCACGATCACGCGCGACTTGTCGACGGCATAGGCCTGGAGGCGATCGTAATAGGCATCGAGCACACGCTCTTCCGGCGTCATCGAGAACGGATCGCGGCCGATTCCGATCATCGCGGCCAGCGACTTCAGCGGCGAGACGCCCTGCAGCACCGGATCGAATTCGGGGCGCTCGGCGAGCTTGTTCTTCTTGATGATCTCGCGTGCGAGATCGCGCGACAGCACGAGCTGCACCTGGCTGGTGACGGCCTCGGCGTCGAGCGCCTGCCGCTCCTCGGTGCGGTCGCTGTTCGGGCGCAGGAACACGTTCTCGCGGCCGTCGATCAGGATGCGCGATTCGGACTTGTAGCGCGGGGTGACGAGATTGACGATTGCAATGGAACCAACGAGCGCCAGCACGGTCGGCACAACGATCCAGCCGCGCTTGCGCGCCAATGCCGCGCCGAGCGCGTGCAGGTCGATATCGCCGGATTCGACTTGCGGCTGCTTGGTGACAACAGGCGCGGGCCTGACGTCGATCTTGGGCTCTATCTTGGGCTCGACCTTGGATTCGATTTTGGGCTCAGCCCTGACCTCAGCTTTGGGCGCGGCTTCGGCCTTGGGCTTTGCAACGGCGCGCGCAACCACCGCCTTGTCCTTGCCGGCACGCCAGAACGCTAAACGCATCGAACACTCCCGCAGGGGCAACGCCACCAAGCTACCTCAACCGCAGCGATTACACTCCATTAAGGTTGCCGCTGGGTTAATCGCGACATCCAGCGATCGTCGCGCTCGCGCTCGTCACCGTTTGTTAACCACGAGGGCCCTTAATCCATCTCGATATTTTCCTTTCGAATTGTTCGGCATAAGCCGTCGAGCGCTGGTTTTCATTCATGCCCCCCTCTCCCGACCGGCCGCTTCGTATCCTGCACGCCGTGCGCGCTCCGGTCGGCGGAATCTTCCGCCACATCCTCGACGTCGCCAACGGACAGGTCGACCGCGGCCATCATGTCGGCATCCTCGCCGACAGCCTCACCGGCGGCGAGCGCGCCGACAAGGCGCTGGCCGAGCTCGCGCCGCGCTTGACGCTCGGCGTGCATCGCCTGGCGATCCGCCGCGAGCCCTCGCCGGACGACGTCCTGGTCTGGCTTCGCATGCGGCGCCTGATCGCAAAGCTCAAGCCCGACGTCATGCACGGCCACGGCGCCAAGGCCGGCGCCTTTATCCGCATGCGGCGCCGCTCCGACGACACTATCCGCATCTACACGCCGCATGGCGGCTCGCTGCACTATCCGCTCCACACCTTCAAGGGCGAGTTCTACGCGCGGCTCGAGCGCGCGCTGATGGATTCGACCGACCTGTTCCTGTTCGAGAGCGCGTTCGCCCGCGACACTTATCAACGCATCGTCGGCACGCCAAAGGGCGTGGTGCATTGCGTCTTCAACGGCGTCACGCCGGAGGAGTTCGAGCCCGTCGTCACCGCCGACGACGCCACGGACCTCTGCTATGTCGGCGAGTTCAGGCACATCAAGGGCGCCGATCTCCTGGTCGATGCCGTGGCGCGCCTGCACGAGGGCGGCAAGAAGGTCACGCTGACGCTCGGCGGCGACGGCGAGGAAACGGCGGCGCTGAAGGCGCAGGTCGAGAAGCTCGGCCTCACCAAGGCAATCCGCTTCATCGGTCACGTCAAGGCGCGCTACGGTTTCTCCAAGGGACGGCTGCTCGTCGTCCCCTCGCGCGGCGATTCCATGCCCTATGTGGTGATCGAGGCCGGCGCAGCCGGCATCCCGATGATCGCGTCCAGGATCGGTGGCATTCCCGAAATCTTCGGAGCCGACAGCACGGCCCTGTTCGCGCCGAGCAATTCCGAAGCCATGGCGGAAGCGATCGCCGCCGCACTCGACGATCCCCAGGGAACGGCGCAGCGCGCAGTCTCCTTGCGCGAGCGCATCTCGGCGCACTTCTCTCAAGCCGCGATGGTCGACGGCGTGATCGCCGGCTATCGCGACGCATTTGCCAATCATTAACCATCCTTAAGACCGGCTTTAGAGAATCTTCCGATTTGTTCGATAGTCGAAGGGCCAGGGGATGCTCGCCCGGGCGCTCAAGGCCGTGCCGCGGGCTTTGGAATGGACGTGGACGCCCGTGGAACCGCTCAACGCACGCTCGATGCTCGACGCCGCGGCCAGCGCTGCAGCGAAACCCGCTGACCAACCCTTCGTCGAGCGCCGGCGCCGGCTGACGCCCGCGGCGCTCGAAGTCGTCAACCAGAAGGTCGCCCGCGCCTATTCGCCGATCGTGATCGCCGGCTTCGTGCGCCTTGCTGACTTCGCGCTCCTGAGCCTCGTCGGCATCGCGCTCTATGTCGGCTATGTCATGCCGCACGCCGGCTTCAACTGGCTCTATCCTGCGGAGGTCATCGCGGTGGCGGTCGCCGCCGTGGTCTGCTTCCAGGCTGCCGACATCTATCAAGTGCAGCTGTTCCGTGGGCAGCTCCGGCAGATGACACGGATGATCTCGTCCTGGTCGTTCGTCTTCCTGCTGTTCATCGGCATCTCGTTCTTCGCCAAATACGGCAGCGAAATCTCGCGGCTGTGGTTGGCTGCCTTCTATTTCCTGGGGCTCGCCGCGCTGATCGGCGAGCGCCTGGTGCTGCGCTCGCTGGTGCGCGGCTGGGCGCGCCAGGGCCGGCTCGACCGCCGCACCATCATCGTCGGCTCCGACAGCAACGGCGAGCAGCTGGTCGAGGCGCTGAAGGCGCAGGAGGATTCCGACATCCACGTGCTCGGCGTGTTCGACGACCGCAACGACAGCCGCGCGCTCGACACCTGCGCCGGCGCGCGCAAGCTCGGCAAGGTCGACGACATCGTCGAGTTCGCCCGCCGCACCCGCGTCGATCTCGTGCTGTTCGCGCTGCCAATCTCGGCGGAGACGCGCATCCTGGAGATGCTGAAGAAGCTCTGGGTGCTGCCGGTCGACATCCGCCTCTCCGCGCACACCAACAAGCTGCGCTTCCGGCCCCGTTCCTACTCCTATCTCGGGGAGGTGCCGACACTCGACGTGTTCGAGGCGCCGATCACCGATTGGGACCTGGTGATGAAATGGCTGTTCGACCGCGTCGTCGGCAGCCTCGCGCTGCTCGCAGCGCTGCCGGTAATGGGCCTCGTCGCGCTCGCGGTGAAGCTCGACAGCCCCGGCCCGGTGCTGTTCCGCCAGAAGCGGTTCGGCTTCAACAACGAGCGCATCGACGTCTACAAGTTCCGCTCGATGTACCACCATCAGGCCGATCCGACCGCCTCGAAGGTCGTGACCAAGAACGATCCGCGCGTCACCCGCGTCGGCCGCTTCATCCGCAAGACCAGCCTCGACGAGCTGCCGCAGCTCTTCAACGTGGTGTTCTCCGGCAACCTCTCCCTGGTCGGCCCGCGGCCGCATGCGGTGCAGGGCAAGCTGCAGAGCCGGCTGTTCGACGAGGCCGTCGACGGCTATTTCGCCCGCCACCGCGTCAAGCCGGGCATCACCGGCTGGGCCCAGATCAACGGCTGGCGCGGCGAGATCGACAACGAAGAGAAGATCCAGAAGCGCGTCGAGTTCGACCTCTATTACATCGAGAACTGGTCGGTGCTGTTCGACCTCTACATTCTCCTGAAGACGCCGATCTCGCTGCTGACCAAGAACGAGAACGCGTATTGAGTTGAGTTTCTCTGTCATGCCCCGCGAAGGCGGGGCATCCAGTACGCCGCGGCGCCAGTCGTTTCCTACAACGCGCGTCACGGAGTACTGGATCGCCCGGTCGAGCCGGGCGATGACGGCGGTGTTTGTAACGACGAGTTGCGTAAGCATATGAGCGTGTGATGGCGTATGCGGCGACAGCCGGGGAGATGAATGCAGCGGTCCGCGCCGCCCCCGGCGTGCTGGCGCTGCAGCGCGCGCTGGTGTGGCTGGTCGGCGCCTCCGGCGCGGTCGTGTTCATCGAGCCGAGCCCGTACGAGATCATGACGCTGCTCGCGGCGGTCACGTTCTTCGCAACCGGCCTGCGCCTGCGGCTCGCGCTGATGCCGCTGGTCGCGTTGCTGGTGCTGCTCAATGTCGGCTACACCATCAGCGCGATCCCGCTCTACGACAAATCCGAGGTGGTGAGCTGGATCGCGACCTCCTG
>RXJC01000696.1 GCA_003963435.1 Bradyrhizobiaceae bacterium | reverse complement strand
GCAGGCCGAGGTCACCGTCAGGCCCGTGCGCTTGCCGTGCTCGGCGCCGACCGTGACCAGCGCCACGGCGCTGGCGCATTGGCGCATGGCCTGCTTGAAATCCCTTGCGTCGAGAGGTTTGGCGTCCACCGTCACGCGGAAGTCTCCGGAAATGGAAGCGGGTGCGGCACGATCGCGCCGCACCCGCGATGCGTCAAGCCGCCTTCTTCGCGGAGCCGAGATGCGTAAGACGCGGCATCACCTCGTTCTTCAAGAGTGAGAGCGAGTGGTGCCAAGCTTCCGCCTTGTGCTTGTAGTCGAAGCCGAACACGCAGAGCACGCCGAAGCCGCCGACCTCTTCGTAGATCTTCTCGATCTTCTCGGCGACGGTCGCCGGCGAGCCGACGATCCAGTTTCGCTTGGCGCAATATTCGACGGTGACGTCGCTGTCGGGCACGTCGGGCGCGTGCTTGAGATAATCCTTGAAGCCGAAATGGCCGAGCAGCGGCAGGAAGTACTCGCCCATCATCCGGCCCATCATGTCGCCGGTGGAGAGCTTCCACGCCTCCTCGTCGGTGTCGGCGACGAAGACCTCGCGCACCAGCCGCCAGTCGGCGCGGTTCGGCTTGCGGCCGGTCTTGGCCGCGCCGATCTCGACCGAATCCCAATGGCTGGAGACATAGGCCGGGTTGAGGTTGAGGCTCATCGGGATGAAGCCGCGCTCGCCGGCGAGCTTCAGCGTGTCCGAGTTCTTCGACAGCCCGGCAACGCCGATCGGCGGATGCGGCGCCTGCAGCGGCTTGATGTGCGGTTTGAGGAAGTCGAACATCGTGTCCGGCTTGGAGACCGTCCAGAACTTGCCTTTGTAGGTCCAGGGCGCGGGATCGCTCCACATCTTGAGGATGATCTCGAGCGCCTCGCGGGTCATGTCGCGGTTCTGCCCGCTCATGCCGTCGACGTTGAACATCGCCCAGTCGCTCGGCAGTCCAGATGCGGCGACGCCGAAATTCAGCCGGCCCTCGGAGAGATGGTCGAGCATCGCGACGCGGTTGGCGAGCTCGGCCGGATGGTGATAGGGCAAGAGGAAGCCGCCCGGCCCGATGCGCAGGCGCTTGGTCTGCATCAAGGCCTGCGCGATCAGAAGGTCCGGCGTGGGATTGGGCTCCCAGGGCGCGGTGTGGTGCTCGCCGATCCAGGCTTCCTGATAGCCGAGCTCGTCGAGCCAGCGCAGAACCTGCAGGTCCCAGTCGTGTCCTTCCTTCAGGCCGCACTCCGGCGGATGCGAAGGCATCGTGAAATAGCCGATCTCCATGGGGTTCCTCTCCACAATTGACGCGTCTTGCTGCGCGGTTCACGGATGTGAGCAGGGCTGCTTCAGCAAGCGGTGTGCCAGCGCGGCAGCTGTCCAATCCAGCGAGAAAAGGCTGGTTTGCCGGTGCGATAGCCGATATCCCGGGGCAGATTTCCGCATCGGCCGTCTCAATGTCGCGAGACGGCGTCTTGTCGGTGAGACGAGGACAGTTTCGCATGGCCGAACCCGCTTATGTCGCGGTGGATTGGGGCACCAGCAGCTTTCGCTTGTGGCTGGTCGATCGCGCCGGCCAGGTGCTGACCGAGCGCCGCAGCGATGAAGGCATGCTGGCCGCCGCCAAGGCCGGCTTTGCCGCCGTGCTGCGATCGCATCTCGCGGCGGTCGAGGCACCGGATCACCTGCCGGTTCTCGTCTGCGGCATGGCCGGCGCCAAGACCGGTTGGGTCGAGGCCGGCTATGTCGACACGCCGGCGCTGCTCGCGGCCGTGCTGAAGCACGCCGTGCGCGTGCCGGGCGAGGCGCGCGACATCCGCATCCTGCCCGGCATCGCGCAGCGCGACGCAAGCGCGCCCGACGTCATGCGCGGCGAGGAGACGCAGCTGCTCGGCGCGCTCGGTTTTGAAGCCGCCGGCGAGGCGCTGGTCTGCATGCCCGGCACGCATTCGAAATGGGTGCGCGTCAAGGGCGGCATCGTCGAAGGCTTCTCCACCTTCCTGACCGGCGAGTTGTTCAGCGTGGTCTCGCGCGAGACGATTTTGTCGTTCGCGGTCGCCGGCGCCGACGCGGCCGAGGACGTCGCGAGCTTCAAGGCGGCGGTCAAGGCCGCCTATGCGGCGCCGGCCTTCGCCGCCAATCTCCTGTTCACGGCGCGCTCGCGTCAGCTGTTGTTCGGCGGCACGCCGGCTGCTGCGCGCGAGACGCTGTCGGGCACCTTGATCGGCGCCGAGCTGGCGGCAGGCCTGTCCGGCACCGTGCCTCGGGCGGGTGTTGTGTTGATTGCCTCGGGCCGGCTCGCGACGCTGTACCGCCACGCATTCGACGCGCTGGCGGCGACGGTGCAACCGATCGATGCGGATGAAGCGGTCCGCCGCGGATTGTCGATGGCGGCTGCCGCGATCTGGACGACATAGAAGGATTTTTGCGATGACCGTTCCCTTTCCGCCGATGCAGCGTCCGCTGGTCGCGATCCTGCGCGGCGTCAGGCTAGAAGAGACCGAGGCGATCGTCGGCGTCCTGATCGAAGCCGGCATGACCGCGATCGAGATCCCCCTGAACTCGCCCGATCCGTTCCGCTCCATCGCAACGGCTGTGAAGCTCGCGCCGTCGGGCGTGCTGATCGGCGCCGGCACCGTGCTGGCCACCGCGGATGTCGATCGCCTCAACGACGTCGGCGGCAGGCTGATGGTCTCGCCCAACGTCGACACGCAGGTGCTCGTGCGCGCGCATCAATACGCCATGGTGACGCTGCCCGGCGTGTTCTCGCCGACCGAGGCGCTGCTGGCCGCGCGCTCCGGAGCATCGGGCCTGAAATTCTTTCCGGCGAGCGTGTTAGGAGCCTCTGGCATCGCCGCGATCCGCGCCGTGCTGCCCCCAGGCGTGATGATCGCCGCCGTCGGCGGCGTCTCCGACCAGAATTTTGCCGAGTACATCAAGGGCGGCGTCACCGCATTCGGTCTCGGCTCCAGCCTCTACAAGCCCGGCATGAGCGCGGCCGATGTCGCCGCGCGCGCCAAGGCGACCATCACGGCTTACGATCGGGCAATTCAGAAAGATTGATCCGACGACAACTAGCCGTCATCCCGAATTTGCATATTCTGCCACATCGTGACGCGCCTGCCGACGCAGGCGCGTCGTGGTATGTGACTGGCTGAATCAGGAGACGACATGGCGATCAACAACGTGGCCGATCTGTTCGTGGCAACGCTAGAACAGGCCGGCGTCAAGCGCATCTATGGCATCGTCGGCGACAGCCTGAACGCCCTGACCGAGGCGTTGCGCCGCCGCGGCACCATCGAATGGATCCATGTCCGGCACGAGGAGGTCGCAGCCTTTGCCGCGGCCGGCGAAGCCGAGATGACGGGCAGCCTTGCGGTGTGTGCGGGCTCCTGCGGTCCCGGCAATCTGCATCTGATCAATGGCCTGTTCGACGCGCATCGCAGCCGCGTTCCCGTGCTGGCGATCGCGGCGCAGATCCCGACCGCCGAGATCGGCGGCGGCTATTTCCAGGAGACCCATCCGCAGAACCTGTTCCGCGAATGCAGCCATTATTGCGAGTTGGTCTCCGACTCCAGCCAGCTTCCGTTCGTGCTGGAGAACGCGATCCGCGCGGCGGTCGGCCTGCGCGGCGTCGCCGTCGTCGCCATGCCCGGCGACGTCGCGTTCCGCAGCCCGCCGAAGCGCGCGCTGTCGACGACGCGCGGGCTCAACGTGGTGGCGCCGCAGGTGGTGCCGCAGGCGGATGAGCTGCAGGCGCTGGCCGATCTCCTCAACGGCGCCGAACGCGTCACCCTGTTTTGCGGCCGCGGCTGCGCCGGCGCGCATGCGCCGCTGATGCAGCTCGCCGAGACACTGAAGAGCCCCATCGTGCATGCGCTCGGCGGCAAGGAGCACGTCGAATACGACAACCCCTACGACGTCGGCATGACCGGTTTCATCGGCTTCTCCTCGGGCTATGCCGCCATGCACGCCTGCGATACGTTGGTGATGCTCGGGACCGATTTCCCCTACAAGCAGTTCTTCCCTGATGACGCGAAGGTCGTGCAGATCGACATCCGCCCGGAAAATCTCGGACGGCGCTGCAAGATCGATCTCGGCCTCGTCGGCGACGTCAAGCTCACCATCGAGGCGCTGCTGCCGCTCTTGAAATCAAAGACGCAGCGCAAGCATCTCGACGAGGCGATCGCGCATTACAAGAAGGCGCGCGAGGGCCTGGACTCGCTCGCCAGGGGCACGCCGGGAAGCAAGCCGATCCATCCGCAATACCTTGCAAAGGTCATCAGCGACCATGCCTCGGACGATGCGGTGTTCACCGCCGATGTCGGCACGCCGACGGTGTGGGCCGCGCGCTATCTCGGCATGAACGGCCGCCGCCGGCTGATCGGCTCCTTCGTGCACGGCTCGATGGCCAACGCGATGCCGCAGGCGATCGGCGCGCAGGCCGCCCAGCCCGGCCGCCAGGTAATCTCGCTCTCAGGTGACGGCGGCTTCACCATGCTGATGGGCGATCTCATCACGCTGACGCAGGAGAAGCTGCCGGTGAAGGTGGTCGTCTTCAACAACGGCGTGCTCGGCTTCGTCGCGCTGGAAATGAAGGCCGCAGGCTTCGTCGACACCAATGTCGACCTGAAGAATCCCGACTTCGCGGCGATGGCGCGCGCGATGGGCATTTTTGCCAGGCGGGTCGAGGATCCCGGCGAGCTTCCTGGCGCGATGAAGGAGATGCTGGCGCATGACGGGCCGGCGCTGCTCGACGTCGTCACCGCCAAGCAGGAGCTGTCGATGCCGCCGACCATCACGGCCGAGCAGGTCAAGGGTTTCAGCCTCTGGGTGCTGCGCGCGGTGATGAACGGCCGCGGCGACGAGGTGCTGGACCTCGCCAAGACGAACTTGCTGCCGCGTTAACCCCGCTTCGCCTGCGGCACTGGTAACCGCTCGTGGCGGCGCTGGAAGCGCTGCCAGTGCAGCACGCTGCCGATCACCAGGGCAGGCACGAAGCCGAGCGCGATCAGGAAATGCGGCAGCTGCGCCGGTGAGACGAAGGCGATGGCGATGTCCGAGATCAGCCAGAGCGCCGCGAACATCACCGCAAAATCCGTTCGCGGGCAGCGCAAATAGTAGAACACCGCGGTGATGACGATGGCGGGGCCGATCGCAACGGCGATCATGACCGCGTTTAGCTCCTTCGGCGTCAACGCGTCGAGCATCATCGAGGCCAGCAGCCAGAGCGCGGCGAACATGGCGACGATGTCGAGCGGATGCCGCAATCCAATACCTCTTGCAGGGACGCGCTATCGTTGGCGCCGCAGCCGCCGCCGTCAAGTCAAAAGGCGCTCATTCCTCGTCATGTCCCGGCGTCGGGCGCAGCATGAAATGACCGAAGGCGGTGGCGATCGGCTTCTCCGCGTCGTCCTGCCAGGCGCGCGCCTCGAAGGCGACGATGCGGCGGCCCTGCTTCACGATCGAGACGTTGCCAAACGTGTCGAGCGCGCGGCCGGAGCGCAAATAGTTGACGGTGAGCCCGATCGGCTTGGGCGGCGCGGCGGCGCCGAGCTCGCGCGCGACGCCGAGGACGGCCGTGGTCTCGAGAAAGGCGCCGGTCATGCCGCCATGGATCGCGGGCAGGATCGGGTTGCCGATGATGACAGGCGAGAACGGCATCGTCAGCGTGCCGTCGTCGTTGACGCGGATGCCGAGGCAGCGCGCGAACGGGCTGCGTGCGAACGGCCCATCCGGGTCCTTCGGCGCCTCCAGTGTCGGGATGCTGCGCGCATCCATCCTGTGGTCGGCAAGCATGTTGGTGCGGTTGGCGCCGATCATGAAGCAGGCGGTCGCGGTCGCCACCGGATCGTCTTCCGAGTCCTGATAGGCGGTGGAGCGCACGAAGGCGATCGAGCGCGTGGTACGGTAGCAGACCGAATGCGCCTTGATGTCGAGACCGGGCGTCGCCGGCTTCTGGTAGTCGATGCGCAAGTCGAGGGTCGCGATCGCGCGCGTGCCGTCGAGCGCAAGCTGCACCGCCATGCCGCAGCTCTCGTCCAGCATCGCCGTGACGACGCCGCCATGCAGCACGCCGGTCTCGGTGTCGCCAACGAAGACGGGCCGGTAGGGCAGGCTCGACCAGGCCTCGGCGGGTGCGAAGCGGTCGAGCTGCAGCCCGCTGATTCGGCCGTAGTCGGAACGGCGGCCCTTGATCGCCTCGGCGAGTTCCTCGAACGGCAGCGTGGTCGGTATGGTGCTCATGGGGACGTTCTAGACCAGTGTCGGGCGCCGCGCAAAACCCCTGAATGGGCCTCGACAGCGCGGGCCGAAGCGCCGATGGTGGGCGCTTCGTTCGTCGACGAACTGCAAGGAGCGCCCATGGCCGACCCCGAAACGCCCGCCGCCAATCAGGGGCCCGTCATCATTTCGAGCTCCAGCTCGGAGCGGGCGCCGATCATCTATTTCGACGGCGCGTCCTGCTTCGGCCATCACAACGGCGCGATCCAGATCGAGCTCGCCGCGAACCTGCTGATGCCGGTCGGTGCCGCCGTCAGGGTCGACGTGGTCCAGACCGCGCACCTGCGCTGCAGCGTCGCCGCGGCGCTGGCGCTGCGCGAAGCGCTCGAGAAGGCGCTGGCGATGTATCAGCAGGGCCAGAAGCAGCCGGTGGCGGAGGACATCCCCGCGGTGAAGAACTGAGATAGGTATTTTGGCGCGTAGCCCGGATGGAGCGAAGCGAAATCCGGGAGTCTTTGCCGTCGCGTCCCGGATTACGCTTCGCTCCATCCGGGCTACCAGGCTACCTGACCGGCTCCGTCTCAGCTCACATGCACCTTCGGCTTCTTGCCGCCGTTCCACTTGCCGTCGAGCGCGCGCTCGATCTGGGCGGCGAGTTGCAGCAGCAGGCCGTCATTGGCCTGCTTGGCGATGGCCTGGATGCCGAGCGGCAGGCCGTGGTCTTGCGTGGCCATCGGCATCGAGATCGCCGGCATGCCGCAGAGATTGGCCAGCGGGGTAAAGGCGAAGAAGCGCCAGAGATTGCCGAACCAGTCCAGCACGTCGGGATTGTCGGAAATGGTGAGATATTCCCTGGTGCCGACCTTCGGCGTCGGCAGAGCCGTGATCGGCGTCAGGATCACGTCCCATTGCTCGAAGAAGGCGCCGAAGCCGCGCGAGGTGGTGTTGAACACGCCCTGCATCTTCGCCCGCTCGGCGAAGCTGGTGTGGCGCCCGGCTTCCCAGATCCGGATGTTCATGGGCTCGATCAGGTCCTCCGGCGGGCTCGTGAGCCCGCGCGCGGCGAGCATGTTGGAGATCACCACCGCGAAGTTCGAGATGTAGCAGGTGGTCTGCGCGGCGAATGCGGCGGGGAGGTCGATCTCCGGCAGCGCATAGTCGACGTGATGGCCGAGGCCTTCGAGGAAACGTCCGGCCTTCTCCAGCTCGGCTGCGATCTCGGGCGTGGCGGTGTAGTCGCCCCAGGTGTGGGACAGCGCGATGCGCAGCTTGCCGGGATCGCGCTTGATCATCTCCGAATAAGGCTGCGCCGTGGTCCAGAACGGCATGAACTCGCCGGGCGCAGGTCCCCTCGCGTGGTCGACGAAGGCGGCAGTGTCGCGCACCGAGCGCGACTGGCAGCCCTGGATCGAGACAAGGCCGGTGAGGTCCGACATGTGCGGCGCCAGCGAGAACACGCCGCGCGAGACCTTCAGCCCGATATTGCCGTTGACGCCGGCGGGAATGCGGATCGAGCCGCCGCCGTCGGTGGCATGCGCGATCGGCACCACGCCGGCGGCGACCATCGCGGCGCTCCCTGCGGACGAGCCGCAGGTGGTGTAGTCGGTATTCCAGGGATTGCGCGTGACGTAGACGGCCGGATTGTCGGCCGAGGAGCACACGCCGAATTCCGGCGTCGTGGTGCGTCCGATCAGATTGAGCCCAGCCTGGCGGAATTTGCCGGTGAGGAACGTGTCGGCGCTGGCGCGATTGCCGCGCATCAACAGCGAGCCCATCTCCTGCAGCCGGCCCTTCATGGTCGGCCCGAGGTCCTTCATCAGGAAGGGCAGGCCGGCGAAGGGACCGGCGAGATTGGCGCCGTCCTTGGCGGGATCGGCGATCACGTCCTCGAACAGCTCGACCACGCCCGACAGGGCCGGATTGACCTTGGCGACGCCCGCGGCGGCCTGGCGCGCCAGCTCCTTCGCGGTCAGCTCCCCCTTGCGGACACGTCCCGCCAGCGCGACGCCATCGTGCTGCGCCCATTCCGTCCAGCTCATCGGCAAAGTCATGAAGTCCAATCCCCTCAGATAGTAGAGCCACCTTTTTCGCAAGGGACCGCCTGAATCAACCGAGCCGGCGCGAGGGGCAGGGTTGCGTGGGGCGGAGAGGTGAAGATCTGTCTCAATCCGACAGTCTTGCGATCGCTGCAACCGGCCCGCCACCAGCCGGTCCCTGATGCTCGGCGCCGCCGGAGACATAGATCGCCCCGGTGCCGGCGAGACCTGCAATCAGGCCGCCGACCGCGGCGCGCGCGTGGCGCGTCGAACTGATGTCGGTATCTTCCAGCATGGTATGGCGAAAGCCGCGCACGCTGCCGTCGGGCGAGGCCTCCGCCTTGGCGAAGATGTTGACGAGCTCCCGCCCCGGCTGCGGATTTGCACCAAGCCCGACGCTCGTCAATGCCGCCGTCACCGCCGCGGCGTCGATCGCATCCTCCATCACGGCATGGCCGATCTCGAACTCGCTCGCTGATGCCGCCGAATTGCCGAGCACGATGACGACGTTGTGCATCAGCTCGATCCCGGACGAGGTCGAGGCCACAGTCGAGAACAGATCGTAGCGCCGCAGCACGTCCTCGTCGCTGACCGCCGGTGCGATCTCGCCGAGCGCGAGGGCAACGCCGAGCGCGGAGGCACCGCGCGAATAGGCCATGGAGCTGTAGGCGCTCGTCGTCACCGCCTTGTTGCCGCGCGCGTTTGCCGCCGCGACGCGCTCGCTGGTCAGCAGCGGACACTTGATCTGCACGAAATGAACGTCATAGGGATCGGCGATGCCGGCATCCATCATCGCGGCTTTCACGGCCTCGGCCGTCTCGGTGATCTGCGCGGAGCGGCCAAGCTCTTCGGGCAGGAAATCGCGGGTGTGCGCCATGCCGATGCTCAGGCGCTTGCCGGAGATGCCTTTCGGCGACGTCTCCATCTGCTGGCGCGTGAAAACGGTAATGTGCGGGCTGAGCACGCCCTCGGTGCCGCCCGACATCACGAAGGCAATGCGCTGCTCGACCTCGTGAGCCGTCAGCCCGAGCTGCGGCGCCAGCGCCGTGCACAGCGCGGCAACGGCGTACTCCCGCGTGAAATCATTGACGCCGCCATTACCCTCGGTCTTGCCAAGGATGGCGAGGATCGATCTGGGATCGATCGTGCCGGAGCCGATCATGGCCATGAGGCCCGACACGTCGCCGGGGCCCTTGGTGGCGAGCTTGAAGACGCCGACCGATGTGGTGCGCATTGATAGTCCCTGGTTCGATGGCCCGGCAGCCCCACCAGCCGTGGAGCCGGGTGGATGTCAAGGCCCTGCG
>RXJC01000206.1 GCA_003963435.1 Bradyrhizobiaceae bacterium | reverse complement strand
GCGGACGAGGTTCGGGCCCATCTGGAAGTGGTCGAGCATGCGCAGATCGCTGCCGATCTTGTTCAGCATGCCGCCCTGCACGCGGACGAGGCCGACGATGTCCGACACCAGCGGAGCGTAGTACTTCGCATCGACAACCGACTTCAGGTAGGACACGTCGCCGCCGACGCCGGCGAAATCCTGACGGAAGTCGACGAGCAGACCGTCGGTCGGGTTCTTGTTATTGTCCAGCGTGTTGTAGGTCAGCGTGTAGCCGAGCGCCGAGGTCAGGGTCTTGCCGTTGGCGAGCTCCTTGCGCACCGGCAACGAGGCTTCGCCGTCGCTGTAGCAGCCGAGCGTCGAGGTGTTCGACGGGCTGGCCGGATTGCCGGCCGCAATGAAGGCCGGGCTCGGGTTGTAGTTGGGATCGCCGATGTTGTTGTTACAGTTCGCGAGGTAGCTCGGCAGCGTGATTTCCTGCTGATAGATCGAGTAGCGCAGCTGGAGCGCCAGATCTTCACGCAAGGAGAAGCCGAGGCGCGGCGAGAAGCCGAGCGTCTTGGTGCCGTAGGAGATGTAGCTGTTGGACAGCTGCTGGCGCTGATAGAGGTCGAGGCCGAGCGCGACGCGGTAGTCGAGCAGATACGGCTCGACGAACGACAGCGAATAGCCGCGGGCATACTGGCCGTAGGTCACCGCCGCCTTGGCGAACAGGCCGCGGCCGAGCAAATTGCGCTCGGAGATCGAGACTTCGGCCAGCGCGCCGTCGGTGGTGGAGTAACCGCCCGAGATCGAGAAGTCGCCGGTCGATTTCTCTTCCATGTCGACGTTGAGGATCACGCGATCGCTCGACGAGCCCGGCTCGGTCGTGATCTTGACGCTCTTGAAGTAGTCGAGGTTCTTCAGGCGCCGTTCGGCGCGGTCGACCAGGGCGCGGTTGTAGGCATCGCCCTCGGAGATGTCGAACTCGCGGCGGATCACGTAGTCGCGCGTACGCGTGTTGCCGCGCAGGTTGATGCGCTCGATATAGGTACGCGGGCCTTCGTCGATGTTGAACACGACGGAGACGGTGTGCGCCTCGAAATTGCGGTCGCCGCCGGGGCGAACCACAGCGAAGGCATAGCCGCGGCGCGAGGCCTCGATCTGCATTTCCTCGACCGACTTCTCGACCGCCTCGACGTTGTAGAGCGAACCGGCATGGACGCGCGAATAACCGCGCATCGAGGTGGGATCAAAGTTCGGGATGCTGGAGCGGAAATCGACCGAACCGACGCGGTATTGAGATCCTTCCTCGATCTTGAAGGTGACGTTGAAGCCCTTCTTCTCCGGATCGTATTCGGTGAGCGCGGCCACCACCTGGACGTCGGCGAAACCGTTTTTGAGATAGAAGCGGCGGAGCAGGTCACGATCGGCTTCGACACGGTCGGGATCGTAGATGTCGCCGCTGCCGAGGAAGCTCAGGAGGTTCGATTCGCGCGTCTTGATCACGTCCCGGAGACGGTAGGACGAGAACGCGACGTTGCCGACGAAGTCGATCGACTTGACGCCGGTCTTGGCCCCCTCCTCGATCGTGAAGATGAGGTCGACACGGTTGTTGGGCTGCTCGATGATCTCGGGCGTGACGTGCACGTCGTAACGGCCCGAGCGGCGATAGATTTCGGCGATTCGCAGCGTGTCGGACTGCACCATGGCGCGGGAAAAGGTGCCGCGCGCCTTGGACTGGACCTCAGTGGTGAGCTGCTCGTCCTTGATCTTCTTGTTGCCCTCGAAGGCGACACGGCCGATCACCGGGTTTTCCACCACGGAGACGATGATCTGGCCGCCGGGGCCGCGGTTGATCCTGACGTCCTGGAACAAGCCGGTCTCGATCAAGGCCTTGAGGCCGTCATCGATGGCGCCTTGATCCAGGCGGCCGCCCGGACCCGGCTTGAAATAGGAGCGGATCGTCTCCACCTCGACGCGGCGATTTCCTTCGACCGAAATCGACTGAACGGTCTGAGCGAGCGCAGACGAAGACACGAAAACAGCCCCGACCGGGGCAACCACCGGCGCGCCGAACATGATCAGGGTTGCGAGCAAGCCCCCCCGGAGTCGCAGTCCAAACTTCATGCGCAACGCGCCCTTATCATTCCCAGCCAGACCCAACCCCAACGCTGGTCTGGAAGATTCCCCAAGTTCAGGCCGCTTGTAGCCAATTTCGCCGACGCCGCAAACGGCCGAAAGCGTCGTAATTTCAATTTCATTCCAAGACGTTGCTGATCAGCAACGCCACAAAAAAGCCCCTATTAGGAAGCCGCCATCCGCAGGATGTCGTTGTAGGTGGCGAACACCATCAGCATCAGCACCAGGCCGAGCCCGATTCGGAACCCCATCTCCTGCGTCCGCTCGGACAAGGGCCGGCCGCGGACCACTTCCGCCGCGTAGAACATCAGGTGGCCGCCATCGAGCAGCGGGATCGGGAACAGGTTGAGCAGGCCGATCGACACCGACAGCACCGCGCAGAGATTGATCACGAACTGGAACCCGGCGCTGGCCGCCTGCCCCGACATTTTCGCGATTCCCAGGACGCCGCTGACCTCGTTGGGATTGCCTTGCCCGACGAACAGCGACCCCAGGAACTTGAAGGTGCTGGTGATGATGAACCAGACCTGCTCGACCCCGATCTTGAGCGCTTCGCCGACGCCCACCGGCGTGGTCGAGGCCTCGCCGGCCTGCGCCTTGTGCTCGACGCCGAGCACACCGAGACGGTGGCTGTTGCCGAACGGATCCTTGCGCTCGAGCAGCGCCGGGGTTGCGGTCAGGGAGACGATGGCGCCGTCGCGCTTCACCTGGAACGCAAGCGCCGAACCAGCGTTCATCGCAACGATTCGCTGCATGTCGGCAAAGCTCTCGATCGGCTTGCCGTCGATCTGGACCACGACGTCCCCGACCTTGAAGCCGGCCGCCGCTGCCGCCCCGTCGGCGACCACGCCGTCAACCCGCGCGATCGTGCTCGGCTTGCCGTAATACAGCGCCATGCCGGCGAAGATCAGCGCGCCCAGGATGAAATTGGCGATCGGGCCGGCCGCGACGATGGCCGCACGCGGCCCGACCTTCTTGTGGTGGAAGCTGCCGGCGCGCTCCTCGGCCGTCATGGCCGCGAGCGTCTGGGCCGACGGGGTCGAGGCCTCGCTCTCGTCCCCGAAGAATTTGACGTAGCCGCCGAGCGGGATCGCCGAGATTTTCCAGCGGGTGCCGTGGCGGTCGTTGAAACCGACCAGCTCAGGCCCGAAACCGAGCGAAAAGGTCAAAACGCGAACGCCGGCCCAGCGCGCCACTAGAAAATGGCCGAGCTCATGGAAGAACACGACGATGGTCAGGACGAACAGGAAGGGAACGGCGTAGCCCAGGACCCCATGGCTCAACGTGTTGAAACTATGGGTCAAAAAGTCGATCATCGAATTCCCTCATCCAGCGCCGCAAGGCCCTGGCCCCGAACCATCTAGGATGCCTTTAAGGCAATTTGAGGCAATAGGGCGGCAGCTTTATTTCGCGCAACATGGTCAACAGAGATTGCATCATCGGCTGATGTCAGAGGCGCCTGGTTCCCGCTGCGAACCCAGTCGTCCAGGGTCGCCTCGACCAGCCGGGCGATCGCGCCGAACCGGATCTTGCCGGCGATGAACGCGGCGACCGCAACTTCGTTGGCCGCGTTGTAGACGGTGGTCGCCCCCTTCCCGGTCCGGAGCGAATCGAAAGCCAGCCGCAGCCCGGGGAAACGCTCGAAGTCGGGTGCCTCGAAGGTGAGCTGGCCGATCTTGGCCAAGTCGAGCTTCGCCGCCGGCCCCTTGATCCGGTCGGGCCAGCCGAGGCAATGCGCAATCGGCGTGCGCATGTCGGGCGAACCGAGCTGGGCCATCACCGAGCGGTCGGAGAACTCGACCATGCCATGGATGATCGACTGCGGATGCACGAGGACGTCGATCTCGTCGGGCGCGAGCGCGAACAGATAGGACGCCTCGATCACCTCGAGCCCCTTGTTCATCATCGAGGCGGAATCGATCGTGATCTTCTGGCCCATGCTCCAGTTCGGATGCTTCAGGGCCTGCTCGAGCGTGGCCTGCTCGATGTCGGCGGGCTTCCAGGTGCGGAACGGGCCGCCCGACGCCGTGATGATGACCCGGACCAGCTCATCGCGATTGCCGGACGCCAGGGCCTGGAACAGCGCGTTGTGCTCGGAATCGGCCGGCAGGATGCACGCGCCGGCCTTCGCCGCACGCTGCATGAAGAAATCGCCGGCGCAGACCAGGCATTCCTTGTTGGCGAGCGCGACATGCGCGCCGCGATCGACCGCAGCCAGCGCCGGCTTCAATCCGGCAGCGCCGCTCACGGCCGCCATCACCCAATCGGCCGGGCGCGCGCCCGCCTCGATCACCGCGCTTTCGCCGGCACCGCATTCGGTGCTCGTTCCCGCCAGCGCGGCCTTGAGCTCGGCGAGCTTGGAGGTGTCGGCGACCGCGACGTAGCGCGCGGAAAATTCCTTCGCGAGCTTCGCCAGCGCCGCGACGTTGCCGTTCGCCGTCAGCGCCTCGACGCGATAGCGCTCGGGCGAAGCGCGCAGCAGATCCATGGTGCTGTCGCCGATCGAGCCGGTGGCGCCGAGAACCGTGACGCTGCGGACGGACGACGCCGCAGCCTTGTTATTACGCAATGGGACCGCGCTCATATCCTCACCAAACCATAAGACCGCTTCCGGCGCTATGCACACCATGGCGGAGAAAGCCGATAATCCATGCCGCCAGGATGGCGGCGACAAAACCGTCCAGGCGGTCCATTAGCCCGCCATGGCCGGGAATTAAGTGACTGGAATCCTTGACACCGAAGCGCCGCTTCACCGCGGACTCGAACAGATCGCCGGCTTGCGAGACCGCCGACAGGACGGCGCTGACGAAAAGCAGCGGAACCGCCTTCCCGATTCCGCAAGCAGCAAAACCGCCGGCTACCGCAAGGCTCGCCACGAAGCCGCCGAGCGCGCCGGCCCAGGTTTTCTTCGGGCTCACGCGCGGCCAGAGCTTCGGCCCGCCGATGCTGCGGCCGGCAAAATAGCCCCCGATATCCGTCGCCCACACCACGAGCAGCACGAACATCAGTGCGGAGAAGCCGTTGACGAGATCCTTCCGGACCAGGATCGAGGCCAGCAGCGCCGCCGCTGCATAAGCGAATCCGGTCGCCGCCCAAACGAACTTGCCGCGCGCGATCAGCGTCACGATCGCGCCGCCGATAAGGCCGACGACGACGGACGTCTTGAGCCCGCCAAAAGCGACGGCGGCCCCCATCATGGCAATGACGATCGTTCCTGCCCCGGTCAGCGCGACCGAGCTCGCCCCCACCACCGTCAGCCATTCCGCGAACAGGCCGATCGACACCAGGGTGACGAGCAGCGCCCACAGCCAGCCGCCGGCATAAGCGATCCCGATCGCGAGCGGCGCCAGCACCAGCGCTGCGAGGACCCGCATCACGAGGTTGCTCGGGGCAGGCTGTGCGCCCGCCGGTGCGGAATCGTGTTCGCTCACGAGGCGGTTTTCGCGACCAGGCCGCCGAAACGGCGCTCGCGCCTGGCGAATTCGGCGATTGCGCCTTCCAGCGCCGCCTTGTCGAAATCGGGCCAGTGGATCGGCACGAACACCAGCTCGCTATAGGCGGCCTGCCACATCAGGAAATTGGACAGGCGCTGCTCGCCGCTGGTGCGGATGATGAGATCGGGATCGGGAATGTCGGGCGCATCGAGATGCGCGCCGAGCGTCTCGGCGTCGATCGTCGCAGGGTCGCGCCTGCCCTCCGCGACCTCGCGCGCGAGCTTCTGCGCCGCCTTCGCGATCTCCTGCCGCGAGCCGTAGTTGAAGGCGACGACCAGCGTCAGGCGCGTGTTGTCGCGCGTCAGTTCCTCGGCCTCGTTGAGCAGCGCACAGATGTCGCTCTCGAGCCCCTCGCGCTCGCCGATGATGCGGACCTTGACGCCGTCACGATGCAGGCTGGCCAGGTCGTTGCGGATGAAGCGGCGGAGCAGGCCGAAGAGATCGCCGATCTCGCTCGCCGGACGCGACCAGTTCTCCGACGAGAACGAGAAGATGGTGAGATAGCGGATGCCGAGCTCGTGCGAGGCACGCACCACGCGGCGCAGTGCCTCGACGCCGCGGCGATGTCCTTCCGCGCGCGGCAGACCGCGCGCGGCCGCCCAACGCCCGTTGCCATCCATGATGATGGCGACATGTGCGGGCGCCTCGGACCGATCGGGTCCTTCCGTTGCGGGCGCGGCGGCGTTGGACATGAAGGCGATGCCTTAAACGGTGAGGATTTCTTTTTCCTTGGCGGCCAGCAACTGGTCGATCTCGGCGATGGTGCCGTCGGTCGCCTTCTGCACCTCGTCGGCGTGACGCTTCTGGTCGTCCTCCGACATCTCGTGATTCTTCTCGAGCTTCTTGAGGACGTCGAGGCCGTCCCGGCGAACATGGCGCGCCGCGACCTTGGCGGCTTCCGCGTATTTATGCGCGACCTTCACCAGCTCCTTGCGCCGCTCCTCGTTGAGCTCAGGGATGCGCAGGCGCAGCACCTGGCCTTCGGTCGCGGGCGACAGGCCGAGATTGGAATCGACGATCGCCTTCTCCACCGCCTTGACCATCGACTTGTCCCAGACCTGCACCGAGATCAGCCGCGGCTCCGGCACGCTGACGGTGGCGAGCTGATTGAGCGGCATGTGGCTGCCATAGGCCTCGACCTGCACCGGATCGAGCATCGAGGCGGAGGCGCGCCCGGTGCGCAGGCCGCCGAGCTCGTGCTTGAGCGAGGCGACGGCGCCCTGCATGCGGCGCTTCACTTCGTTGAGGTCGAAATTACCCGTGGGCATCACGTTTCTCCTTCAATATCCCGCCGACCGCTCCCGCGCCCGTCCCTTGCGGGCGCGCCAGGTGAGCCGTCAGCCGGCGACGATGGTTCCGTGGCCGACGCCACGCAGAATCGCGCCGATCGACTCCGGCTCCGCGATCGAGAATACGATGATAGGCAGCGACGTCTCGCGAGCAAGCGCGAAGGCGGTCGCGTCCATCACCTTGTAGCCGCCCTCGATGGCCTGCGAATGGGTCAACCGGTCAAACCGCGTCGCGGACGGATCCTTCTTCGGGTCGGCCGAGTAGACGCCGTCGACATTGGTCGCCTTCAGCACCGCCTGGGCGCCGATCTCGGCGGCCCGCAGCACCGCGGTCGTGTCGGTAGTGAAGAACGGATTGCCGGTGCCGCCGCCAAGCAGCACGATGCGGCCCTCGGCGAGGTATTTGTGCGCCGCGGTGCGGGTGAACAGCTCGGAAATCTCGGGCATCACGAAGGCCGACAGTGTCCGCGCCGGCGCGCCCTTGCGCTCGATCGCCGCTTCCAGCGCGAGGCAGTTCATCATGGTGGCGAGCATGCCCATGGTGTCGCCGGTGGGGCGCGACACGCCGCGGGCCGAGACCTCGACGCCGCGCACGATATTGCCGCCGCCGATCACGACCGCGACCTCGGTGCCGAGCTTGCGCGCGGCGATCAGGTCGTCCGCAACCCGGTCGACGGTCGGCTGATCGATGCCAAAGCCTTGCTGTCCCGCGAGATATTCGCCGGACAGCTTGATCACGACGCGACGATAGACCGGATCAGTCATGAGCACTTTCCTTCTCCGGGCGCCGCTTCCGGCGGCACGCCGGAAGGAGGTGTTCCGGCGCTTACTTCTTGCCGCTGGCCGCGGCGACTTCGGCCGCGAAGTCGCTTTCCTGCTTCTCGATTCCCTCACCGAGAGCATAGCGCACAAAGCCCGCGATCTTCACAGGCCCGCCGACCTTGCCCTCGGCTTCCTTCAACGCCTGCGCCACCGACTTGCCGGTGTCGTGGATGAAGGCCTGCTCGAGCAGGCAGACTTCCTTGTAGTAGGTCTTCAGACCGGACTCGACGATCTTCTCGATCACGTTCTCCGGCTTGCCCTGCTGGCGATATTTGTCCGCGAGCACGTCCTTCTCGCGCTTGACGACCGCCGGATCGAGGCCGGACGGATCGAGCGCCAGCGGGTTGGCGGCCGCGACATGCATCGCGATCTGGCGACCGAGGCCTGCGAGCTCGTCGGCCTTGCCGGACGATTCCAGCGCCACGATCACGCCCATCTTGCCGGCGCCGTCGACGACGGCACCGTGGACGTAGTGCGCGACGACGCCCTGGCTCACCTCGAGCGAAGCGGCCCGGCGCAGCGTCATGTTCTCGCCGATGGTGGCGATCGCGTCATTGATCGCGGCTTCGACCGTGACGTCGCCGACCTTGGCGGCCTTGATCTTCTCGACGTCGGCGCCGGTGTCGAACGCGACCTGGGCGATCATCTTGACCAGGCCCTGGAACTGACCGTTGCGCGCGACGAAGTCGGTCTCTGAGTTGACCTCGACCACGACGCCCTTGTTGCCCTTGGTGAGCGCGCCGATCAGGCCTTCCGCCGCGACGCGGCCGGACTTCTTGGCGGCCTTGGACAGGCCCTTCTTGCGCAGCCAATCCTGCGCCGCTTCCATGTTGCCGTCGTTTTCGGTCAGCGCGGCCTTGCAGTCCATCATGCCCGCGCCGGTCGATTCGCGCAGGTCCTTGACCATCGCAGCTGTGATCGTTGCCATCGTTGAAATCCTTTGTGCCTGCCGGTTCGCCGCGGCGCGGCTCCGATTGCCCCGCCGCGGTCCATCTCAGGAATTCGCGTCAACTGAATGAAATGGTGGCCGGATCCCGTCCGACCAACCGATCGCTCGTCGTGACTATTCCGCTTCCGCGGTCAGCGCCTTGGCCTTGGCCACCCAGGCATCCGCGCGGCTCGGAAGACCGACTTCTTCGCCGATCGTGTGCGCGGTGTCGTGGTCGAGCTCGGCGAGCTGCCAATAGTGGAAGATGCCGAGGTCGTTGAACTTCTTCTCGATCGCACCCGAGACGCCCGGAAGCTTCTTGAGGTCGTCGGCGGTGCCGCGGGGACCTGCCAGACCCTGGAAGCCGCTCGACGAGGGCGCCGGCAGCTCTTCGGCGAGCGGACGGGCCGACGCACCGACGTCGATGCCCGAATCGCCCTGGGCGCGCGAGATGCCGTCGATCGCGGCACGTGCGATCAGGTCGCAGTACAGCGAGATGGCACGGCCGGCGTCGTCATTGCCGGGAACCACGTAGGTGATGCCCTTCGGGTCCGAGTTGGTGTCGACGATCGCGGCGACCGGGATGTTGAGGCGCTGGGCCTCCTGGATCGCGATGTCTTCCTTGTTGGTGTCGATCACGAAGATCAGGTCGGGCAGACCGCCCATGTCCTTGATGCCGCCGAGCGAGCGGTCGAGCTTGTCGCGCTCGCGCTGCAGCGTCAGGCGCTCCTTCTTCGTGTACGAATTGGCTTCGCCACCCGACAGCACGTCGTCGAGATGACGCAGGCGCTTGATCGAGGCCGAGATCGTCTTCCAGTTGGTCAGCGTGCCGCCGAGCCAGCGCGAATTGACGAAATACTGCGCGCAGCGCTTGGCCGCGTCCGCGACGCCGTCCTGCGCCTGGCGCTTGGTGCCGACGAACAGGATGCGGCCGCCCTTGGCAACCGTGTCGCTGACGGCCTGGAGGGCCTGGTGCAGCATCGGCACGGTCTGCGCGAGGTCGACGATGTGGATGTTGTTGCGGGTGCCGAAAATGAACGGAGCCATTTTCGGATTCCAGCGGTGAGACTGGTGACCAAAGTGCACGCCAGCTTCAAGCAGCTGACGCATGGTGAAATCGGGTAGCGCCATCGTTCTAATTCTCCGGTTGGTTCCTCCGGAAACGTGTGAGCAAAACGGAGCGTTCTCGCCCCGGCTGCCACCGGACGGCCTTGTGAGCCATGTTTCCGTGTGAGATGGCGCGCTATATAGCGCCATTTCGGCCAGAAGCAAGGAAATAAGGGGCTTGTCGGGAGGGGTTACCCCCGACAGGCCCCTTTCGTCAGGACCGGGCCGTGCCCTAGCACTTCGGCTGGTTCGGCGGGCACTTCTTTGCTGCAGGCGGCGGGGCCGCCGGACGCGGCGGGGGCGGTGGCGGTGGCGGTGCCGCCCGCGCGACAGGGGGTGGCGGCGGCGCGGGCCGGGCTACCGGAGGCGGAGGTGGCGCAGGACGCGCAACCGGCGGCGGTGGGGCCGGTCGAGCAACTGCTACGGGCGGAGGCGCTGCGCGCGGCGGCGGAGGCGGTGCGACGCGCGGCGGCGGCGGTGGCGTCGGTCGCGCCAGAGCTTGAGGATGCGGGGGCGGCGCGACGGGCCTGGCCGCCGGCGGCGGCGGTGGCGGAGGTCGACGATCCTGAATCCGGGACGGCTCTCGCGCAGCCACCGGCGGCGGTAGCGGCGGCACGGGTTTGACCATCGCAGGGACGCCCGGCTTGCCGGTGGCCGCACTCGGCGGCGGCAAAGTCCCCGGCTGGGGTCCGGTCGGCTTGCCGTGCAGGTCCGTCACAGGCGGGGCCGATGCCCCCGGCGGCTTGGTCAGCGCTGCGGATGGGGTCGTCGGCGTTCCGGCCGGCGGCGGATGGTTCGGTGCGGTCGCGGTGTTCGGGACGTTGCCGGCGGGCGACGTGGTGGTCGTACCGGGCTTGCCGTGAGGCAGGCCAGCGCCGGGCGCGCCCCCTGCCCCGGCCGGCCGCGGTGGTCCGCCGGGGGTCCCGGGCACCGGCAGCGTGTTGGCCTGCGGCAACTTGGTGGGTGACGGTGTTGGCAGCGTCGCAGCCGGGGCGTTGGCGGCGGGGGCCGTCGCGGTCGGACCGGGCGTGCCCTTCGGTGTCACGGCGCCTGGTGCCCCGGCCGGTGGCGCCCCGGGAGTTCCGGGGGCCGGCAAGGTATTGGCCTGCGGCAACTTGGCTGGTGACGCCGGCGGCTGCGCCGTCGTGGCCGGCGCGACATTGGCCCGCGTTGGTGCTGCAATACCCGGCTTCACCGTCGGCTGGATGGTCGCGCTCGGCGGCATCGGCGCCTTGCCCTGCTGGATCAACGCGGCGCGCTGCGCAACCGCCTGCGGCACCGCCGGACCGGCCGGGGTGGCGCGGCCGGCAACCGCCGGCGCCAGACTGCCCGGACCGAGCGCCGGCCCCGCAGCCGGCGGAGGCGGCGGCGGCTGGTTGATCACAGTGTTGATGACCGTCGTATTGTGGATGTTCTGGTAGATGATGTTGTTCGGCGGCGGCGCGACATAGGCCGGCGACCTGACAAACACCGGGATCGGCACGAACACCGGCTGCGGCAGCACGAACAGCCCGACCACCGGCATCGGCGGCGCCAGCACGACGAAATCAGGCGGCGGCGGCGGCAGGTAGTAGACCGGCGGCGGCGGTGGCGGCGCGAAGCCGAAATCGGGATCGCTGAAATACAGCACCGGGCGATCGACATAGACCACCTCCTCCGGCGGCGGCGGCGGCACGTCGTAGTCGATCATCGCGAAGGTCGGCGGCGGCTCGGGCGGCGCGGTCAGGATCGCAAGCCGCCGACGCGCATCCGCCGCATGCGGCCCACGCGGATAGCGGCGCAGATACGACCAATAAGCCTCCGGCGTGTCGGTCCGGTAAGTCCGCCGCCAGGTGATCGCCTCGCGGCGCGCCGCGACGATCGCCATCACGCGCTTTGCGAGGGGATCACCGGGATAGGCCGCGAGAAACTCCTCATAGGCCGGCAGCGTGTCGCGCTCGAGCGCGGCGGCATAGGCGTCCTGCACGCCGAGATC
>RXJC01000147.1:12140-26650 GCA_003963435.1 Bradyrhizobiaceae bacterium | reverse complement strand
TTCTCCGAAGGCGACAAGGAGGGAAAGCTGATCACCGCGGCCGACCTTCCCGCCGGCGGACCGCCGGTGCATGCCTGGCCGAAGGATCCCAAGACATCGGTGGTGCGGAGCGGCTCCCGGCTCAATGAGATCCTGGTGATCCGGCTCGATCCCGCCGAGCTCGACGAGAAAACCAAAGAGCGCGCCGTCGAGGGCATCGTCGCCTATTCGGCGATCTGTGCTCATGCCGGCTGTCCCGTCACCGCCTGGGTGAAGAGCGATGTCGGCGACAAGGCGGTGTTCAAGTGCATGTGTCACAACTCCGAATACGATCCTCGTGCGGGCGCACAGGTCGTGTTCGGACCGGCGCCGCGACGGCTCGCGGCGCTGCCGCTCGCGCTCGCTGATGGCTCGCTCAGCGTCGCCGGGAACTTCATCGGAAAGGTAGGTGGCGCGCAGCCGGGATGACGGACGGTGCGGGCCCCAAGCCCGCGTCACGAGAAGTCGTATCCGCCGACGGCGGACGACGGGACCAACGACAAGAATTCACAACAAGAATTCAAACGGATGAAAAAGGGGAACGTCCATGACCAGGAAGCAATGGTACCTGTCCGGCTTCGTCGCCTTCACCTGCCTCGTCTCGACCGCCGCCGTGGCTGGCCCGATCGAGAATTACTCGCCGGTCACCGCGCAGCGGCTGGAAAATCCAGAGCCGAGCAACTGGATGCTCTATCGGCGCACCTATGACGGCCAGGGCTACAGCCCGCTCGACCAGATCAACACCTCAAACGTGAAGAACCTCACGCCGGTCTGGACCTTTGCCACCGGCGTCGTCGAAGGCCACGAGGCGCCGCCGATCGTCAACAACGGCGTGATGTTCGTGGCGACCCCGATGGGGCAGGTGATCGCGCTGAACGCCAAGACCGGCGACGAATATTGGCGCTACAAGCGGCAGCTTCCCGACGATCTGTTCCAGCTGCATCCGACCAGCCGCGGTGTCGGCCTGTGGGAGGACAAGCTCTACCTCGCCACCACGGACGACCACGTCGTCGCGCTTGATGCCAAGACCGGCAAGGTGGTGTGGGACACCAAGGTGCAGGACTACAAGAAGGGCCAGTACATGACCCTGATGCCGCTGATCGTCGACGGCAAGGTCATCGTCGGCGGCTCCGGCGGAGAGTTCGGCGTGCGCGGCTACGTCGCCGCCTATGACGCCAAGGACGGCAAGGAGCTGTGGCGGACCTTCACCATTCCCGGCGAAGGCGAGCCGGGCCATGAGACCTGGCAGGGCGACGACTGGAAGAACGGCGGTGGCTCGGCCTGGATGACCGGCAACTACGACAAGGAGACCAAGACGATCTATTGGGGCGTCGGCAACGCCGCGCCGTGGCCCGGCGAGACTCATCCCGGCGACAATCTCTACACCTCCTCGGTGCTCGCGCTCGATCCCAACACCGGGAAGATCAAGACCCATCACCAGTATCACCAGAACGATTCCTGGGACTGGGACGAGGTCGACGCGCCGATGCTGATCGACCTGCAGCGCGACGGCCGCACCATCAAGAGCCTGGTCCATCCGGGGCGCGATGCGATCTTCTGGGTGCTCGAGCGCACGCCGACCAAGATCAACTACGTCGCCGGCTGGCCGTTCGTCTCCACCGACGTCTGGAAGGGTATCGAACCCGAGAGCGGCAAGCCGATCGTCGATCCCGCGCACAAGCCGGTGATCGGCAAGCGCGTCGAGTTCTGCCCGTCGCTGTGGGGCGGCAAGGACTGGCCGTCGGCGGCCTATAGCCAGAGGACCGGCCTCGTCTACGTGCCCGCCAACGAGAATTTCTGCGGCGGTTTCACCGGCGAGAAAGTCGCGCTCAAGCCGGGCGAGCTCTGGCTCGGCACCAAGCCGGAGGACATCGGCCTGAAGACCAAGCCGGGCGCGGACCATTTTGGCGAGCTGCAGGCCTGGGATCCCGCCACGGGCAAGAAGGTGTGGCAGCACAACTTCCCGAAGTCGCAGCTGTTCGGCTCGGTGACGGCGACCGCGGGCGATCTCGTCTTCGCCGGCGGCACCAACGACCGCAACTTCCGCGCCTTCAACGCCAAGACCGGCGAGCTCCTCTGGGAGCAGAAGACCAACTCCGGCATCATGGGCATGCCGGTGTCCTATGAGATCGACGGCACCCAATACATCGCGATCCAGTCGGGATGGGGCGTGGATGCCCAGCGTATCCAGGATGCGCTGGTGACCAACAATATCGGCATCGAAGCCAACGTGCCGCAAGGCGGCGTCATCTGGGTCTTCGCGCTGAAGAAATAGCTCCGCGGGCGGATCGAAAGAAGCGGAGCAGCAGGGGGGTGGCGAATGCGGCGGACGGCAACGTCCGCCGCATTGTTGTTGTGCGCCGGGATTGCTCGCGCGCTACGTACTCTTCGTCATGGCCGGGACGAGCCCGGCCATGACGGCGTGAGGTGCGCAGAGCCTACTTGCCCTGACGCTCGACCTTGTCCTTCTCCTTCTGATTCATCTCCTGAATCTTCGGATCGGGATTGTGTTGCCCGGTGGTCTGGGTGGTCGAGGCGGGCGGGGCGTTGGCGTTGGGCAGCGAGGTCTGGTCGGGCCCGGTGGGGCGTGTCGCGGTGGTCGGCGGCGTCGTGCTGCTCTGGGCCAGCGCCCCGGTGGTCAAAAGAAAGGCGCTCGACAGCGAGACTGCGAGCGCCTTTGAGATGTTGGTCATCGATCTGCTCCTGTCAGATCGATGGAAACGGCGTGAACCGTCCTGCGTTCCGGAGCGCGATAAACTTCGATCGCGCTCCTTTGTTTGAGCATGATCTATCCGGAAAACCGGTGGCCACTTTTCCGGATCATGCTCTACGCCTCCAATTGCTTTCCGATCGGAAGCGAGCGGATACGCTTTCCCGTCGCGGCGAAGATCGCGTTGATCAATGCCGGCGCGAACGGCGGGACGCCGGGTTCGCCGACGCCGCTCGGTGGCGTGTCGGGGCCGGGCGGCACGATGTAGACGTTGGTCACGACAGGAGCTTCGTCGATCCTGACGACCTGGAAGTCGTCAAAATTCTTCTGCTGCACCTTGCCGTCCTTGAAGCTGATCTCGCCATATTTGGCGAGGCTCAGCCCCATGATCGCCGCGCCCTCGATCTGCGAGGCGATGCGCTCGGGGTTGACATAGGTGCCGCAGTCGATGGCGGTGTCGACCCGCGGCACCGTCAGCTTGCCCTTGTCGTCGACGGCGACCTCGACGATGGTCGCGATGTAGCTGACGAAGCTGCGGTGCACGGCAATGCCGAGACCATGGCCCTTCGGCACCTGACGGCCCCATTCGCCCTTCTCGGCGACCAGCTCGACCACCTTGCGCAGGCGTGCGGTGTCGATCGGGTAGCTGTCCTGGGGCTCGCCGTAGTTCCAGAGGTCCTTGACGTTGGGCTTGACGATGCGGGGCGAGCCGATCAGCTCGAGCAGCATGTCCTTCTGGTCGCGCCCCGTCGCCTGCGCGATCTCGCCGACCATCGACTGCACCGCGAAGGCGCGCGGAATGTTCGAGACCGAGCGGAACCAGCCGATGCGGGTATGCGCGGCCGCTTCCGGATTCTCGCAGGAGATGTTGGCGATCTCGAACGGCATGTCGGCGAGGCCCATGCCGATCTCGAACGGCGCCTGGTGCACCGTGCCGGCGGCAAAGGTCGAGACGATGCTGGGGGCCACGCTGCGGTGGCGCCAGGCGATCACCTTGCCGTTCTTGTCGAGGCCGGCTTCGATCCGCTCGGCCGAGACCGTGTGCAGGAAGCCGTTACGAATGTCGTCCTCCCGCGTCCACTGCACCTTCACCGGCGCGCCGAGCTCCTTCGACAGCAGCGCGGCCTCGAGCGCATAGTCGCATTTCGACTTGCGGCCGAACCCGCCGCCGAGCAGGGTCACGTTGACGGTGACGTTGCCTTCGGGAATGCCGAGCGTCTTGGCGACATCGTCGCGGGTGCCGCCCGGGCTCTGCACCGGGGCCCAGATCTCCGCCTTGTCGCCCTTGACGTCGGCGACGGCCACTGGCGGCTCCATGCTGACGTGAGCAAGATGCGGGATGTAGTACTCGCCGACGATCACCTTGTCCGCGCCCTTCAAGGCCGCATCCACGTCGCCCTCCTGGCGCACGACGAGGCCCGGCTTGCGCGAGGCCTCCTCGAGCTCCTTGCGATAGGCGACCGAGTCGTATTTGGCGTTGGCGCCGTCGTCCCAGGTCAGCTTCAGCGCATCGCGCCCCTTGATCGCAGCGCCTGTGTTGCGCGCGATCACGGCAACGCCGCCGAGCGGCTGGAACTTGGACGGCCACGGCCAGCCTTGAACCTTCATCACCTTCTCGACGCCGGGGACCTTAAGCGCCGCCTCGGGATCGAACGAGACCAGCTTGCCGCCGGTCACCGGCGGACGTGCGATCACGGCGTATTTCATTCCCGGCAGCCGCACATCGGCGCCGTAGCGCGCCTTGCCGGTGGTGATGTCGTGGAGATCGACGATGCCGATCTGGCCCTTGGTCAGGTAGCGGAAGTCCTTTGGATCCTTCAGCTTGAGGCCTTCGATTGCAGGCACCGATTCCTTGGCGGCATCCATGGCGAGCTCGCCGAAGCCGAGCTTGCGGCCGCTGGCGCCATGGACGACCTCGTGGTTGACGGCCTTGACCTCGGTCGCCGGCACGCCCCAGCGCTTGGCCGCGGCCTGCTCCAGCATGGTGCGGGCGGCGGCGCCGATCTGGCGCATCGGCATCAGATAGTGCCGCGTGCTGCGCGAGCCGTCGGTATCCTGGTTGCCGAACTTGACCTCGTCGCCATGGGCCTGCTGCACCTTGACCCTGGACCAGTCCGCTTCCATCTCCTCGGCCACGATCAGCGGCAGGCTGGTGCGGACGCCGGTGCCCATTTCGGAACGATGCCCGACGATGGTGACGATGCCGTCAGGTGCGATCGACACGAACACGCGCGGGTCGACCACGACGCCGTGCGGCATCTTGCCGGCGCCGGTCTCATAGGCGAGTGCCTGGCGCGACATCACGGGGGCGGCGAGCACGAAGCCGCCGGTGATGCCGAGCCCTTTCAGGATGCTGCGGCGGGAGACCTTCTCGACCCTGACGTGCTTCTCGAAACCGCGAAGCTTGCGGGGATTGTCGATGAAATTCATGTCACACTCCCGTCGATGCGAGATGGACCGCGTTCTCGATGCGCTGGTAGCAGCCGCAGCGGCAGATGTTGCCGGACATCGCCTCGCGGATCTGGTCGTGCGAGGGCTTCGGATTGTCCATCAGCAGCGCGGCGGCCTGCATGATCTGGCCTGCCTGGCAGAAGCCGCATTGCGGCACGTTGACCTGGCGCCAGGCCTTTTGCACCGGATGATCGCCGTTCGGGTGCAGGCCTTCGATCGTGGTGACCTCGCGTCCGGCGACGTCGTTGACCGACGTGATGCAGGCGCGCACGGCCTCCTTGTCGACGATGACGGTGCAGGCGCCGCACAGGGCCTGGCCGCAGCCGTATTTGGTGCCGGTCAGCCCGGCCTCGTCACGCAGGAACCAGAGTAGCGGGAGATCCGGGTCACCGTCCCAGCTCTGTTCCTGGCCGTTGATCTTCACCTTGATCATGATCGTCCCTCGCTCTTCATAAGCATGCCAAATTCAAAACGCGCCGATGCCAGGCGGCGCAACGCCACTTGCGTCGTGTCGTCGCATCCCGGCCCACAGTCCTGCACGGGCAGATCCCGGCAGGGGGTAGGGATGCGACTCTCGATGTCCGGATGTGTGCGATACCTCCCGTGCTTGTTCTTGGTTGATTGTATTTTTGCGCGGCATCGTGACGGCGCGACCGTAACAGAGATCGTGCCGGCCCGGCGTTCACAGCCGGGTGTTCTCACCGGGAATAGATTGCATCGATGGTTTGTCAAAAGCAGGGCGCGGCATCGCGCCGTGCGAACCCACGTGCTCGCGTACAGCAGGTGCGATGTAAAAAGGCTTCGTCCGCCAGACTGCGCGGACGAAGCAGGATGCCTCAGTCGAGGGAGGGAGAAACGCAGTGGGCCGGGGACTTCAAGACGGAAGCTGGCGGCACTGCGCAGTCATTCAGAGACCAGGACTGAGGGAGCTGATGCCCTCACAGACGCGTGGTACGGAAGCGGCGGCGTCGCCGCCATGGTCTTTAAGCCCGCAGTCTTCAAAGCGCGGAGTCTCAAACCGCGAACCAGTCCGACTCGCTGGCGGAGGTCGGCGCCAGCGAGCCGGGGAGGTCTGGCCGGAGCATGGTGGCCCGGCCAGCTCAGGGGGAATCCTAGGCCGCTTTGGCTTTCGCCACGTGGGTCGCGATGGCGTCCATCAGCGCCGGCGACAGGCAATCATAGGGCTCGAGCCCGATCTCCTTCAGCCGCGCACGGATGCCCGCCATCTGCTCCGGCTTCACGCCCGATTCGATCACGGAGGAGACGAAGGCGGCGAATTGCGGCGCCTGCGAGCCCTGTTCCTGGAACAGCTCGGGATGGATGAAGTCGAGACCGTAGAACGGGTGGCCCTTGTTCTCGATGCGGCCGTACATGTGCGTGCCGCAGGCCTTGCAGGCGTGGCGCTGGATCACCGCGGAGGGGTCGACGATCTGGAGCTTGTCGCCGTTCTCGAGCACGGTGACGTTCTGGCGCGGTACCACGGCGACCACGGAGAACGTCGCGCCCTGCGGCTTCCAGCATTTGGTGCAGCCGCAGGCGTGGTTGTGGGCGACGTCGCCCTTGATCCCGACCTTGACCGGGTGGTCCTTGCATTTGCAGACCAGCGTGCCGCCGGCGAAGCTGCCGCTGCCTTGTTTGAGGCCGTTGTCGATCGATGGATGGAGTGCAACAGTCATGGGTCGATCCTCCTTGGGGTGACGCTTTCGAGCTAGAACACGACGACTGAACGGATGGATTTGCCCTCATGCATGAGGTCAAAGCCCTTGTTGATCTCCTCGAGCTTGAGCACGTGGGTGATCATCGGATCGATCTGGATCTTTCCGTTCATGTACCAGTCGACGATCTTCGGCACGTCGGTGCGGCCACGCGCGCCGCCGAAAGCGGTGCCGCGCCAGTTGCGCCCGGTGACGAGCTGGAACGGGCGGGTGGAGATCTCCTTGCCGGCCTCCGCGACGCCGATGATGATGGAGGTGCCCCAGCCGCGATGGCAGGCTTCCAGCGCCTGGCGCATCACCGTGGTGTTGCCGGTGCAGTCGAAGGTGTAGTCGGCACCGCCGTCGGTCAGGCCGACGAGGTGCTGGACGATGTCGCCCGTGACCTTCTTGGGGTTGACGAAGTGGGTCATGCCGAACCGCTTGCCCCATTCTTCCTTGGAATCGTTGATGTCGACGCCGATGATCTTGTCGGCGCCCGCCATCTTGGCGCCCTGGATGACGTTGAGGCCGATGCCGCCGAGGCCGAACACGACCACGTTGGCCCCCGGCTCGACCTTGGCGGTGTTGACGACGGCTCCGACACCGGTGGTGACGCCGCAGCCGATGTAGCAGCTCTTGTCGAACGGCGCGTCCTCGCGGATCTTGGCGACCGCGATCTCAGGCAGCACCGTGAAGTTCGAGAAGGTCGAGCAGCCCATATAGTGGTAGATCGGCTTGCCCTTGTAGGAGAAACGGCTGGTGCCGTCGGGCATCACGCCCTTGCCCTGCGTCGCGCGGATCGCGGTGCAGAGATTGGTCTTCTGGCTGAGGCAGCTTTTGCACTGCCGGCATTCCGGCGTGTAGAGCGGGATGACGTGGTCTCCCGGCTTCACCGAGGTCACGCCGGGGCCGATCTCGCGAATGATGCCGGCGCCCTCATGCCCCAGGATCGACGGGAAGATTCCCTCGCTGTCGAGACCGTCGAGCGTATAGGCGTCGGTATGGCAGATACCGGTCGCCTTGATCTCCACCAGGACTTCGCCGGCCTTGGGTCCTTCCAGGTCGACCTCGACGATCTCAAGCGGCTTCTTGGCCTCGAAAGCGACGGCGGCACGTGTCTTCATCGGTAGCTCCTCAAATTCTCGAAGGGACGCCTAAACTAAGTCTCGGCGGGCTTTCAAACGTTCACTTCTTGCCCATGCATGAGTCTTCGTTCTTGGTATAGGCGTCGTTCTTGTCCTCATGCTTGCTCGGTCGAGCGCGGCCCCAGGCCTCGTTGGAGCGAGCGCGCAGATAGACGTAGAGATCGTCCATGTAGCAGGCGACGTTTGGGTTATCACCGAAGGCCGGCATCACGTTCTCGGAGGCCGTCGAGATATTCTTGCGGCCCGAGGCGACGACGCCGAGAAAATCGGCGTAGCTCATCGTCTTGAGCGAATCCTTCAGCGCCGGCGCGTAGGTCGAACCCATTCCGTCCGGGCCATGACAGACATGGCAGTCCGAGTGATAGCGGCGGTATCCGGAATAGGTGTACCAGTCCACGGATCCTTCGGTGATCTTGTAGGTCGGATTTCCTTCCTTATCGAGCCATTCACCAGTTTCGTTCTGCTTGACGGCAGTCGGGTCGCCCGAGCCGTCGGCAACAGCAATTCCTCCGGACGCAACCAAGATCATCGCAGCAATGACAGAGCAGATTTTACGCAAGAGATTTATCCTCGCAGGAGCCCGGGGGAGACGAGCCGGCGCGTGGAGTTGATCCACGCGCCGGAGCGATGCTGATGGGCCTAGTTCGGCAGCGAGAACACGGTCAGCGTGCCGCCGAGTGCCGTGTAGTTGCTGAGAGCCGCGTAGCCACCGACTGCGCCGAGACCTGCGGTCGGATCGGTCAGGCCAGCGGCCAGACCAATGCCGGCCCAGCCGCCGACGCCGGAGAGCACTGCGACATACTGCTTGCCGCCGTTCTCATAGGTGGTGACGTTGCCGATGATGCCGGAGGGAGTCTTGAACTTGTAGAGCTCCTTGCCGGTCTTGGCGTCGACCGCCTTCAGGTAGCCTTCGAGCGTGCCGTAGAATACCACGCCGCCGGCGGTGGCGAGCGCACCCGACCAGACCGAGAACTGCTCCTTGTTCGACCAGACGATCTTGCCGGTCTTGCCGTCCCAGGCGATGAAGTTGCCCATGTGGGTTTCACCCGGCGGCGGATACATCGACAGCGTCGCACCCACATAGGGCTGGCCTGCGGTGTAGCTCACCTTGAACGGTTCGTAGTCCATGCAGACGTGGTTGGTCGGAACGTAGAACAGCTGCGTGTCCGGCGAGTAGGCTGCCGGCTGCTCGTCCTTGGTGCCGAGCGCGGCCGGGCAGATGCCCTTCACGTTGTGGTCCTCGCCCGCCTTGTCGGTCGAAGCTGCGTCGAGCACCTTCGGACGGCCGTAGGTCGGCGAGTTCTTGTCCATGTCGACGCCGGAGGTCCAGTTCACCTTCGGATCGTACTTTTCGGCAACCAGCAGCTCGCCGGTGGCGCGGTCCATGGTGTAGGCGAGGCCGTTGCGGTCGAAATGCGTCAGCAGCTTGCGCGGCTGGCCGTTGATCGACTGATCCGAGAGGATCATCTCGTTGACGCCGTCATAGTCCCACTCGTCGTGGGGCGTCATCTGATAGACCCACTTGGCAACGCCGGTATCCGGGTTGCGCGCCCAGATCGTCATCGACCATTTGTTGTCGCCCGGACGCTGCTTCGGATTCCAGGTCGAGGGGTTGCCCGAACCGTAGTAGACGAGGTTCAGCTCGGGATCGTAGGAGATCCAGCCCCAGGTCGCGCCGCCGCCGATCTTCCACTGATCGCCTTGCCAGGTCTTGAGGCTCGAGTCCTTGCCGATCGGCTTGCCGAGTGCGGTGGTCTTGTCGTCGACCAGAATCTGGTTGTCCGGTCCTTCCGAATAGCCGCGCCATGCCAGCTTGCCGGTCTTGATGTCGTAGGCCGACATGTGGGCCTGGACGCCGAACTCGCCGCCGGAGATGCCGATCAGCACCTTGTCCTTGATGACCATGGGCGCCGAGGTGCCGGTCTCGCCCTTGCTGGGATCGCCATTCTTGGCGGTCCATGCAACTTGGCCGGTCTTGACGTCGAGCGCGACGAGGGTGGTGTCGGCTTGATGCAGGAAGATCTTGCCGTCGCCGTAAGCCAGGCCGCGGTTAACCGTGTCGCAGCACATCACGGGGATGACGTTCGGATCCTGCTTCGGCTCGTACTTCCAGACGATCTTGTTCTCGTGCGAAAGGTCAATGGCGTAGACCTTGTTCGGGAACGGGGTGTGGACGTACATCATGTTGCCGACGATCAGCGGGCCGCCTTCGTGGCCGCGCAGCACGCCGGTCGAGAAGGTCCAGGCAACCTGGAGCTTGCCTACGTTTTGTGCGTTGATCTGGTTGAGCTTGGAATAGCGAGTATTGGCGTAGTCGCCGGTCGGCATCACCCAGTCTTTCGGGTTCTGCGACATCTTGATCAGTTCGTCATTGGCCGAGGCGCTCCCGACGGCGAGAGCCGCCGCTGAGCCAAGAAAGGTCGCCAGTAGCACCTTGCGCATAGTCATTCCTCCGTTGGTCTCGTTTATTTTTCCCGAAGCATTGATGATTCACCGGGCTTCTCGTCCGGCGTCTGCTCGTGCAGGGCGGTCACGTTTCGGACCAGAAACGATGCTGTGCTGTTTCCTCCTCCTGATGAGAGCCACGGGTCCACGTGCAGGAGCGGCCCGTTCTTGTTGTTCCTGCCGCAATCCCTAACGGCTTCGCCATCGGGAAACTTGCCCAAGAGAGAAACCGGTTTGCTCGACAGCGCACGGACGCGAAGATTTTGATTTTGCAGTAGCGAATTCAGCGGCTTCCGCAGCGCTTGGCAGCACGTTCAACGCTCAGGTTCCCCTTGACGGCGCTGCAACTAAGGCGGAGGATTAACTTCTAAGGGTGGCAATGGACCGATGGCGCTCGTGCCAAAAGACCGCTCAAATTCGAGGTAAACGTCACGCAATCTCGGCTGAGGGCTTCAGCAAGCGCTGGTCGCGATTCGCGTCGAATCTCCGGATCAAACCAGTGGCTGGATTAATGTCCGACACCATTCACACGCTCTCGACGACCGGCATGACGCCGAAGCGCCAGATCCAGAGCTGGATCGACGGGCTGACGAGCCTGTGTGGGCATTTCGACGTCGACCCGCTGGAAGCATCCTCGCTCGAAGGCCGCATCGACTACACGAGTGTCTCGCGCCTGAAGCTTTGCCAGATCGAGGTGAGCCAGCATCGCATCGCGCATACGCTGGCGCGCGCCAAGGCCAACGAGCACCCTTACATCAAGATTCACTTCCAGACCTACGGCGTGTCTTATTTCGAACAAGAAGGCCGTCACATCGAAATCAACCCCGGCGATATCATCGCCTATGACGTCTCCTGTCCGCACTCGATCATCAGCCCGGCCTTCACGCGCCACGACGTCGTGATCGTGCCGAAGGCGCTGCTGCGCGACCGCGGCTTCCCGTCGCAGCGGATGCCGGCCTGCAAGCTGTCGGCGAGGACGGGCACGGGGCGGATCGCCCACGACTTCGTCCATGCGACTTTCGACGAGGCGGCGAAGCTGTCGGCGAACAGCGCGGTCGGCGTTGCCGACTCGCTGATCGACCTGTTGCTGCTGCCGCTGCGCGAGGCTGACACGATGTTCGACCGTGTCGGGCCCGAGGCGATGTATGTGCGCGCGCAGTTCTTCATCCGCGAGCACTTGCGCGATCCGGATCTGTGCATTGACCAGATCTCCGCCGAGCTCGGCTGCTCCAAGCGCTATCTGCACATGCTGTTCTCCGAGCGCGGTACCACGGTGAGCGACTACATCTGGCAGGCGCGCCTGCAGAACTGCCGCCAGGAGCTCGAGGCCCACGCCGGCAAGACCATCACCGACGTCGCGTTCTCCTGGGGCTTCTCCAGCTCGTCGCATTTCAGCCGGGTGTTCCGGAAATACTTTGGTGTGGTGCCGTCCTCGATCCACAAGGCGCAGCAGGGCGCGGCGAGCTCGAACGGGCATTAGGGTCAGAGCGGCGACGTCGCTTCGGCGATCAAGTCGCGCCGGTGACCAGCCGCTTATGCCGATGCGGCAATGTAGGGAATGCTGACCAGCAGAGCGGCAAGCAACACGGCGTTGCAGAGCATTCCGCTGCAATGCAGCCGGCGCAACCGGCTCGCGGCACTGGTATCGCCGGCTTCGCTGGCGCTGAGCTGTTCGTCCATCTGCTGCATGAACCAGCTGCGCCCGCCGATCGCGAGAACCGCAAGCAAGCCAACGCCGATCGCGGCGAGCGGGCGTCCGTCGAGCAGCAAAGCGAGCGTTGCGACGATCCCGGCAACGCGCATGACCAGAAAATGGGCGTTGAACATTCCGCGCAACAGCAGGGCGACCGGCCTTATATCGAGCTTCACCAGCAGGAAAGCGGGGGAAGCCAGCGTGAAATAGCCCATCGGAAAGAGCAGGATGACCATAACGGCGACGGCGACTGCATCCGGTGTCATGCGATCGGCCCTATGTGTTGGCAGAGAGGCGCAATCATAGTGGGAAAATGCGCCTCCGACACTAGGCTTTGGTCGGATTCCGGGCGGGAAGGGGGCGACCGGCGCGCTGGCCCCCCCCCGCTCGAAGCCTAGGCTGGCTCGAGGCCGAGCGACTTCGCGCTCTCGATCCAGATCGGCAGTTCGCGCCGATACAGCTCGTTGGTCTCCTTGAAGCCAATCGCGGGCTCGAGCACGAAAGTCGCGAGCACCTCTTTCACTTTGGGATCGCCATTGGCGGCAACGCACAGCTCGGCGAGGCGGTCGACGACCGCTTGCGGGGTCGCCTTCGGCACCGCCCATCCGGAGAATCCGCTCACGGTGAAGAATTTCGAGGTCGCGCCTTGCTCGGGAAGCGTCTTGATCGCGGGGATCGCATCGACCTTCTTCGAATGCACCGCGAATACGGTGCCGCGGTCGCTCTGCAGGACCGACTGCGCCGCCGTGTAGCTTCCCATCGCGGCGTCGAGCGTGCCTTCGAGCATGCCGGTCCACATCGGGGCCTCGCCACGGTAATGTACCGGCTCGATGCTGAGGCCGTACTGCTTGTTGAGCTCGTTGATCGTCATGTGCGGGGCCGAGCCCGCGCTGTAGGTGCCGAAGTTCACCTTGCCGCTCTTGCGCGCGAAGGCCACGAAATCCTCCAGCGTCCTGACGCCAGTCTTGGGGTTCGCCACCAGCAGCAGGCCCGCGCCCGGAATGACGCTGACGAGCGTCAGATCCTTGTCCATGTCGTAGCCGGAATTCTTCATCACCACCCGGTTCATGATGTAGGTGGTCGAGATCGAGCACAGCATGGTGTGGCCGTCGGGCTCGGCGCGGGCGACCTCGGCCGTGCCGATCGCGCCGGAGGCGCCGGGCTTGTTCTCGATGACCACAGTCTTGCCGACCTGCTTCGAGATGAATTCACCATAAGCGCGCGCGAGCAGGTCGGTCTGCCCGCCGGCGGGATAGCTGCAGATCATGCGGATCTGTCGCGACGGCCAGCTGCCTTGTGCCGAGGCGCCGCGCGAGACGAACGGCATCGCGACGACGCCGGCTCCGGCGGCGATGAAGTGGCGGCGATCGATTTTTGTGGACATGATTCTCTCCCGGTTCCGGGCACGGTACTGCACCAGGCTGACGCTGCCATGGGCATCAGGCGAGACAGATTGGCGCATTCGGTCGGACAGAGCTGAGACACGGCGGGCGCTACGTCCGTACCCCGAACGCAGCGCAGCGCGCTCAAGGCGATGCGAAGCATCGTCCCGAGGCGGTGCAGCGCGTCCGGGAGACCAGGACCTTCCCGATCACCGCTGAATGATCTTCGTCCACACGTCGCCCAGGATGGCGGGCTCGCGCGGCGGCAGATAGGTGAGGCCGGCCTGCCTGCCGAACTCGGCGATCTTGCCCTCTGCAGCAAGCCCGCTCAGCGCCTTGTTGACGGCCTCGATCAGCGCGCCATCGCCGGCAAGCCCGACATAGCCGCGATTGGCGCCGATCGGATAGTAATAGCCGGACGCGGAGAGTGCCGTGTCGGGATGCGCGGCGCGATAGGCGTCAAAGCGGGCGAGGTCGATCAGCGTCGCGTCATAGTCGCCGCGTTGCAGCGCGCCGAGGAGATCGTCGCGGCCGGGGACGAGATGGGTGATGCTGTCGATCAGCCGCCCCTTGTCGAAGGTCATCAGGATGGCATCGCCAAGCGAGCCGCTTTCGATGACCAGACGAAGCCCGGCGAGATCGGTGATGTCGCCGATCTTGCGGCCGGTTGCCTTCGGCCCGAGCACCACCGTCATCGGCGAATAGACGTAAGGCTGGCTCGGGGTGAGCACGCCGAGCGCGACGCGGCGCCGCCGGTCGTCGCGCGTGGCCCCGGCGAAATCAGGCAGGCGAGCCGTCTTCATGCCGGGTGCAACCAGCGAATCCTGCGTCAAGGCGTAGCCGCCGACCAGCGAGCAGCGTCCATCGGAGAGCAGCGCATTGGCCTCGAGCTGCGGGCTGGAATCTTCGTCCAGCTTGCTCTCGAACCACTGGATCGTCAGCGGCCGTCCGAGCCGCTCTGCCACCGCCTGC
>RXJC01000147.1:11832-12090 GCA_003963435.1 Bradyrhizobiaceae bacterium | reverse complement strand
CCTGCGCCAGCAGCACGTCGAAGCCGGCATCCGGCTTGCCGCGGTGATGCGCCGAGAGCGGCGGCCGGTCCTCGTCGAGACAGATCTTCAGCGGATCGTCGGCCGCAAGCGCGGCCGATGCCATGGTCGACAGAAGCGCGGCAAGGCTCCAGGCAAAAAAGCGGCCCCTCATGGTTTCCTCCGGCTGGAGATGAAGGCCCAGAGGTCCCCAATCTGATCGTCGCTGAGGATGTCGCCCCAGGGCGGCATCCTGTTGTT